>JAZPYW010000128.1:0-4567 GCA_045544415.1 Erysipelotrichaceae bacterium
CTCCGACTTTCATCGCCAGATTGTGCAGGGTCAGCACTGATTTCTTCGTATAGCCGAAGTAGTCGATCTCCGGTTCTGACGAATTCTTTCCGGTCCAGATATCGTTTTTCTCGTCATAGGAGAAAGAAGTGTCTTTCTTTCCGTCTTTATTGCCGAACAGAAGGATCGCATCCGGACGCTTCTCCAGTACTTCCTGTTTGGAGGCCAGTTCAAAGAGGTTGGCCATACCGACAGCACTCGTCACATAGTCTCTGTGGAAGTAGCAGAGGATCAGAAGTTCTCCGACCTTGGCCGGGAAGCAGACCCATTCCTCTGTCCCCTTTACGAAGTCCTTCATCAGATCGTGATCAGCTTCGCTAAAGGTGTTTGTGCGTTTGTTGTGGGAAGGATGGAGGATGAGCGGAGTGCGCAATAAGATCTCGTTGATGAACGGGATCCCCCTCAGTTCTTCGTATCCTTCCGGGATCTTCCAGTCATAGTAGCTCAGCAGCATTGCCGCATTCGTACCGGCCTTCAATTGACGGAAGACACGGGTATTCGAACCCTGAAGTTTCTGTTCGATCTCCCGGTAGAATTCCAGTGCGTGGGAATTGACCCTCGAATCCGCATCGATGAAGTTCTGTATCTGGAAACCTTCCTCATTGGATGTATAGAGAACGGAATAACGTTCAAAACTTCGCCAGTAATTATATCCGGCTTCAACGATGTCCAGAAGTCCTTCCCGGTCATCGGTGATCTCCGGGATCTCTTTCTCGTCGGCGATCAGGATGCTTCTGAGGAGTTTCAGGATCTCGCTTTTGACTTCATTGCGGTCGTTCCCATAGCGGTTCAGCAGCTGATAATGATGCCCGTGGGTATCTTTCAGATGATCCAGGAAACGGTCCAGAAATCCGTCGAAGACTTCGGTCTTCAGGATGTCGTATTTGCCGGTGATGTATTTCTTGGAATAATTGATGATCACGGTATTGCCGTGGATGTAGTATGCTTCTTTCATGATCAGACCTCAATAGGTATTATACCCGCATTCCCTTCAAAGAAAAAAGACCCTGGGGTCTTTCAGTATTCGGGATCGTAATCATCAAGACCCAGTTCTTCGGCGATATCTTCCGCCAGTTCTCCAAGGTCTCCTCCTTCATATTCTCCCCTGTATCTCTCGATGAGTCCCCGTGCTTCCGAGTAGTCTCCATCGCTTCGATCCAGCATCTTTTTTAATAGAGTCACTGCATCCTCTTCTTTCAGCAGAGAATAGACAGGCTGCTCGTAGCGTGCATGGACGCGGTATTCTTCTTCCCCGTCTTCCTCTTTGAGGCGCTCTTCGGTATCCCGCAGTATCTTTCTCAGCGCTTCTTCTTTCTCTAAAGGGGTCTTCAGCAGCAGTGCTCTGCGGTAGGCTTCTTCGGCTTCTCCTTCCAGGAGGACGTATTCGTCGTATTCTTCCCCGATAGTATTGCCGTCATATTCGTCGCTGCACTTCAAAAGGACTTTGAGAGCCATTCTATTCTCCCTTTCCGAAACGTTCGACGAAGTCGTCTTCCGAGATGATCGGGATATTCAGCTGTTTGGCTTTCGTATTCTTGGAGGAAGTCGAAGTGAGATCGTTGTTGATGAGGAAGGAAGTAGACTTGGATACCGAACCGGTGACCTTGCCGCCTTCCGATTCGATATAGGCTTTGAGTTCGTTCCGGTTCTTGAAGATATGGACATCGCCGGTCACGACGAAGGTGAGTCCCTGGACTTTGTTTCCGGTCTCGGTCTTCTCGCTCTCCTGTACAGTAATCTCCTGCAGGAGACGGTCATAGATACCTGCGTTCCGTTCATCTTTGAACCATTCCACAAAGGAGGAAGATTTCTCCGGTCCGATGCCGTCTACACCCGCAAAGATCTCTGCATCGAGCGTCGTTTCCGCCGTCTCTACGAGTTCTTTGAGCGGATAGGCACCTAATAGTCTCTTGGCGACATCCGGTCCTACGAGCGGGATATTCAGCGCAAAGAGGAACTTGGCCGCATCGACGTTCCTGGCCTTTTCGATCGCCTTGGCGATATTCTCGGCGCTCTTGTCTCCGAAACCTTCCAGTTCCCGGATCTCATCGATATGTTCGCTGAGCTTATAGATATCCGCATATTCCTTTACCCAGCCCTTGTCGACGAAAGTACGCAGCGTCATCTCGCTGACGCCGTCGATATCCATGCCGGCTTTCGAGACGAAACGTTTGAACTTCTTGAGTTCCTTGGCCGGGCAAATAGGATTCGTACACTTCAGTGTCTTCGTACCGCTGACTTCCGATACGGCGATCTTCGTCGGAGCACCGCAGACCGGACAGGTATCCGGAATGACGAGTTCTCCTGCCTTCTCGCTGACTTTTATGACCTTCGGGATGATCTTGTTGGCTTTGATGACCGAGATCTTCGATCCTGCCGAACCGATCCCCAGACGTTCACATTCACTGATGTTGCATAGAGATGCTCTCTTCACGCTCGTTCCTTCCAGAGCGACCGGCTCAAAGATAGCGACCGGAGTTATCGTCGAAGCAGCGCAGGACCATTCGATCTGTGTCAGTACCGATTCCGCTGCCTCATCCTGCCACTTGAACGCATAGCCGGCTCTCGTCGCATGGTGTCCGGTCACCGAGCCTGTGGCGGCATAGGCGGTATCATCATAGGCGATGACGAGTCCGTCTACCGGATACGGATAGATCCGTTCCGTGACTTTTCTCGTCCAGTTCTCGATCGATCTCGTAAGGTGTGCTTCATCCGGTACCGTGATCTTTTCCCGGTCTACCGTATTCATTCCCTGTTCCTCTAAGAAGGCCATCCTTCCTCCCCAGGAGAGGATCTCATCATCACAGTAGACCAGTGTGAACGGGATCCAGTGGATGTGTCTCTTCTTGAGTTCTTCGAGGTCTTTCAGAGTCAGAGAACCGGCTGCCAGATTCCGCGGATTGGCGTATTCTTCTTCCGATTCCAGATTGAATTCCTCAAAGTCCGGATAGGAGATGACTGCTTCTCCCCGTACGACTAAATGTCCCTTGTAGGGGATCGTCTCCGGGATCCCGATGATCCCTTTGGAAAGATGAGTGATGTTCGTGCCGCGGTGGCCGTCGCCTCTCGTGAGGACTCTCGTCAGTTTTCCGTTGTCGTAGGTCGCACAGAGCGTCAGTCCGTCCATCTTCCAGGACAGCCAGATCTCTCTTCCTTCCGCCCATTTTACGAGGTCTGCGACCTTCTTTGTCTTGGCCAGGGAAAGAGCCGGGAATTCATGAGGTTCCTTCTGTCCCTGTATATCATCTGCCGAAACGTTCTGAGTAGGAGAATCCGGCAGCGTGATGCCGCTTTCCTCTTCCAGTTTTTTCAGCTGGTCGAAAAGCGCATCCCACTCATAGTCCGTCATCTTTTCACCCTGTCCGTTATAGTAGGCATCTGCAGCCTCATTCAGACGGGTGATCATCTCCTGCATCGTTTCTCTAATATCATTCATAATATGTCTCCCGAAGATCCAACACTTCTATTATAGGTCCTCTAGACCTGAAGAGTCACCGAACTCTCTCCGCTCTTTTCCTTCTTCACGATGATCTGTTTATCGATACGTTCCTTCAGTCCTTCCACATGGGAGATGATACCGACAAGTCTTCTTCCTCCGGTCAGACCGCTCAAGGCAGCTAGTGCCTGCTGGAGCGATTCTTCATCGAGAGATCCGAATCCTTCATCTACAAACATCGAATCGATATGGATGCCTCCGGCAGAGGACTGTATCTCATCCGATAAACCGAGAGCTAACGATAAGGATGCCAGGAAGGATTCTCCTCCTGAGAGCGATTTGACGCTTCTCTCGCTGCCGTTCACATGATCGATGACATCCAGTTCAAGTCCGCTCTGACTGCTTAGATTCTCGGCCTCTTTGCGCCGTACGAGCTCATACTGTCCCTTCGACATGATCGTGAGTCTCCTGTTGGCACGATAGAGAATGCGGTCGAAATAGGTCGTCTGGATATAAGTCTCCAGCTGCATCTTCTCTTTCCCCTTCAGTGATCCGTTTGCGGTATCGGAAAGTACCGTCACGATGCGGTTTCTCTCTTCCAGATCCTTCAGTTCCTTTTCCTTTTCCCGGATCGATCTTCGTATCGAGACATTGGTGCTGTAGAACGTATGGACATCCTGCATGCGTCTTTGCAGGTCATCCTTCTCATCCGTCTTCTTCTGTTTCCTTTCTTTCCATAAGAGGACATCGATCTCTTCTTTTCCCTTCAGGACTTCTTCGATCTGGTGTACCTTCCCCTTGAGGGCAGCTGCTTCTTCACCGCATCTCTTATACGTTTCCCGGGCCTTCTTCTGAGCAGATTCGATGGCTTCCCGCAGAGAATCGAGTCTTCTCTCCTCTTTCTGCGCTTCGCTCTTATGTTCATACTTCAGTTTCTCTTTCAGTTCCCGGATCTGTCCTGTCAGACCCTCTTTCCGGGTTTTCTTTTCCGTAGATCCTTTTTCTTTTTCCCGCAGAGCCTTCTCGTCTTCTTCGATCTCTCTTCGCTCTTCCGGGATGACTTTCTCCAGATCCGCTTTCCTTTGAAGTCCC
>JAZPYW010000129.1:0-48497 GCA_045544415.1 Erysipelotrichaceae bacterium
ACAGATACTAAGGAAGTCTCTATTCCTGCCTTAGGCCACAAGTATGGTGAACCGTCCTGGAACTGGACAGCTGATTTCTCTGCCGCTTCTGCAACATTCACTTGTGAAGTGTGCGGGGATGTTCAGACATTCGATGCGACAGTCGTTTCAGAGACAACTTCTGCGACTTGTGAGACTGTGGGCAGGACTGTATACACAGCTTCCGTAGCTTTCAACGGACAGACTTATACAGATACTAAGGAAGTCTCTATTCCTGCAACAGGCCATGATTATGAATTAACTAGCTGGACTTGGGCTGAGGATTATTCCTCTGCATCAGCAATCTTCACCTGCAAGAATGATGAAGCTCATGTAGAAACAGTCAGCGCAACTGTTGCATTCGAAACCACCGATCCTAAGTGTGAAGAAGATGGAATGACAGTATATACTGCAACAGCAACCTTTGAAGGAAATACTTATACTGACACTAAGGAAGCGGCAATCTTGGCCTTAAGCCATGATTGGGATGCACCGTCCTATACATGGGCTGATGACAATTCCTCTGTAACAGCTAAAAGAATCTGCAAGAATGACAATAGTCATATAGAAACAGAAACAGTAAATACTGCATCAGAAGTAACTGCAGATCCAACCTGCGAAAAGGAAGGGGTACGTACTTACATTTCTGCTTCCTTTAGGAACACCGCATTCACAGCTCAGACGAAGACAGAAGCAATCCCTGCCTTGGGTCATGACTATGGCGATCCTGTATGGACATGGACAGAAGACTATGAAGCTTCTGCAGTATTCACCTGTAAGAATGACGAGACTCATACAGAAACAGTAAACGCTACAGTTACTTCTGTTACTACGGATCCTAAGTGTGAAGAAGCAGGAAAGACAGTCTATACAGCTATCGTAACCTTTGGAGGCAAGGAATACTCCGATACTAAGGAAGTATCTATTCCTGCCACAGGCCATGACTGGGCTGAACCAACTTATGAATGGGCAGAAGATAACTCGACAGTAACTGCTTCAAGAGTCTGCAAAAACGACAATAGTCATATCGAGACAGAAACAGTTACAACTACCTCTGAAGTAACTGCAGATCCAACCTGTGAAAAGGAAGGAGTACGCACTTACACTTCTGCATCCTTCAATAATCCTGCATTCACAGTTCAGACTAAGGAAGTCTCTATTCCTGTCTTAGGACATGATTATGAACTTACAGGCTGGAACTGGGCAGATGATTATTCCTCTGCAACTGCAACCTTCACCTGCAAGAGCGACTCTTCTCACGTTGAAACAGTAACCGCAACAGTTACTTCTGAAACTGCTGATCCTAGGTGCGAAGAAGCAGGAAAGACAGTCTATACAGCTAAAGTAACCTTTGAAGGTAAAGAATACTCTGATACTAAAGAAGTCACCATTCCTGCATTAGGTCATGACTATGGCGATCCTGTATGGTCCTGGGCTGATGATCGCTCAACTGCATCTGCACTCTTCACCTGCCTGAACAATCCTTCTCATGCGGAAACAGTCAATGCATTAGTAACCGTATCCGAAACTGATACGAAGATCACCTATACTGCTGCAGTATTCTTCAATGGCAATTCCTATACCGATATAAAGACGGTACAGAAGACTCCTCTTCCTTCCGAATCCGATATCCTCCGCATTGCTGGCTCAAACAGATATGATACGGCAATACAGTCTGCCGAATATCTCAAAACACTTCTTCATAAAGACAAGTTCGATTCCGTAGTCCTCACCAGCGGCGACAGCTTTGCGGATGCCTTAGCCGGATCCTATCTGGCCAATAAGAACGACGCTCCTGTTCTTCTCATCAGACAGAGAAATAAAGACCGCCTCAAGGTACTGAACTACATCAATGAGAATCTCGTTTCAGGCGGGACTGTATATGTCTTAGGCGGAACCTCTGCCGTAGCCGATGAATGGCTCATAGGACTCGATGGCTCCTTCACGATAGACAGAGTATGGGGCTCCAGCCGATACAACACCAATCTCGAAATACTCAAAGAAGCAGGCTTCAATGGAGGAGAACTGCTGGTATGTGTCGGAAAGAGTCTCAATGCGGACGGTGTAGATACCGCCTATGCGGATTCCCTGTCTGCTTCTGCCGTAGATATCCCGATCCTTCTGATCAATAAAGACTCCGGATTATCCAATAAACAGAAAGAGTATCTCTCTTCCTTTAACGGAGACATCCATTTCACTGTCATCGGCGGAACGAATGCCATCTCGAAAGATATCGCTTCCCAGCTGACTGCCTATGGAACTTATGTGGAAGGTGCTGACCGTCTTGCGGGATCCAACCGATACGATACCTCCCGTATGATCGCCGAACGTTTCTTCCTGGATGCAGAGAAAGCTGTACTGGCCTATGGAGAAAACTTCCCGGACGGCTTATCCGGAGGAACGCTGGCTTACCGTTTCAGATGTCCTCTGCTTCTCTCCATCAGTGAAACAGACAACGGAAAGAACACTTCCAGGAAGAGACAGAAGGCAATAGACTATACTTCCTCCCACAACATCCATGAAGGTGTCGTGCTCGGAGGAACAGGACTCATCGATGATGAATCCGTATCCCTCATCTTTGATACCGATATCGCCAATATCCATGTATATGGGGAATAGAGAAGACAAACATCATTATCATTACAGAAAGAGGACTGCTTAAGGGCAGTCCTCTTTATTCATGCATAAAAAAAGAGATATCAGTCCCTTCGGAAGATATCTCTCGTATATACTTTGTTGGATACATCATCGAGTTTCTCATCGTAGCGGTTGGCGATGATCGCATCGGATGCTTTCTTGAATTCTGACAAGTCGTTTACGATTTTGTGTCCGAAGAATTCCGTATCCTTCAGCGTCGGTTCATAGACAATGATCTCTGCTCCTCTCTCCGATAATCTCTTCATGACACCCTGTATGGAAGACTGACGGAAGTTGTCGGATCCCGTCTTCATCGTCAAACGATAGACTCCTATCGTCAATTTTGAGTTCTCTGCGTTGTTTTTGGCGATCTCCAGGACTTTATCCGCAATATACGTCTTTCTCGTTCTGTTGGCCTCTACAATGGCTCTGATGAGATTCTCCGGCACATCTTTATAGTTTGCCAGCAGCTGTTTCGTATCTTTCGGCAGGCAGTAGCCTCCATAACCGAAAGACGGATTGTTGTAGAAGTTGCCGATACGCGGATCGAGACATACTCCTTTGATGATCTCGGAGGTATTGAGTCCCTTCACTTCTGCATAGGTGTCCAGTTCATTGAAGTACGATACTCTGAGAGCTAAATAGGTATTCGCAAACAGCTTCACGGCTTCCGCTTCCGAATAGCCCATGATGAGGACCTCCACATCTTCCTTCAGAGCTGCTCTTTTCAAGAGTTCCGCGAACACCTCTGACTGTTCCCTGTGTGCCTCATCCGTACCTACGATGATGCGGGAAGGATAGAGTTCATCATAGAGAGCTTTGCTTTCACGGAGGAATTCCGGAGAGAAGAGGATATTATCAAACCTCAGTTTTTTCTTTATCGAAGCGGTATAGCCTACCGGGATCGTCGATTTGATGACGATACAGGCATCCGGATTGATCTCTTTTACCTGTTTTATGACTGATTCTACAGCCGAGGTATCGAAGTAGTCATGTTCGGAATCGTAGTTCGTCGGAGTCGCGATGATGACGTATTCCGCGTCTCCGTAGGCATATTCCGGATCGGCTGAAGCGATGAGATCGAGTTCTTTCTCCTTCAGATATTCTTCGATCTCTTTGTCCTGTATCGGAGAGATCTTCTGATTGATGAGATCCACTTTTCGTTTATCTATATCGAGCGCTTTTACATGGTTCTGTCCTGCCAGCAGCACTGCCATGCTGAGACCGACATAACCCGTACCTGCCACGGCGATCTTATATTTCCTGTTTATTTCCATATTGCCTCCTGAGATGCAGTTCTATTCTACCATCTTTATTCGGAAAACAGAAAAAGACAGCCCGTTCAGGATGGCGGATCTTCGCTTATAATAAAAGAGTATATGGCAAAATTATCGATCATCATCACCGGAAACACGGAAAACAGACACATAACACTCGATTCTCTTAAAGACCAGGGCGTCCTTGAAGAAAGCACGGTCCTCTTCAAAGATGATCTTTCTCATATGGAGATCGAAACTCCATACCTGTTCTATATGAGGAGCGGAGATACGCTCAAAGAGAATACCCTGAAGAACGCTGTATCTTTTCTCGATACACACGAAGAAACGGATCTCGTATCCTTTCCGGTATTCACGGAAGGGAAGGCCGATCTTCAGAACTACAAATACAAAGAGACCTGCGTCATCGACCTCGCAAAGAAAAGAGTCTTCGGAAACCGTTCACTCTACAACTGCGTCTTGAGGACTGCAGCACTGAAAGAGGTCTCTTTCTATGAGAATGATCCGGAAGGAACGCTGACGGCAGCGGAGATACAGCTGAAAAAGAATACCGAAGGGGTCCTTAAAGAGGGAGGAGTCTTTCATATCCCCGAGAAGGAAGGATACCTTCCGAAACTGGAACGCTATCTCTCTCTGCTGGAATTGACGAAGAAGATGAACGGAAAGACCGAGCTTTGGATACAGCACATGGTCCTCCACGATCTGAGATGGTATATCACCGGCGAAAAGACAGACGAAGAGACGGGAAAACTCATTCATGAGAGAGTGACCGCTCTTCTGCAGAAGATCGATGACCTCGTGATCTGCGGTCTGATGAATGCTTCCAAGCTCTGGCAGATCTTCTATCTGAAGATGAAATATCAGAGAGATATCACGGAAGAATGCACCTATGATCCGAAGAAGGAGAGAGTCCTCTTCCATAATTACGATGTGTATGATCCATTCGCATACAACCGGGCCGATATCGTTTTTCTTTATCGCAGAAAGGACCGTCTGTGTTTCGAGGGCCTGACCGATGTCAATGTATTGGGAGATATGTGGAAGGTCTGTGTACGGAACAGCAGCGGCATTACCGAGGAAGGGAAGCTGTCGGTACGTCCTTTCTGGAACCTCCGGGCAGTAGACGGCACCGAAGTCTATACCGGAGCCATCTTCAAGATGAGCATCAGGGTCAAAAAGAATGACGAACTTCATTTCTTCCTGAAGAACGGAGACAATGAGGTGCCTGCAGCTCTGACATTCCGCGACAGAGCCGCACTTCAGGGAGGAAAGGAAGAAGAATTCCCGGGTACCTACTGCATCCTGAAAGACTTTCTTCTGAAACATCCTTCCGCAGATACGGTCACCATCGAACCGGCAGGGTTCTTTGCGGACCGTAAAGCTGAAAAAGAATACTGCGAAGAACTCATACGGAGAGGAAGAGAAGACCTCGTCGAACTGAGAAAGAAGTTCTTCTTGTTCAAAAGACATCACAGAAGACCGATCTGGATTGTCGCAGACCGTGTCTACAGAGGAAGAGACAACGGCGAAGCGTTCTTCCGCTATGCTTCCGGAAACAGAGAACTGAAGAAGACGCACGAAATCGTATATCTGCTGGATAAAAACATCACAGGGGAGTATGAAAGGATCCGTCAGTACGGCAAGATCATCGATCCTGCTGAAGAAGAGACGGCTCTGTATCTGCTGGCCGCAAGAGCGGAGATCACTTCCGTGACCACATCTTTCTCTCCGCGTTCTCTTCCATATCCGCTGAATGAGGATCTGAGATATCTCAAAGATCTCCGCGACTACAACTATGTCTATCTCAAGCACGGGATCATTCTGGAAGATTCTTCGGTACGTCTGCACCGCATGCAGAAGTTTTTCGATCTTCTGGTGACGGCAGCCGACAGAGAGTATCAGGATGTCCTGACGAGAAACTACGGTTATACGGAAGAAGAAGTCAAATGTACGGGACTGGCGCGCTATGACCTGCTTCATCAGGATCAGAAGGAGAAGCTCGTCGTCTTCCTGCCTACCTGGAGACAGTATGCAGCCGGGGATGAAGCGAATGCGGGAAGAGAATTCTCCAGAAATCCGCATTTTAAAGAAACAGAGTATTATCAGTTCTATCAGAGTCTCATCAGTGATGAGAGGATCCTGGAAGTCATGAAGAGAAAAGGATACCGGGGAGAGTTCTATGCCCATCCGGGGCACAGAAACAACGCCTCTGATTTCGTACCGAATGAGATCATCACAATGCCGGAGAAAAACGCTGACTACAACCATCTCTTCAATACCGGATCTCTTTTCATCAGCGACTATTCCAGTGCTGTTCTCGATGTCGCTTATCTGAAGAAGCCGATCATCTACGCTCAGTTCGACCGGGAGAAATTCTTTGCGACACACATCTACGGAAGAGGAAGCTACGATTATGAAAAAGACGGTTTCGGACCGGTATGCTACGATTATGAATCGACGGTAAAAGAGATCATCTCGGCATTGGAAAGAGACTGCCGGAATGATCCGGTATATGAAGAGAGATCGGAGAGATTCTTCAGGTATCACGATCAGAGAAACTGCGAAAGGATCGTGAAAGAGATCCTGAAGAAGGAAGAGGAGGAGTAGGATACATGGGACTGCTGGATAAGATTATATCGAAATATCATTCTCCGCGTATCATCGCTTCTCTGACGACTTATCCCGGCCGTATACAGACGGTCTCTTCCTCGATCGATACGATACTGAAACAGACGGTAAAGCCGGATATGGTGCTTCTCTGGCTGGCTGAGGAACAGTTCCCGAAGAAGGAGAAAGAACTTCCGGAGGAACTGCTGAAACTGGTAAAAGAAAAGAAACTGACGATACGCTGGTGCGATGATCTGCGTTCTCATAAGAAATATTTTTATGCGTTGCAGGAGTATGACCGTGATCTGGTCATCACCTTTGATGATGATATCTATTACGATGAACATATCATCGAAAGACTGATGAGATCATATGAGAACCATCCTCATGCCATATCGGCCGTACGGGTCCATGTGATCACGATGGATGAAGAGAAGATCTTCCCGTATGATCTCTGGATCAAGGAATGCGAAGGAACGCTGGGAGAAGAATCCCTTCAGGCTATGGCTACGACCGGAGCCGGCACATTGTATCCTCCGAAGATCCTTCCGGCAGAGATCTTCAATAAAGAAAAGATCAAAGAACTCTGTCCTACGGCAGATGATATCTGGCTCAAGATGAATGAGATCGTCCACGACATCCCGGTAATATTGGCCAGTGAGAACATCCCGATCATCATGGTGGAAGGTTCTCAGAATTCTTCTCTCGTCCGGCAGAATGTCGATCAGGGAGAAAACGATACTCAGATCGCCCGTATACAGGAATATCTGGAAGATAAGTACGGAAAAGGGACCGTTCTGAAGAAACTGAGAGAATATCCGGGAAAGAAGTATCTGACGGTAGAGGATTACTGCAGGCTTATGGGAGATCATCTGGAGACGCTCCGGAAGCAGAGAAGAAAACAGGCGTTACGGGAAGTGTCGTATAAACGCATCGCTGAAGCATTCTCTGTTTTTGCGGATGATCTTCTCGAAGGAAAAGAAGAGACGCTGAGGGAGTATAAAGAAAGGATCGTTTTCCGGGCAGATAAGGATGAACAGATCAGAAGAAACGGTCTCGTATTCGAAGAAAAGAGAGACGGCAGTGTCCGCATCACCGGAGATATGGAAGAAGAGAAAAAGACCACTTTCACGCTGGTCAACAGAGAAAAGGATGACTTTTATCTGGAAGCCGGAGAATACTACCTGTTCGGTATACCGAAAGGAACGAATGATGTCCGGCTGTGGCTGGGAAGCGAAGACAGGACCGTCAGCTGTGTCGATAAGGGAGAAGGAGCCGGTTTTGCCCTGCACAGAAAACAGAAAGTCGGCATCACGGTAGATGTCCTGAAGAAAGAAAAGAATGTCTGTCTTTTCCCGGGTCTGTATAAACTGAAATAAAAGAGAGTTCTAGAAACTCTCTTTGTATTGTTTATGGAAGAATTTGGCCATCAGGAAGGAAATGATCTTTCTTCCCCAGGGCTCTTTTCCCAGATAGATATAAGGAAGTTCATGAAGATCTTCCTTTTTTATGATGCCGTTTTTCATCTGATCGAGGAGCCAGACATTGAATAAACGTTCGGATATCCTTCCCGCGTAACGTTTCTCAAAAGCAGTCATCGAAGAAGTATCGATCTCTTTCCTGAGTTCAAACAGGATCGGAAAGAGCCAGCTGCAGTAGTTCTCATGCAGGTCCTTCCTCATCAGATACATGTTGAACATGTAGGCGCTTCTGCTTCTCATGACTTCATCGAAAGAAGACAGGGAATCCGGATGCATCTTTTTGATGATCTCTCTTGTCCTATCGAGATGAGAGGGAGTGAAAGTGTGGGCATAGTGGGAATAGATCGTTTCGATATAGTAATGGCGTTTCTTCGGAAGCAGGATCTTATATCTCTTCAGCAGTTCTTCTGCTTCCTTTTCCGTCAATGCCCCTGAGAGATCTTTACCGCC
Source organism: Erysipelotrichaceae bacterium (assembly GCA_045544415.1). Classification (GTDB taxonomy): domain Bacteria; phylum Bacillota_I; class Bacilli_A; order Erysipelotrichales; family Erysipelotrichaceae; genus Colivicinus. The sequence continues at coordinate 8,471 of JAZPYW010000129.1, forward strand.
TTTCAGCGAAAGATATCTCCGGTAATGAACGAGACCGGTATAATCGTGAGAAGTATTCTTATAGATATAGTACAGGGCCGTCAGTTCCGAGAATTCATCGTTCAGAGAACTGATGTTGTCTCCCTGATTGTCCCTTGTTTCCAAAAATGCTTCACTGTCTGCTGCATTGACCTGTATCGGGATATAGAGAGGATCCTTCGGGACGTCTGCCTTCTTATGCATGGCCACATACAGCTTGATATCCATCAGTTGGCACCTCTCTGGCTGATTACGGAACCGATGGTCTTGAAGAGGATGCGGATATCGAACCACAGAGAACGGTTTTCGACATAGAAGAGTTCCATGTCCTGACGTTTATGGTCGTCGTATACGGCATTATTGCGGGCGTAGGCCTGCCAGAAACCGGTAAGACCCGGACGTACGGACAGGAACTGCGCGATCTCTTTCTTTTTGTAGTTCTGATATACCTCTTCTTCCAGGATCGGTCTCGGTCCGACAAAGGACATCGATCCGGCGAGGATATTGAAAAGCTGAGGAAGTTCGTCGAGACTGCTGCGGCGCAGGAATTCTCCGGTCGGAGTGATGCGGGGATCGTTTTCGACCTTGAATTCTTTCAGATACTGATCATACTGTTCCGGACTCAGCAGTTCTTTCAGATTTCCGGCGTCCATGCGCATGCTGCGGAATTTGTAGATAGGGAAGCGGACTCCGTCTTTGCCGACTCTCTCGTGCGTATAGATCGGATTGCCTCCGTCATCAGCCAGAATGACGATGAAAACGAACAGGAGGAGCGGAGACAGAACGATGATCAGGATGATGGAGAACAGGATGTCGAAGGCTCTCTTCAGGAAGGAATAGAGCGGTTTTGACTCAGGTTTATACAGAGCATGGTCGTAGCGGATCGGTCTCTTTCTTTCACGGATGTAAGCCGCAAATGCGAGTTCTTCATCGACATGGGTCTCTCCGTGGACTCTCAAAGACCGGAAAGAGAAAAATCTCAGGACGCAGAAGATGACGATGGAGATGTCGCGGAAGATGTTCCAGTTTTCAAAGTATTCCGTCTCATCTTGAAGGGCTTTCGTATCGTCGGCCTCTCCGGTCCAGTAGCCGACGATACCCGGCCGGATAGAGAGGAGATTGCGCTGCGTTGCGGACATGCGCAGATATCTCGGAAGATTCGGGGCTTTCGGCCCGACAAAGCTCATATCGCCTGTCAGTACGTTCAGCAGCAGAGGCAGACCGTCGAGATGGATCTTTTCGAGGAAACGGCCGATCAGAGTATACGGACTCTTCTTCTGTTTGATGCGCTTGGCGGCATCGGTCCGGTAGACCCGGAAACGATACTGATAGAAACGCTTATTGTTTTTGCCGACACGGACTCTCCGTATGAGGACAGGACCCGGCGACTCGATCTCGGTGAAGATCTTGACGATGAGATAGACGAGCGGATAGAACGGGAAGAAGAGGACAGCGATCAGGATATCGATGGTCCTCTTGAAGAGCTGCTGCCGGATCGACATCGGCTGGAGGTCTCTGTAGGTGACTACGGCGAGATCACCGATATTGTCCAGAGAGCGGAAGGAATTCGAGAGAGAATACTGAGGGATCTGCACATGGACGGTCTTTCCGTAGGATTTGAAACGGTTCATCCATTCTTTCAGCACTTCTTCCTTGCCGTCTTCCGGAAAGATGATGACTCCGTCGATGGAATCGAGATTGTCCTGGGAGAAGACTTCCTCTTCTTTCGTGAGGACGCTGACATCCTTGAGTTTTTTCTTGAAAGAGACATCGGAAGAATAAACTTCCGTGATCCGGTATCTCCAGTCTTTGGAACGGTTGATGATCCCGACATACTTTTCAGCATCTTCCGAGGAAGCGATCAGGAGGATGTTCTGATGATTGAGGATGCCGTTCCGTCTCGAGAGGACAAAATGCTTGACCATCAGTCTCAGGATCGTATCGATCAGGACCAGGATGACGAAATAGATGATCTCGAAGATACGGGAGAATTCTCCGTTGAGCTTGGCGAAATTGAAATAGATGAGGACCAGGATCATGACGAAGGAACTCATCTTGACGGAGGCGGAGAATTCCTTGACCGGGTGTCTCTCCAGGTATTTGTCGTCCTTGTATATCAGCAGAAAGTTGACGATGAAGTAGGCGACGAGAACGACAGTCAGAAAGTAATTATAGTTGGCGCGGTTTCCATAGAAGCTCTCTGTGATCGGAAAGAATATCCGAAGGTAGTACGCCGCAAAAAAGGAAAGAATGATCGAGAGGATATCGATCGCATTCAGGATGTAGAGCGTATACCGTTTGAGGTTGTTCATAACTATTTTATTTTAGCATTTTTTCTTTCTAATATATATTGTTCTGTTCTGCAGCGCTCCTTCGATATTCAGGCTTCTTTAGGTTATAATAAGAGACAGAGGTAAGAACTATGGACAGTCTGTATATCGTCATACCTGCTTATAACGAAGAAGAAACGATCGGGAAAGTCATCGAACAGTGGTATCCGGTCGTAGAGAAATACAATGGGGACGGAAAGTCGAGACTGGTCATCATCGATGACGGCAGTAAAGACTCCACCTATTCCATCATGGAGAAGTATCGGGAAGGACGCCCGCTCTTTCTGCCACTCACGAAGAAGAACGGGGGACATGGGGCGACGATCTATTTCGGATACAACTACGCTCTGAAACAGAATGCGGATTTCATCTTCCAGACAGATTCCGACGGTCAGACATTGCCGGAAGAATTCGATCCGTTCTGGGAGAAGAGAAACGACTACGATATGGTCATCGGCTGGCGAAACAAGAGACAGGACGGTGCTTCGCGGGTCTTTGTGACGAAGACGCTGAAGACAGTCATACAGTTCGTGTTCGGAGTGAACGTCAAGGATGCGAATACCCCGTACCGTCTGATGAAGTCGGTCACTTTACGAAGATATATGCCGCTCATACCGGTAGATTTCAATCTGACGAACGTCATCATCTCCGTCATCTATGCGAAGAAGAACTGTAAAGTGTGTTTCATCCCGATCACCTTCAGGCCGAGACAGGGAGGAGTCAACTCCATCAATCTGAAGAAGATCTTCAAGATCGGAGAAAAGGCTCTGGCAGATTTCCGGGAGATCAACCGGGTCATCGAGGGAAAGAAATGAAGAAAGAATGGAAAGACAGGGGGATCATCCTAATCACTTTTCTCGTCTTTCTTTTTTTCATGTCTTTTCAGATCTCTCATTCCGCCTACTGGTATGATGAATGGATCGAACTGAAGGTATCCCAGATCCCGTATAATCTGATGTACGGCTATATCCTGAATACCTTTCAGCCTCCTCTGTATAATGCCCTGGCGCATATCTGGCTGAAGTTCTCTCCGGGGACCGTATGGCTCAGACTCATGAATATTCCGATCGGCTTATTATCGGGAGTATTCCTGTATAAGCTGATGAGAAGAAAATCCTCTGTATATATGAGCTGTCTTTCGGTACTTCTGTTAGGCATCAGCTATCAGTTCGTATACATCTCTCAGGAATCTTCGGAATATGCCTTAGTCATCATGGCTCTCTTCTTTTTCCTGTGGATGTATCTGAGAGCGATCGAGAAGCCGACACTCATCAATATGATCCTGCTGGCACTGGGGGCAGGACTATCGGCCTACAGCCAGTACGGCTGTGTCTTCGTCGTCGTGCCGGTCCTCATCCTCTATTTCGTCAAGACCGTCGTACGCGGCGATAAGAAAGACATACGCAACATCATCCTCGTCTATATCGGAGCCTTCGTGTTCCTGGCGATACCTCTATACTGGTTCTTTGCGCGTATACAGATGGCCAACCACAACATCGGATATGTCTCTCTGCCGGTGATCTGGTCGATCAAGGACTTCTTCATGAAACTCGGAGGCATCTTCCTCTACAGTTTCATCAGCCGGAACGTCAATGAGAATCTCTTTACCCTGATCCTGGGCATCGTGATCTTCTCGGCAAATATCATCGGACTCGTATGGTCCTATCAGAAGAAAGACGAGCGGGGACAGGTGTTCTGCTACACCCTGCTGTTTTCCTTCCTGATGGATTACTTCCTGACGGTCTATCATATCTACGGGATGGTCACGGCGGATATCTCGGCCGGTCTCTACTGCCGCTACAGTGTCTTTTTCCTGACGCTGCTTCCGTGCTGGATCCCGTCTTTGTGCGAGCTTTTCCTGGAGAAGAAGGGGCTGATACTGTGTATGGTCATCCTTCTTTGTATCGGTATCTTTTCAGTGCCGAATATCCTGCGCAACTGGGAGAAGTCCCACGACGAAGAGATCGCTGCCGTATGGGCCGAGAAGCACGACCCTTCCATTCCGACCGTCCTGTTCGGTGTAGCGGAGAACCCGTTCGACTACTATGCCCGCTATAATTATCCGGCGAGGATGGAAGAGAACACCTGGAGAGAAGTCTACACTCCGGAAGTACCGGTGAAGTATACGGAATGGTATGACAGCTTCGGCTATATCGTCAATTCATCCTGGCGCATGTATGAGGTGTGGGAATTCCCGGACAAATTCTATCTCTGGTATGGAGACTACGGTCTCGATCAGGCGACGTCCTTTGAGAATATGTTCCATCAATTGGAGATGAATGCGAAGGCGGCAGGATATCAGGAAGAATATCTGACGGATTTCCAAGAACTGGGAAATCTGGTCTATTTCCATAAATGAGGAGAGATGTATGAAGGAATACGATTATCTGGTAGTAGGTTCCGGTCTGTATGGAGCAGTATTCGCAAGAGAAGCGGTAAAGAAGGGAAAGAAGGTCCTGGTCATCGATAAGCGGGATCACATCGGAGGGAATGTCTATACCGAAGATGTGGAAGGCATCCATGTCCATAAGTACGGGGCGCATATCTTCCATACGAATGATAAGAGAGTCTGGGACTATGTGAACAGCTATGCGGTATTCAACCGCTTTACGAATTCTCCGGTAGCCAATTATAAGGGAGAACTCTATTCTCTTCCGTTCAACATGTATACCTTCAATAAGATGTGGGGAGTCAACACTCCGGAAGAGGCAAAGAAGAAGATAGAGGAACAGAGAAAAGAGATACAGGGAGAACCGAAGAACCTGGAGGAACAGGCCATATCCTTGGTAGGAAGAGACATCTTCGAGAAACTGGTAAAGGGATATACGGAGAAACAGTGGGGCAGAGACTGCAAGGATCTTCCGGCCTTCATCATCCGAAGACTTCCGGTACGTCTCACTTTCGACAACAACTATTTCAATGCCCTATATCAGGGAATACCGGTAGGAGGATATACGAAACTGATCAGGAATCTCCTCGAGGGGATCGAAATCAGGCTCTCTGAGGACTATTTATCCAAGAGAGAATACTACGATTCCCTGGCAGAAAAGATCGTTTATACAGGCCCTATTGACGCCTACTTCGATTATTCACTGGGCACTCTGCAGTATCGTTCGGTACGTTTCGAAACAGAACTTCTGGATATTCCGAACTTCCAGGGAAATGCGGCAGTCAACTATACTGACCGGGAGACTCCGTGGACCAGGATCATCGAACACAAGTGGTTTGAATTCGGCAAAGATGAGAACGGAAACGATCTGCCGAAGACCGTCATCTCCAGAGAATACTCTTCGGAATGGAGACCGGGAGATGAACCGTACTATCCGGTAAACGATGAACGAAACCAGACTCTGTATCAGAAGTATAGAGAACTCTCTCTCAAAGAAGAGAACGTGATCTTCGGAGGAAGACTCGGAGAATACAAATACTATGATATGGACCAGGTCATCGCCTCATCTCTGGGGTTATGTGAGAAAGAATTGAACTGAGCCTTCCCCCGGAAGGTTTTTTCATCGGTAAATTGATACAAAAATAATGATTCTGTCTCTGCAAAAGATATAATAGAAATAGAAAATCAGAACAGGAACAATCTATGCACGATCATAAACGCTTTGATGTCCTCTCGGCAGGGATCGCCTGCTGGGATACGCTTTTTCTCGGAGTAAACCGGGATCTCATGGATCATGATGCCGTCATGGCGGCAGATTACTTATCCGCATCCGGCGGTGATGCGGTCAACGCAGCAGTCTCTATGGCCAAACTCGGACTGAAGGTAACGGTCTGTGCCTGTGTCGGAAAAGACGCAGCTGCCGAAATGATCAAAGAAGACCTGCATAAATCAGGTGCCGATACCTCCTTCCTTCATCAGGATGAGAAAGTCCATACTGCAGCACCTTCCATCCTCGTCGATGAAGACGGAGACCGTCATATCGTCCGTGTACCGGAAAACGGGAACCTTTTCTTTACGGAAGAAATGGTCCCGAATGAAGCTTTGGAAGCCTCCTGTCATCTTCATCTCGCTTCGACGAACGTCTTACGGAGCCTGGATGGAGAACCTTTAGGGAGGCTTTTTAAACGCGCAAAAGAGAAAGGGCTTACAACTTCTCTCGATGCCTCCTATGACGCTCAGGGACACTGGATGGAAAATATCAAAGAGGCGATCAACTACTGCGATATCTTCATTCCTTCCTTCCAGGAAGCTTCCATCTATGCGGGCAGTAAAGATCTGAAAGAGATCTGCGATTTCTTCTCCAGATATCCGCTGAAGATCTTCGGGATCAAGCTCGGAGAAAAGGGCGTCCTCGTCACTGACTACAAAGATACCTATCAGCTTCCTACGCTCTATGAAGGAACACCGGTCGATACGACAGGGGCCGGAGATGCCTTCCTGGCCGGATTCGTGACGGCCTGGTTAAAGGGCTACGATCTTCCTTCCTGCGCTTATCTCGGCAGTGCCCAGTCTGCCTCGGTACTGAGAGCAGCCGGTGCCAACCGTTCCGCCGGAACCGAGGAAGATGCACTGAGACTTCTGGAACAGAAGGGTATCCTTCTAAAAAAAGGAGTTTGAAAATGGAAGATAAGATCAGGGAACTGCTGAAGCAGATCGAGATCAGAGTCGCCCACGGCAATGACTATTTCCGGATGAGCCGGGGATCCTTCCGCTATATACGCGCCCTCTACAACCGGAGAGGTCTGAGAAAGGAAAAGATCATTGAGACCGAAGAGGGATTCCGTATCCCGTTCACGGATCCGAGGACCCGGACGACGGTCTATCTGATAGTAAAAGGAAAAGATGGTTCCTACGATGTGTATATCGAAGGAGATATCGAGCGGATCAACCGCTATTCGATACATCTTCCGGCCGATATCAGCGAACATTTCTACGGCTGCGGCGAGACCTACTCCAAGTTCGATCTGACAGGCGAGAAAGTACGTGTCTTCGTAGCGGAACACCAGAATACAAGACGCATCGCCGGAAAGATCGTCCGGGAGAGAGTACGGGGAAGAAGACCGGAGAAGACTCTGTCCTTCCCGCGTTATGAATCCTACTACGCTCAGCCTACCTATATCTCCTCGCACAAGTACTTTGTGCATATGAATACCGACCGCTATGCGGAGATCACCTTCCGGAAGAGAAAAGTCGTCCGTCTTCATTTCGAAGAGAAGCCTTCCTTCCATATCGAGAGTGCCGATTCTTATGAAGAACTCTCAAGAAAACAGAGAAAGCTCTTCGGATCCTACGGACCATTGCCGGACTGGATCTATGACGGCGTCATCCTGGCGATACAGGAAGGACCGAAGGTCATCGATGAAAAGATCCGCAAGGCAGAAGAGAAGGGAACGAAGATCTGCGGGATCTGGTCTCAGGACTGGTGCGGATGCCGGAGAACGGGATTCGGCTATCAGGTCATGTGGAACTGGGAAGCAGATGAAGAACTCTACCCGGATCTCAAAAACAAGATCAAAGAATGGAATGAGAAGGGGATACGCTTCCTCGGCTACATCAATCCGTTCCTGGCTTTGGAGAAGCCTTTATACAAATATGCGCACGATCACGGCTATTGCGTGAAGAACAGAAAAGGGGAAGATTATCTCGTGACGATCACGACCTTCCCGGCCGCGATGATCGATTTTACCAATCCGCAGGCCTATGAGTGGTATAAGGATCTGATCAAAAAGAATATGATCGGTATCGGCATGTCCGGATGGATGGCGGATTTCGGTGAATATCTGCCGGTGGATGCAGTCCTCTATGACGGCGATCCGGAAGTCCTGCATAATCAGTGGCCGGCCATCTGGGCGAAACTGAATCGGGAGGCCGTAGAAGAATGCGGTAAGAAAGACGAGATCTTCTATTTCATGAGAGCCGGCTATACCGGAAGCGTGAAGGATGCCTGTGCGATGTGGAGCGGTGACCAGCATGTCGACTGGTCGGTCGATGACGGACTTCCATCAGTCATTCCCGCCAGCCTCTCCTTAGGCATGAGCGGCCAGACCAAGGTCCATTCCGATGCCGGAGGCTATACGACCATCATGCATATGACGAGATCGAAGGAACTGCTGATGAGATGGGAAGAGATGAACACCTTTTCCCCGCTCTTCCGTACCCATGAAGGAAATCAGCCTTCCCGTTCCGTACAGTTCGACGGCGATGAGGAGCTGCTCGAACATCTCGGCAGAATGTCGAGGATCCACACTGCTTTAAAACCGTATCTGAAAAAGATCGAAGCAGAAGCGGATGAAGGGATCCCGATGATGAGGCCGCTCTTCTATCACTACGAAGAAGATTGGGCTTATGAGGAAAAGGGAGAATATCTGCTGGGAAGAGATCTTCTGGTGGCTCCGGTCCTCAAGGAAGGAGAAAGGAAACGCCAGGTACGTCTTCCGGATGACCGGTGGATCCATTTCTTCAGCAAAAAGGAATACGGAAAGGGGATCCATGAGATCGAAGCACCGATCGGCACCCCGCCGGTATTCATCCGTAAAGGAAGCGAATTCGAAACATATATCAGATCATTACAGGAGGGATTCTAATCATGTCTGAACAAAAACCGCGCGAACAGCGCCTGTGGTCCAGGATCAGCTATGGGTTTGCGGACATTTACGGAGGCGGAGCCTTCGTCGTCATCAGTACGTTCTTTACCGTCTTTCTGACCAAAGCTCAGGGAATGAATCCGGCTTTAGCCGGCACCATCCCGCTCGTCGGAAAGATCTGGGATGCGGTCAATGACCCGCTGATGGGCAATATCACCGACCGTACAAAATCGAGATTCGGGGCAAAACGTTTCTGGATCCTGGTCGGTTCCATCATCTCCGCACTGACCTTCGTCGTCATGTGGATCCCGTTTGCGGCCAGAGGTTCCGCGATCGGCCAGTATATCTTCTACGTCCTGATGTATCTGCTGTTCTCGACGGGTTCGACCATCGTCATGGTCCCATATAATGCCTTACTGCCGGATATGGTAGACGACTATACGACAAGAGCGAAGTTCTCTTCCGTCCGTATGATCTTCTCTTCCTTCGGCGCTATTTTAGCCGGTCTTCTTCCGACTCTGATGATCCGGGACAATACCGGAGCTTCTCATTATCTGAAGATGGCCTTCGTATTCTCGGCGATCTTCCTTGTATCCATTCTGATGACTTTCTTCGGTACCTGGGAAAAGGCAAAAGCCGAAAACAAGTTCTCCATGGCGGAGTCTTTCACGCAGTCCCTCTCGGTATTCAAAAACCGTTCCTTCCGTATCTTCGTAGCGATCTTCCTGTTCGGCCAGGGTGCCGCCGATTTCCTGACCGGTCTGGCCGTCTACTACATCGATGATGTCCTGCATGCCTACGGCGGAGGCAATTTCACCAAACTCATGGGAGTCATCCTGGTAGCTCAGTTCATTGGTATGTTCGTATTTGCGCCGATCATGGCGAAGACCTCCAAGAAATTCCCGATCCTGGTCGGCACCCCGGTACGTCTCATCGCTACATTGGCGATGCTGACGGTGTCTCATGAAGGAGCGAACTTCATGATCATCCTGGCTCTGGCCTTCATCGTCGGTCTCGGGATGGCCGGAACTTCTACGACGATCTTCTCGATCCTGGCGGATATGGCCGATGTCGATGAACTGATCACATCTGTGAGCCGTCCGGGAACGACTTCCAGTATGGCTACTTTCACCCGTCAGGTCACTGCCGGTCTCATCTCTGCACTCATCGGTCTCCTGCTGTCTCTTGTAGGCTATGATGAAGTCATTGCGGCATCCGGTGCCCGCCAGTCTCTGGCGACGCAGCACGGCATTGCCTATATCTTCATCTTCGGTCAGGTCGTATTCATGCTGCTGACGCTGTTCTTCACCTGGAAGTTCCCGATCACGAAGAAGGAATTCGATCTCATCCACAAAGAGATTGACCGGAGAAAAGGAAAAGACGATTCCGTTACCACAGAAGACGAGAAAAAGACGTTGGAGAAGATCACCGGCTTTGCGTATAATGATCTCTGGAACCGCGATAACGCAGTAAAACTATAGTGAGGAATATATGAAAATCGGATTTATCGGGCTCGGTATCATGGGAGAAGCGATGTGCTCCAACATCGTCGCCAAACATGATGACCGGGTATATGTCTATGACAAAGCAGAAGAAAAAGTAAAGCTTCTGGAAGAAAGAGGAGCCGTCGCCTGCAGAAACAATGTGGAAGTCGCTGAGAATGCCGACCTCATCATCACGATGGTCCCGAAGTCCGAACATGTCCGTTCGGTCTATGAAGAGATCTTTCCGGTATTGAACGATACGAAGATCTGTGTCGATATGTCGACGATCGATCCTTCCGTATCCATCGAAGTATCGAGAATGGTCAAAGCCAAGGGAGCAGACTTCCTGGATGCCCCGGTCGTCAAATCCCGTCCGGCAGCTGAAGCAGGGAAACTCGGCATCTATGTCGGAGGGAATGAGGAAGGCTATGAAAAGATCCTTCCGGTCTTATCCTACATGGGTGAAAACATCATCCGTATGGGCGAGAACGGAAAAGGTCTCGTCATGAAGATCTGCCACAACGCCCTGGTATCCCAGATACAGAACGGCGTCAACGAGACTTCTCTGCTCGCAAAGAAGAACGGGATCGATATCCTGACCTTTGCGGAAGCGATCAGCTATGGAGGCGGACAGAACTTCTACCTCGACTCCAAGAAGAAAGTCATCGATGAAGAAGACTATACGACAGCTTTCTCCATTGCGAATATGCATAAGGATGTCCATATCTGTCTGGATCTGGCTTCTTCCGTAGGCATGGTGATGCCGGGAGAGATGAACGTAGCCAGAGTCTATGATACCGCTATGGAAAAAGGCCTGGGAGGCAAGGACTTCTCTGCGACGATCGAAGTCGTGAAAGGAGACCGCTGATGAAGAAGTTCCAGGCTGCTTATCTGCCGATCGGTGTCGGTACCTTCCATATGGAGAGTGCCCACGATCAGTTTGAACGCTCCAAGACCTTACTGAGCGGGATCTCGGAAGATGTCGTATTTCCGGAGAAGCCGCTCCTTCATATCGAGCTGTTAAAAGCCTTTCTGGATACTATCGATCCGGATCTGCTGATCATCCAGAATCTGACTTTTGCGAATGCGGCCTATACCGGAGAGATTCTCCATGCCTTCCCGGATGTGCCGATCCTCTTATGGACGCTCAAAGAACCGGTACTGGATGGAGGAAGACTCCGTCTCAATGCCCTGACCGGTGCTTTCTCGGCTGCCAATACGATAAGGGAATTCAAGAAGGAAGAACTCGAATTCGTCTACGGCGGACCGGATGAGAAACAGGTAAAAGACACTCTCGCAAAGACGATCCGGGTTGCTCAGTTAAAGAAAGAGATGGCTTCCCTGACCGTATGCGCCATCGGTCATACGCCGCAGGGATTCGGTTTCGGCAGAGCTCTGGACAACGAACTCCTGAAGACCTTCCATGTCAGCCAGGAAGCGATCGAAGCCAGAGAACTCATCGACAAGGCCAAGAACTTCACTGATGAAGAATGCAGAGAATACCTTGAAGATGCGATGAAGAGAACGGTCGGTCTGGAGAATACTCCGGAAAGAAACCGTCTCGACTTTGCGCGATTATATAAAGCCTATGCGGAATATGTGAAGGAACATCACATCGGTGCGATCTCTTCGAGATGCTGGCCGGATTTCTTCACTTCCTTCGGTACTCCGGTTTGCGCTGTACTGGCGATGCTGAATGACTTAGGTGTCTCGGCAGCCTGCGAAACGGATATGTACGGAGCCCTGTCGATGTGGATCGGTCAGAAACTCAGCGGCCGGCCGGCCTTCTTTGGAGATCCGGTATCTCTGGATGAAAAAGAGAATACTCTGACTTTCTGGCACTGCGGTACCGCAGCCTGTTCCTTAGCCAGAAAAGATACCGGTGCCTGCATCGGTGAACACTGCAACCGTCACATCGGACCGACGATGGAATTCGGCTGTGAAAAGAGTGATCATGCGGTCATCTTCCGTATCCACCGCGATAAGGATGCCAAATTCTCCTTCTACATCGCCGAAGGAGAAGTACTGGACAGACCGAAACAGTTCTTCGGAACATCTCTCGTCATGCGTCTCAAAGGCAATGCGGAAGAACTCGTATATGCATCTGTAAAAGACGGTATGGAACCTCACTACGCCGTGATATATGGAGATGTTGCAGAGGAACTCAGGATCCTGGCGCATATGCTGGGACTGGAAGTCCGGGAATACACGAAATAATGAACCGAAAGACTCTGGAAACAGAGTTTTGCTTTTCCTCAGGGGATACAATAATAGTAAACAGGAAAGAAGTGCAGCTATGAAAAAGAAACCTTTAGGAATGAGAATAGGCGAGAGTGTTTTCTGCGCCGGATATCTGATCTTTGCGTGTATCGCTGTGATCGTTTTTCTGAATAGAGAAGGAGATTTCTACAAGCTCTGTGCAGTTATGACAGGTCTGCTGGCTCTGGGAGACAGTTTCCATCTGATCCCGAGGATACTTGTCAATGTCCGCGGAGATAGAGAAAAAGACGGATATTGGCTGGGACTGGGGAATCTCATCTCCTCGATCACGATGACGGTATTCTATGTCTTACTCTTATCAGTGATGAAGGCCTATGCACCGGAGGTACAGGTACCGTCTTTCTTCCGGATCGCTCTGATCGTGCTGACCCTGATCCGTATCGTTTTATGTCTTTATCCGATGGGACAGTGGTTTGACCGTGACAAGTATCCGGATAGTGCCGTCCTGCGCAACGTTCCGTTTGTGGCTATGGGGATCCTTACCGTCATATATCTGGTCTCTTATTTTCATGAGACCTTCATGGCGGTACTCGTCGTCATCTCCTTCCTCTGCTACATGGGAACGGTATTATTTGCCCGTAAGAAGCCGATGATGGGAATGCTGATGATCCCGAAGACCATCTGCTATATCTGGCTGATCGCTATTCTTTTAGGAAAATGAAACTGAATCTCTGCGTCGATATGTACGGCTGTCCCAACCGCTGCAGACACTGCTGGATCGGACATATGCCGAATCGGAAAATGGAAGAAGGTGCTGATGAGTTCATCGTGAACTTCTTTTCTCCGTACTTTGACGAGATCGCCTTCTTCAGCTGGCTGAGAGAGCCGGACTATGGCGATGATTATAAAGAGAGATGGAAGAAAGATATCAGGCTCTCGAAGAATGCCGTACCGGAACGCTTTGAACTGGCAAGTTTTTACCGTATCGTCCGGGATGAAGAATACATTCCTTTCCTGAAAGAATGCGGTGTGAAGAAGGTCCAGCTGAGTTTCTTCGGCCGGAAGGATACGCAGGACTTCTATGTCGGAAGAAAAGGCGCATATGAAGAAATACTGAAGGCCTCGGATCTGCTGATAGAGGCAGGGATCATTCCCCGCTGGCAGTGTTTCATCAACGAGGAGAATAAAGAGGAGATCGTAGAAGTCTATCATATGGCAGAAAAGATCCGGAAAGAGAAGTGTCCGGAACTTGAATTCTTCGTCCACGAAGGGAGCTGCGATGGAGAGAATGAGAAGCTCTATCCGATACGCATTAAAAAGAAAGATATTCCGGAAGAACTGATCCCGGTGTATCTCGACTATCCGTCGGTACTGACTGAAGGGGAATGCGTTGAAAAGATGAAGGCTGATGAAGGTCATCCTGTCTATCCGATCGGCGATGAGATCACGCTCTACATCTCCAACACCTATGATGTCTTCTACAACTTCACGCATATGAAAGAAGAGTGGAAGATCGGCAATCTCAAGGAAGAGAAGGCGGAAGAACTGATAAAAAAGATCCTTACCGGAGACACTTATGCGCTGAATGCCGCAGAGGATGTGACCTGGAAGGAACTTGCGGAGAGATACGGAGACTCGTCATCGGAAAAGGTCTTCCGCTATGAAGACTATCAGAGCTATCTCTATAACCGTTATCTGAAAGACAGACTCTCGTAATGAGAGTTTTCTTTTTGAGTGTACTCAAATTATGTCATAATGTCATAAAGAATGACGGGGAGGAACGACCATGCTGGATCCGAAAATATTCCGTGAGGCAGTCTCGGAAAAAAGACTGCTCAATGTCGTCAAAGAAGTCTCGAATTATCACCGCATCCAGGCATCTCCGATGTTTCGGGAAGCTTCTGAACACGTACTCAAGATCTGCCAAAACTACGGGCTGGATGCGAAGATCCTCTCCTATGAAGCCGATCCCGATGTCTGGTATATGCAGAGTAAGATGTTCAGGGAATGGTCGATACGGGAAGCGTATCTGGACCTAACTGATCCTGAGATGAGACTGGCTGATTATTCGGCAGAACCTATCTCCGTGATACAGAAGAGCTATCCAATCGACAGAAGGAACGATCCGGTCGAACTTGTATATCTCGATAGGGGAGATAAGAAGGAGGACTATGAAGGCCTCGATCTGAAGGGCCGCTTCGTCTTTGCGAGAGGACATATCAATTCCTATAAATGGATCTATGAGAGAGGTGCTCTGGGCATCATTACAGACTACATCATGGAGACTGAGGACCGAAAGAGAAGCGATCTCTATGATTCACTGACATATACTTCCTACTGGTATAGCCACGGAGAAGGGGAAGAAGAGGGAAGAGGTTTTGTCCTGTCTCCGAAGATGGGAGATATGCTGGCAGGACTCTGCGAGAAGAAATTGAGAGAAGAGCAGGCTTATCTCAAAGTGAGACCGTACATCGATTCCTCTCTGTATAACGGACATATCGAGATCGTCGAAGTGACGGTCAGGGGAAAAGACGATAAGAATGTCTATCTTTGCGCGCATCTGTGCCACCCGCGTTCCTCCTGCAACGACAATGCTTCCGGTGTCTCGGCAGCGTTAGAGGCGATGAACGTCCTGAACAGACTGGTCGAAGAAGGGAAGATCGAACAGCCTCAGCATAATATCGTTCTTACCTTAGTACCGGAATTTACCGGAAGTTTTGCCTATCTGAGCGATCATAACGACTATGAGAAGGGGCTGGGAGGCATGAATCTCGATATGGTCGGAGGAAAACAGAATAGGATGTACGGACCGATCACCCTGACGAAGACACCTTATGCCCTTCCGTCCATGATCAACGAGATCAGTATGCATGCCCTGAAACAGGCAGGAAAGGAAGCACATTCTCTCCTGGGTGAAGAGATCGCCCTGACTAATCATCGTATCGAGAGTCATATCGGCGGGAGCGATCATACCGTATACTGCGATCCGACCATAGACATCCCCTGCTGCATGCTGGGACAGTGGCCGGACAGAAACTATCATACGGCGACCGACACTCTCGATGTGATCGATCCGGCTGTACTCAAATTCTCCTGTCTGACAGCGCTCAATTTCATTTATGCCCTAGCCTCGCTGACGAAGGAAGATGTTCCGTATCTCTTCCTCGAACAGGATCGAAATATGGTCATGGAGAAGGAAGACGCCCTGGAGGCATATCTGAGAGGAGCGATCGATAAGCATATGTACGGTTCCCGGATGCATATGCTGAAGAATTACTTCCTGGAATGCACGGATACTCTGAAAAAATTCTTTGAAGATATCGATGTTGAAAAAAGAAAGAAAGAGATCGAAAAGGTCTTTGACATCTGGATCGAAGAATATGATCTGCAGGATGATTATCCCTGCGATGAAAGACTCGATACGGTATATAAGAGAGAGTTCATCGGTCCGACCCATCAGCTGTCCGATTACAGGGCTCTGGGATATGGAAAGGAACTGGATGACTATAACCGGAAGATACAGAAGGGAAACTTCGATCTTGGCGGTATAGAAAACGGCACTCTCTATTATATCGACGGAAAAAGAACGGCCGGAGAGATCGTCCGGTCGGTGTGTCTGGAAATGAAGAGCGATGTATCGGAAAGAGTGCTCCTGTATCTGGAATTGCTGGAAAAACTCGGACTGATCCGTACGAAGTGATACAATAAAATCGCTATGGAAAACCTGCATAAGACCAGACAGGCCTGCATCTATGTCGGGCTGAATGATTCGATCACTCATGAACAGATCTTCGATACCGAGAAGTATATCACGATCCTGAAGAACGTATGCCGGAGCTATCATGTGGCCTTCTCGATGAATGAGGTCCACGGAGGATACTTTCATGAGGACGGCAGCTATGTCGAAGAGAACACTCTGACGATCACACTGCTGAATGTGAAAGAAGAGACGGTACGGGAGATCGCCAAAGATCTCTGTGCTTTCTTCCACCAGGAGAGCGTCATGGTGACCTATACAGATTCGGAAGTCTGCTTCATACAGGAGAAACTTCCGGAATTCTAAATAAAGGAAACGACTGTTGAGACAGCCGTTTTCAGTTATTCAGGGGAAGGAACCCTTTCAAATAAGGCAGGAAAGAAAAAGACCATACTCTGTATGATCACTTTCTTCCGATGAGAAGTTTCGATCCTGCCAGATCGAGAAACACCGCTTCTTTCTTATTCATAAACATTCCATCTGCTGTATCGATCAGTCTTACATCCTCATAGCCTTCTTCTTTCAGTTTCTGAATGAAGGCTTCCATATCTCCATAACGTCCTTTACTCATGAGGTCATGTATTGCGAACGTACCGCCTTTCTTAAGCACTCTCAGGCTCTCTAAAAGGAGTTTCTGCTTATTATGACCGGAGATATTATGATAGACATAATTGCTGGTGACGGCGTCAAAAGTGCCGTCTGCGAAAGGAAGATGAACGGCGTTTCCTTCTTCGAACGATACGTTGGATACTCCTTCCGCTTCCGCGTTTCTTTCGCAGAGTTCTTTCGTGAATACGGCTTTATAGGCTCCGGACCAGATATCGCAGCCGACCATATGAGCCTTGGGATTTCTTTTCGCACAGGCGATCGTCAGTGCTGCACTGCCGCATCCGACATCGAGTCCTCTTCCTCCTTCCGGGATAGAGACATATTCGGCGATCCCTTCGATGATCGTCTTCGACAGTTTTCTCTTTCCGTTATAGTCAAAGGTATTATGAAGGACATTCATCCAGACGGTAAAAAACAGAAGGATGAGCGTTCCGATCCCGAGGATGATCCTGCATATCGTTCTGAACGTTCCCTGAGATAAAAGTCCTGTAAATAGAAACAGAAGGAAACACAATAACGTACCTGCCCCAAGTCCGTACACCATGGACTTCGGTACCCAGTTCTTATAATCCGCTTTCATATCATCGTTCCTCTTTGAAACCGATACGGACGATCTTCATCTTTACCAGAGAATCGCAGAAGCGGATCATCAGTTTATGGAAGAGTCCTACTTTGTCATAGATATCCCGATAGCCTCTCATATAGCTCCGGGCAGTGACTTTATTGAAGCGATCGCTCCATGCCTCAAGATCTTTTTCGTCTTCTAAAGAGAAATAGGCATTCACATCGCTGATCCCTGCTTCTTTCAGCCAGGTCTTCCGCATCAGTTTCGCACCCCGTTCATTGCAGGCATCGAAGGCGAGCACTCCTCCCGGGAACGTCTTTGCCATCTTTCCGAACAGTTTCTTCAGATCTTCCGTTTTCAGATAGTAGAAGACTCCTGTCGCAAAGAATACAGCACCCTCAGAGGCATCGATCTCCTTCATCCAGTCAAAGTCATTGAGATCATAAGAGAGATTCTTCTCTCTTTCTTTCGCAGGGAGAAGCTCATTGCGGATGGCGATCACATCCGGAAGATCGATATTGTATCCTTTGCAGGATCCGTTATCGCATTTCCGGAAGGTATCATCCAGACCGCAGCCGAGATTCACTACTGCAGCCTTCGGATGATCTTTCAGATAGGTTTCTACCTCGCAGCGGATATCATACTGTCTCTGAGCTACTTCCAATGCTCCGAAGAGTCCTGCCGCAGATTCCATCTTCTTCCGTTTCTCTTCAAAGTCATAGTCGAGGCAGTCACAGATCCTCTTAGCCTCAGGATCCGAGAAGAGTTCCGGGAAATGTTCGGAACAGACCAGTCTTCCGAATAGAGGAATGACTAATGTCTCCTGTACACTGTTCTTTTCGATATGGTATTTCATCATAAACTCCTTGTTAGCATAAACTAACTATATTCATGATATCTCAGTTCAGGAAGAATTCAAATCCTGTATACAGAGAAATATGAAAAGAAAAACACCGCTGATCACGCGGGGCGCTTTTCTGCAGCATCCTGCTTATTCTTCGAACAGGATAGCATTCAGGAATGAATGTATATAGTCGAGATCCTCCGGACTCAGACTGTGTGATCCCTCAGAGGTATATTGTTCGTTCTTATGGATCCGGATAGAATACGTTGAACCATCTCTATGGAAGTTTATGTGGAACATCGGATGGAAGAGTTCTTCTTCCTCCGGATCGAGATATTTAATGACCTCGGCTTCAAAAGAAACGAACGGAAGAGTAGAATGAGCAGCCATCGGATAAGCAGATTCAGGTGTTCTGAAGTCAATGATCTTATCGATGACCGTTACATTTGAATAGCCGGAATCAGGAGAAAGACGGCCGCTGAAGAAATAATATTCATAGTAGAGATCTCTAAGAGTGAAGCGGTCTTCTTTGTAGAAGAAATAATCCTTGTCGTGGAAAGATGTACCGTGTATCCTGTCAAATTTGTCTATGTCAAAAGACCGAGCATTTGGAATGAGGTCAACATATACAACCCAGCCGATAAAGAGCGATATCATCAGGAATGACATGATCATCCATCTTTTTTTCATACGATCATTCACCATATATGAATTATATATAAAAAACTGCAGGCGTTCGGAATATTTCCGGATCCTGCAGTTTTTTGAATGAAAATTACTTAGCGGAGTTGATGAAATCTCTCATCGCATCGATCTTCTTGAGACCGATAGACTTGCCGGCTACTTCACCGTCTTTGAAGGCGAATACGGCCGGGATGGACATGATACCGTAGTTGACAGCGAGGTCCTGTTCATCATCGACATTGACTTTGATGAACTTGACATCCGTCATCTCTTCGGATAATGCTTCGAGTACCGGTCCCAGCATCTTGCATGGTCCGCACCAGTCGGCATAGAAATCTACGACAGTGACACCTTCTTTGATTGTCTCGAGAAATTCAGCTTCGTTTACGATCTTCATATTTTAACGATCTCTCCTTCGCCTGCACCCTTCAGTCCGCAGGCATTTCCTTCATCGGTATCGATATGCATCGCTAATGCATAGGAATCGGATACTCTTACTACTGTATCGCCGAATACGGTCGTTCTGCCGTCTGTCTCAACTTTGACAGCGACGATCTCGCCGTTTGTGACACCGTATTTTTCCGCATCGGCAACAGTCATGTGGATGTGTCTCTTGGCAGCGATGACGCCTTCAGCACATTCGATCTCGCCGCATGGGCCGATCAGTTTGCATGGAGCGCTTCCTGCTGTATCACCGGATTCTCTGATCGGAGCTGTAACGCCTAATGTACGTGCATCAGTCAGAGATACTTCGATCTGGTTGGCTTTTCTTACCGGACCTAAGACACTCATCTTCAGCTGGCCTCTCGGACCTTCGACAGTTACTTTTTCTTCACAGGCAAACTGTCCCGGCTGGCTCAGCATCTTCTTGCAGGTGAGTTCATGTCCTGCACCGAATAATGTTTCTACTGCTTCCTGAGTGAGATGGATGTGACGGGCACTGATCTCAACTAAAAATTTTTCCATTTGCGTATTATCCTTCTTTCTTCGTTTATATTATATAGAAACTTTCAGGCGGTTTCTATTTTTATGATTGAGTTTCTGTTTTTCCTCTCAGTTTATTGAGGAGACGTACGACGACATTTTCTTTCAGATAATGCATCTCTTCTGCATTGCGGAAGAGGATGAGGTTGATGAGGTTCGGAACGACCGCACAGGCGATCATCGTCATCAGGAAATCGAGATACGGATTGGATATGACGATCAGCTGATCGATCTCATAGACCAGGAAGGTCTCGCCCGCTGTGATGAGGATATAGACGATCTGCTTGAAATAGTATTTGAAGACATCTTTATGCAGGACCCTCTCGTGGATGACTTTGGTCTGACCGAGCCAGGAGATGAGGTAGGCGACGGTAGAACCGAGGAAGACACCGATGAGGCCGATCTTATAGGCACCGATGATGGAGACGACGAGGTTGATGACCATTTCCGCAAAGGAATATGGCAGGAAGTAGCGGAAGACACCGGAGGTGTTCTGATACTGCCAGATCGGCTGTCTCTTCAAGACCAGGTAGTGGTTGAAACATAAGACGGCGACGATCAGAAGCGGAAGTAAGAATTCCTCCTTGCGGATCCATATGCTGCGTATGAACGGATTGAGGAGACAGAAGAGAGACACGGTCGTAAAGGAACCGGCCAGGAAATAGGCGAAATCGTAGATGTTGAAGATGCGGTTGATGCGTTCGTTATCTCCTTCCGCCATCATATTGCCTAAAGAGGCGACGACACCGTTGAGTAAAGCGGTGAAGAGATTCTGGATGTTCTGGATGATCAGGGAATAGTTGGAATAGATACCGACGAAGGCGACACCGATGATAGAGGAGATGATCAGGTTATCGGTAGAGAAGACGCCGATCGTGATCAGGGAATTGAGGGAGAGATATTTGATGGTATCGAAGATGATCTTTCTCGTCTCCGGATCGATCTTCGTCTTGTTGTAACGGAGGAACGGGAAGTCCTTGTAGTAGAGATGATGGATGATGAGATTGGTCGATAAGGTGAAGATCAGAGACAGACTCAGATAGAGGACGAAGTTTCTCGTATAGACCAGGATGAGGATCTGCGCCACCTGCATGATGACCTTGGCGATGAAGTCGACGATCGTGACGACATAGTTCTTCTGGGCTGCGAAGAATAAGGTACGGCAGTAGGCCAGATAGTAGCTCAGGGTCGTATTGGCGACATACAGCATGAACAGGAGGCGGATATAGTTCAGATCGTAGGTGTAGTCCTTGAGGAAGTGTCCGATGAACGGAGTGACGATGAGTCCGGCGATGAAGATGACCGTACCGATGATCATGTAGGCCTTCTGGAAGAGGTTCATGATGCCGGCGATCTTGTCTTCGTCGTTGTCGTAGATCGGTTTATAGAGACAGTAGGTGATCGCCGAACCGATACCTAATTCCGTGACGGACAGGATGTTGATGACGTTGGTGAAGGTCCCGCTGATACCTAGGAGTTCTTCACCGAGATAGTGTATGAAAAAAGACCGGGACAAGAAGCCCAGGATGATGATGACGATCTGAGAGATCAGTGAAGTGATCCCGTTGAGTATACTGGCTTGTTTTCTCATTTATTTCTTTCTCATCATATACGAACGGAAAAAAGGCAGGGTAAGACGGTCGTTGCATAACGCAAAGATCTTATATTTGGTACTGAGATCCTTGAGATAAGGATTCTTTTTATAATTCGGGAAAAACATCCTCAGGAATTCCCGTACGTGATCGAAGATGTCTTTATAGTCGTCGAGGACTAAGAGACGGAAACCGCCGTAGACCAGAAGGTTCTCGATGAAGAGGTATTCCAGTTCATCGTGGTATTCCTCCAGAAGTCCGTAGGATTCAAAACGGTCGTAGATCCTGCGCAGGACGTTGAAGATATCGAGACACTTCCGGGATCTCGAAGACATGACGGAGTTCTCTCTTTGACGGTAGTGGATCAGGGCTTTTTCGATATAGCTGATCTTTTTGGCCCGTACCGCCATGAACAGAGTGACTT
Organism: Erysipelotrichaceae bacterium; assembly: GCA_045544415.1. Classification (GTDB taxonomy): domain Bacteria; phylum Bacillota_I; class Bacilli_A; order Erysipelotrichales; family Erysipelotrichaceae; genus Colivicinus. Next base: position 30,516 of record JAZPYW010000129.1, read on the forward strand.
CCAGATCTTCATACCAGGTGCCTTCTTCATAGAAGACGTTCTGAGCCAGGAAGAAGTCTCTGCGGTAGATCTTGTTCCAGGCGAAAAGCGGAGACAGAAACATCCGTTTTCCTTCCGGAAGACCTGCGTATTTTGTGTTGAGACCCTTCATGATGTAGTTGCGGGGGTCTGAAGGTCCATACCAGGTCTCTAAGTCGCAGACGACGATCTCGCTGTCTTCTTCCAGGGCTTTATTGACCATGGAAGATACATAGTTATGGGCGACGAAGTCATCGGAATCGATGAAACCGAGGTATTTGCCGGAAGCGGCTTTGATGCCGGCGTTTCGGGCACTTGAGATACCTCCGTTCTCTTTATTGATGAGACGTATGAAAGGATAACGGGAAGCATATTCTTCCAGTATGGAATAGGAGTTGTCGGTAGAACCGTCATTGACCATGATCAGTTCATAGGAATCCGTATCCTGATGGACCAGAGATTCCAGATTCTCTCTCAGATAGGCTTCTACGTTATATACCGGAACGATGACCGATAACAGGATCTCTTCCATAGTTCTCCCTTCCCTCGTAATATTTATAATACCATCTTTCAAATACAGAAATCTATATGAGGCAGTCCCGGCACTTCCTGAAGGCCGTAGGCAGAGGAACATCCTTCAGATCGCTGATCTTGATCCATAGGAGGTCCTCGTTCTTTTTCCGGCAGCTGACCTTATAGACTTTATTGTCCCAGTGGATATGGGAGAAACGGTGGATGTAGTCTTCACTTTGTTCGATAGAGAGGATATCCAGGTCTTTCCACAGCTCTCTTGTTTCCTCTTCGCTAAGGTGAGAAGGGACGTTCGGGAATTCATAGAGACCGGCCAAGAGGCCCGTATCATTCCGCTTATGAAGGGCGGTATATCCATCCGATATCAGGATGAAGACTGTCTGTTTCTCGACCTTCGCCTTCTTTTTCTCTGGCATATGCGGATACTCTTCTTCGCAATGTTCCATGTGAGAAAGACAGTGCTCCTTCATCGGACATTTTTCGCAAAGAGGCGCTGTATTAGGAAGACACACCCGCTCGCCGATCTCCATCAGAGCACTCGTAAAAGCTCCGGCATCATCCGGATAACGTTCTTTCAGAAGCTGATAGAGTTCTTTTTTATAGGAGGCATCATCGACGCTCCGTTCTTCCCTGAGATATCTCGCAAAGACCCTGAGGACATTTCCATCGATGGCCGGAGTCTTCTTATTGAAGGCGATCGAAGCGATGGCGCCGCAGGTATAGGGACCGATACCCGGCAGGGAAAGGATGTCTTGGGGATCATCAGGAAAAATGCCGTCATATCGGTCCATGATGACCTGAGCGGCCTTCTTGAGGTTCTTTGCCCGGGAATAGTATCCCAGTCCTTCCCAGAGCTTCATCAGTTTCTCATCATCGACAGAAGCTAAGGAAGCGATATCCGGAAGTTCACGAAGAAAACGCTCATAGTAGGGAATGACGGTCTCGATGCGGGTCTGCTGCAGCATGATCTCGGAGATCCAGATGTGGTAGGGATCTTTATCTCTTCTCCAGGGTAGATCTCTTCTTTCTTTTTCATACCAGAGCAGTATCTTTTCAATGTCGGAAGCGTATAAGTTCATCGTTTTTATTGTATAGAATCTTTCGGCTTTTTTCGAATATGATAGAATCGTATCGGAAGCAGAGGGAAGAGTATGAATGAACTGATCTATGAGATAGAGAAGATCGCCCGCAAAGCAGGAGAGATCATGCTGGAGGCGAAGAATGAGAAAAACAAGGGAATAGAGATGAAGGAGGGCGTCGGAAACATCGTCACGAAGTACGACAAGCTTGTTCAGGAATACATCGAAGCAGAACTGAAGAAACTGCTGCCGGAGTCCCATTTCATCGGGGAAGAGGAAGATATGCAGGAAGATGTCCTGCAGAGAGGCTATACCTTCATCGTCGATCCGATCGACGGTACAGCGAACTTTGCGAGGAACCTGAATCTCTCTTCCGTATCCATCGGCTTACTGAAGGACGGAGAACAGTATATGGCTGCCTGCTACAATCCGTATCGGGAAGAGATGTTCCTGGCAGAAAGAGGACAGGGCGCCTATATGAACGGTGAGAGGATACATGTCTCGAAGAAGAAACTCGATCAGGCTGTATTCTCCGCAGGAAGCGGACCGTATTACGCAGAACTGAGAGAGAAGACGATCAATATGTTTGCGACCTATTTCCGTCTGGCCAACGATTACCGTCGTATCGGCAGTGCCGTCATCGAGATCTGCGATGTAGCTGCCGGAAGGATCGAATTCTACTGTGAAGAAAGACTGCAGATCTGGGATTATGCCGCCTGCACCCTCATACTGAAAGAAGCCGGAGGAAAGACGACGGACTTCGAAGGAAGACCGTTGAACTTCCGGGGTCCTTCCAGTGTCATGGCATCCAATGATGCGGAAGATTATCTGTCTTATCTTCATGAAGAGTCTCTATAAGAGACTTTTTTCTTGTTGAAGAGAGGCGTATTCTCATATAATTGATAATAATCAAAGGAGAGTAGATTATGTTGATCAACGGAAAAAGAGAATTTGAACTGCTCAAAGAGATCGGATTCGTCCGAAGAGGCGCTACAGCCGAGGAGTATGAGGCAGGAGAGATCCTGATCAGAAGACTGGCGGAAGTCGGAGTGAAAGCGGAAAGAGAAGTGTTCTCTACGCTGCGTTCGGAAGTGAAGAAAGCGGAGTTTGAAGTTCTGGAACCGTATCATAAGGTCTACTCCGTAAAAGGTTTCCGCAATGCGAAAGCTACCCCGGAAGAAGGGATCACGGCAGAAGTATGCTATGCACCGGATGACAAGCCGGTCACATTGAAGAAAGGAAAGGGAAAGATCATCCTTCACGATTCCTATGTCGGTATCGTCGGACATACAAAATTAAAGGATATGCAGGCCTGCGGTTTCGTGGCGACTGCTTCCAATTCCAATGTCTATATGCCGGATGAACTCCAGGATGTGGATGAGGGAGAATTCCGTTCGAAATTCAAAGGCATCTATGATATGCCGGGTGTCAATGTCTCCGCAAAAGACATGATGGAGATGGTAGACAGAGGTGCTTCCAAAGCGAGACTGACACTGCTTCAGGAAGAGAAGAATGCGGATGCCTGCAATATCGTCGCTAAGATCAAGGGCTATGAAGGAAACGAGACGATCGTCTTTACCGCCCATTATGATTCGGTAGAATTCTCCACAGGTGTCTATGACAACGGATCCGGTTCGGTATGTCTGTATGAACTGGCAGCCTATTTTGCGAAGAATCAGCCGAGAGCCGATCTGGTATTCGTCTGGTGCGCCTGCGAAGAAAGAGGGCTCTTGGGTTCCAGAGCCTATGTGGATGCGCACAAAGAAGAACTGGATAAGTTCAGTCTCTGCATCAATGTCGATATGATCGGTTCGATCATGGGCCATGCGGAAGCGATCTGTACCTCGGATGAATCATTAGCTCACTATATCGATTATCTCGGAAAGGAAGTCGGATATGCGGTCTATGCGCATAAGGGCGTCTATTCCTCCGATTCCACTCCGTTTGCGGATGCGGGTGTTCCGGCCGTCAGCTTTGCGAGAGAGACTTCTTCGAACTTCGGTCCGATCCATTCCCGCTACGATACGATCGATCATATGAGTGAAAAGAATCTGGCACTAGATACGGACTTCGTGTGTCTCTTTGCGCAGAAGATGGCGAATTCCTTCGTCGTACCGGTACCGAGAGAGATGCCGAAGGATATGAAGGAAGAGCTCGATGAATACAACGGACGTGCACCGTTAAATAAACTCAAATAAAACGTTCATACCAAAGAAAAAAGCCTCCGAATCAGGAGGCTTTCGTATGTTTATAAGGACAGATCCGAAGACTTCGTGAGCTTGAAGAACAGCAGTAAGCTCACGGTCGTGAAGATCGTCAGTATCGTTGCGGAAGCAGCGGCAGGACCGTAGGTACCGCGCGATACGAAGATGTAGGTGGAAAGGGTAAGGGTGGTCGTCCGGGAACTGTAGAGGATGATCGAACTGGAGAGTTCAGTCAGGATCGTGACCCAAGAGACGATGGCACCCGATATGATACCTCTCATCATCATCGGGACTGTGATCTTCAGGAATGTCTTGAGTTTGCTGCAGCCGAGGGATTCGGCAGCTTCTTCAACGGTAAGCGGGATCTGCTGGAGAGTCGCGACCGAAGAACGGATCGTATACGGCATACGTCTGATGGCGATGGCTATGATCATGATGGCCATAGTGCCGGTCAGAACGAGCGATCCCTTGGAGAAGCCCATGACGAGGGAGATACCGACGACAGAACCCGGTACGATGTACGGGATCATCGACAGCGTATCCAGAGCCGCATTGACTTTGTTGGAACGGCGGACGATCAGGTAGGCCGTAAGTACGGCGATCACCAGGACCAGTGCCAGGGTGACGACACCGACGATGAGAGTCGTCGAGATGGCGGAACCCATACGATTGAAGAAGGTACGGTAGTTATTCAGGGAGTAGCCTTCCACGAATACGTTGCCGGACTTCGAAACATTCTTGAAAGAGGTGTAGATGATGTAGATCTGCGGCAGGAAGGAGATCCCGACCAGCAGATAGGAATAGATATAGAGGATCGGTTTGAGCAGTCCCTTGGCTTCTTTCTTCTGGATCGGATGCATGGAATCCATCTTGAAACTGAATTTTGAAGAGACGAATTTCTGCGTGAAGAAGATGACAGCCGTTACCAGGATGGCGATCATGGAGATCGCTGCCGCAAAACCGTGGTCCATACCTGCTTCACCGACATACTGCTTATAGATCTCGACCGAGAAGGTACGGAAACCTTCACCGATCAATAACGGCGTACCGAAGTCGGCCATGGCTCTTAAGAAGACCATCAGGGATACGGCCAGTATTGAAGGCATGCAGAGAGGCAGTACGACTTTGAAGAAACGCTTTGCTCCGGTGCAGTCGAGATTCTCTGCCGCTTCCAGCAGAGACTGGTCGATGCCCTTGATCGCGCCGCTGACATAGAGATAGACCAGCGGGAAGAGCTTGGAGGTCATGACGAGGACGATACCTCCGAAACCGTAGATACTCGGTGCTGCGACGTGCAGGATGTCTTTCAGGAACGTCGTGATCGCTCCTCCTCTTCCCAATAAGAGGACCCAGGAGTAGGCGCCGACGAACGGTGCGGACATCGAACAGAGTATCGTCAGGATCTGCAGGAACATCGAACCCTTGAGCTTATATACGGTATTCGCATACGCGAGAAGGATCCCGAAGAACAGGGAAGTGAGGGTGACCACAAAGGCCACTTTCAAAGAGTTCAGGAGCGTATCGAGATAGTAGGATTCGCCGAAGAACTTCTGAAAGTATTCCAGAGAGAACTGGCCGCCGACGATGACGGAGTTCTTGAGGACGTTGAACAGCGGATAGACGATGAATAAAAGGTCAAAGGCCAATAACAGTACGGAGAATAAATGCCAGATGTTTACTTTATTCTTCGTCATATCAAGCCTCTTTCTTGATCAGCGAAGCACTGCCCTCTTTATTGAAGATATTGATCTTTCCGGCTTTGACGGTGAGACGGATCCTGTCTCCCTTTTTCATGGAGTAGCCTACCTGAGACTCTTCCGTGACCTCCGCTCTTTCTCCGGCATCGGTACGGACGAGATAATGCGTGGATTCTCCTAAGAAGGTGACCTGTTCGATGGTTCCTTCGATGCCTTCATTTTCGCACTTGACGAATTCTTCCGGACGAACGGAGATCTTGACTTCCTGATCCTCGCAGTCCACGATATTCTTCATCTCGATCTCATAGCCGTTATGGAAACGGACATATGTCTTTCCGTCTTTATGCAGGATCTTTCCGTCAAAGAGATTGGAACGGCCGATAAAGAAGGCGACGAAGGTGTTCTGCGGACGCTGGTACAGTTCATGCGGAGTACCGATCTGCTGGATGACACCGGCATTGAATACGGCGATGCGGTCAGAGACAGCCATCGCTTCCTCCTGATCGTGAGTGACATAGACAGTCGTGATGCCTACCTGCTGCTGGACTTCCTTGATGACCTGTCTCATTTCGACACGGAGCTTCGCATCGAGGTTGGATAACGGTTCATCCATCAGAAGGACATCCGGTTCGATCGCCAGTGCACGGGCCAGAGCGACACGCTGCTGCTGACCTCCGGACAGCTGAGAAGGCATCCGGTCGGCATATTCATCGATATGCATGAGTTTCATGTATTTTTCGGCGATATCATGGATCTGGTCTTTCGGTTTCTTCTTATTGACGAGACCGAATTCTACATTCTTTCTCACCGACATATGAGGGAATATCGCATAGTTCTGGAAGACCATACCGATATTTCTCTTCGATGGCTCCATATCATTGATACGGGTATCGTTAAAGTAGAAATCACCGCCTTCGATAGAGTTGAAACCGGCGATCATGCGAAGTAACGTTGTCTTTCCGCATCCCGAAGGACCCAGGAGAGTGAAGAACTCTCCCGGTTTGATATCCAGACTCAGGTCAGGAATGACAGTATTGTTTCCATACTTTTTTAAGGCATGGCTGATTCGAATATTGACTTCCATGACAATGACCTGCTGAATTAGTTATATTTTGCCCAGAGGTTGTTGAAGTGGTCGAGGATCTCCTGCTGATGTTCAGCGATATATCCGTAGTCTTCCTTGACCAGTTTGATCGTTTCGACATCCGGTAAGAATTCATTGGCATTCTTGAAACTGAAGTTTGCCGGACGGAGAGAAGAGTTCGCATAGATCTGCTGACCTTCATCGGAAACGATGAAATCGACGAAGAGTTTTGCGTTGTCCGGGTTCGGAGCGCCGTTGACGACTGCGACACCGTAGGAAGCAGCTGTCGTACCTTCTGCCGGATAGACGACTTCTACTTCATCACCGAAACCGTCGGAGAGATAGGAGACACCGTTGGATTCGGAAGTGAGACCGACGACGTATTCTTTACCGTAGACAGACTTGTGAGCTACGGAAGAAGAAGTCTGCAGGTTGCCGCCGAGGTTCTGGATGAGCTGTTCAACATAAGTCCATGCCGCTTCGGATTCCGGATCACCGTTACCCATGACATAGAGGATGCAGGTCAGCCATCTGTATGCGGTAGCGGAAGAAGAAGGGTCGATCATAGCGATCTTACCTTTGAGTGCCGGATTCAGAAGGTCAGCTAAGCCCTTGATCTCGACACCGGCTTCCTTAGCCAGTTCCTTGTTGACGAATAAGACCTGGATATTGACGGATTTCATCGTGACTTTGCCGGATTCGTTCTGGTAAGCCGGAGCGATTCCTGCATCATACGGAGATACGTAATCAGCCCAGAGATCTTTATAGGAATAAGCATCAGCCTGAGTCAGACCGCCGAACATAACGTCTGCAGTCGGGCTCTTGGATTCACTTTCTAGTCTCGTCTTCAGTTCACCGGAACCGCCCTGGACCGTTTCGATCTGGATATCCGGATACTTAGCCTGGAAAGCATCGACGACCATGCTGTATTCTTCTTCATTGGCCGGAGAATAGAGGACCAGTTTTCCGGAAGGACCGGCTTCCTGTCCTTCTTCAGGAGCTTTTTCTTTGCTGCCGCAGGCAAACAGAGATACGCTGAGAACCAGTACGAGTAAAAGTGTCAGTATTTTTTTCATGATTTCCTCCTTTATGAAAAAATAACGGCAGTCGAATCATATATAGGATCATTCGTTCTATATGTTTCAGCTGCCTCAGACACGTTCATTATAGCGCTTACATTTTTTCATTTAATGATCGTTTCGGCTATTATATGAACGTTTTAAGATATATTCACAGAAATAATTAGAATTGTGAATGGGAGAATACACGAAAATAACCGATTCCGATCGAACCCGAAATCCGTCCATTCATGATTCATTTCGCTTAAATATTTAAATAAAAGTGTTAAAATGCATGTATATAATTTAGAGGAATTCAAATGTACAGATTACTAGGCAAATATACGAAAGATGGATGGTGGGCCGCTGTATTGGGGCCTGTTTTTGTGGTCATCGAAGTCATATTCGAAGCGGCGATCCCGGCTACGATGGCGAATATCGTGGATGTCGGCATCACGCAGAGGGGAGGAGACCTCGACTATATCGTGAAGACCGGAGCTCTCATGGTGCTTTTTGCGCTGGGAGCCTGTGTTACGGGTATCCTGGCCGGTGTTCTGTCCTCGATCTCTTCGTCAAGATTCGTTCGCAACATCCGCAAGGCGATGTTTGAAAAGATACAGTCCTACGACTTCCGCAATATCGAGAAATTCCCGGTATCGACAGTCGTTATGAGACTGACGACCGATATGCGTATGCTGAGAATGGCCTATGTCGCTATCGTCCGTATGCTGGTGAGAGCGCCGATCAACCTCGTCGTCTCCGCCTATATGGTCTACCGTATGAATTCCCGTCTGGCCATCGTATTTGCCTTTGCGATCCCGGTCCTCTTTACCGGACTCTTTACGATCACGATGAGAGCTCATCCGCGCTTTGTGGCGATGATGGGCAAGTATGATGCGATGAATGCCGACCTCAAGGAGAATATCGAATCGGTACGTGTCGTCAAGACCTTCGTACGGGAAGACTATGAACAGGAGAAGTTCGAGAAGACATCCTGGACCGTCACAGCTGCTCAGCGCTATGCGGAATCTCTGGTCATTCTGACCGATCCGTTCTTCCAGCTCGTCATGTATGCGGTCATGATCGCGATCGCCTGGTATGGAGGCAACTTCATCATCACCGGAGCGATGACGACCGGTCAGTTCATGTCCTATCTCTCCTATGTACGTGCCATCCTGTTCTCATTGATGATGGTCTCCGGAGGACTCATGCAGATCGTCATGGCTCAGGCTTCGGTCGACCGTGCCAATCAGATCCTCGATGAACAGCCGGATATCGACGACAGTCATGCCGATCCGGAACTGATGGTAGAGAGCGGAGATATCGAATTCCGCAACGTCTCTTTCAAATATTCGGAAGATGCCGAAATGGAAGCTCTGTCCAATATCGATCTCAAGATAAAAGAGGGAGAAGTCATCGGCATACTCGGTTCTACCGGTGCCGGCAAGACGACGATGGTCCAGCTCATCCCGAGACTCTATGAAGCCACGGAGGGAGAGATCTATGTCGGCGGCAGAAACATCAAAGACTATAAACTGAACAACCTGAGAGATGCAGTCTCGATGGTACTGCAGAAGAATACCTTATTCTCGGGTTCTATCGAAGAGAACCTGAAATGGGGAAATCCGGAAGCGACGCATGAAGAAGTCGTGGAAGCCTGCCGCTATGCACAGGCAGAGGATTTCATCGAAGCGATGCCGAAGAAGTATGATACCGATCTGGGTCAGGGAGGTGTCAATGTCTCCGGCGGACAGAAACAGAGACTCTGTATCGCCAGAGCACTGCTGAAGAAGCCGAAAGTCATCATCCTCGATGACTCTACGAGTGCTGTCGATACCGATACTGATCACAGGATACAGCTGGCTTTGAAGGAAAAGCTCGGTCATATGACGACCATCATCATCGCTCAGCGTATCTCTTCCATCAAGGAAGCAGACCGCATCGTCATACTCGATGACGGAAAGATCACCGATATCGGAAAACATGAAGAACTGCTGGAGAGAAACGAAGTATACCGCGATCTCTATCAGACACAGATGGAAGGGGTGGCCGAATAATGAGCGAGAGAAAATACCGGGATATCCGTACTGCCCGAGCTCATGATGTACCGGGCACGATCAAGAGAACTCTTTCCTACATCATGAACGGCAACAAAGGAAAATTCGCAGCAGTCTTCCTGTGCCTTCTGATCTCTTCTATGACGGGTGTCGTATCTTCCTATTTCTTCACCCCGATCATCAATAACTATGTCGTTCCGTATATCGGACATGAGAATCCGGATCTGAGCGGATTCGTCCGTATGCTGGGACTGATGGCAGCGGTCTATATCTCCGGCGCCGTTGCGACGTTCGTACAGAAGAAGCTGATCTCCATCATCTCCACCGGTATGCTGCATGATCTGAGAAAAGATCTCTTCAAGAAGATGCAGAGACTGCCGGTACGTATCTTCGATACTCATACACACGGCGAGATGATGGTCTTGTATACCAACGATATCGATACGATGAGACCGATGGTGGCCGATACGCTCCCGTCTCTCTTCACGACGATCATCACGCTGGTAGGCTGTTTCGTCATGATGGGCATATTGAACTTCCGATTGATGCTGATCGTATTCGTGATGCTGATCGTCATCATGGCTGTGACCTACTATCTGGCGAAAGGTTCGAGAAGATACTTTGCCGGACTTCAGAAAGAAGTCTCGAATATGAACGGCTATTCCGAAGAGATGTTCTCGGGACAGAAGGTCATCAAGGTATTCAACCATGAAGATGAAGCGATGAAAGGCTTCAACGAGATCACGGACGCTTTATACAAAGCTTCCTTCCGTACCAATGCCTTTGCCTCCATCCTCTTCCCGGTCAACGGAAACCTGGCCTATGTAGCCTATGCCGTCGTTGCTGTCGTCGGTGCGAAGTTCTGCATCGAAGGTACGATGACCCTCGGAGTTCTCGCTTCCTTCCTGATGTATGTACGTCAGTTTACCGGACCGATCGCCAATGTCTCTCAGCAGTTCAACGGCTTCATGATGGCTTTGGCCGGTGCCGAGAGAGTCTTCCATATGATGGATGAAGAACCGGAACTGGACTACGGCATCATTGAACTCGTCAATGTTGAAAGAGATAAAGAAGAACTTATCGAGACAAAAGAAAAGACGGACCGCTGGGCCTGGAAGATCCCGGTAGATCCGCCGAAATATGTCGAACTCAAGGGTGATGTCCGTCTGAACAATGTCACCTTCTCCTATGTAGAAGGAAAGACGGTACTGAAAGATATCTCCCTCTATGCGAAACCGGGCCAGAAGATCGCCTTTGTCGGATCGACCGGTGCCGGTAAGACGACGATCACGAACCTGCTGAACCGTTTCTATGACGTCAAGGATATGGAAGGCATGATCACGCTCGACGGCATTCCGATCAAGGAGATCAAGAAGGACGACCTGAGAAGATCCATCGGTATGGTCCTTCAGGATACGAACTTATTCTCCGGTACTGTCATGGAGAATATCCGCTATGGAAGACTGGATGCGACCGATGAAGAATGTATCGCAGCCGCCAAGAGATGCAACGCAGATTCCTTTATCCGCAGACTTCCTCAGGGCTATGATACGATGCTTACCAGCAATGGTATGAATCTCTCCCAGGGACAGAGACAGCTCTTGAATATTGCCCGAGCGGCCGTAGCTGATCCTCCGGTCATGATCCTGGATGAAGCAACTTCTTCGATCGATACCCATACCGAGAAACTGATCGAGAAGGGTATGGATGAACTGATGAAGGGGAGAACGACCTTCGTCATCGCTCACAGGCTCTCTACGGTACGTAACTCCAATGCGATCCTCGTCCTCGAACACGGACAGATCATCGAAAGAGGAGATCATGAAGAGCTCCTCAGACAGAAGGGACGTTACTATCAGCTCTATACCGGAAAGGCGGAACTGGATTGATGAAAGTACTGAAAAGTCTGCTCTATGCATATCTTCTCACCGGATTTCTCACCGGAGCTGCACTCTGCATCGGATCTCTGAGCGGATCTCTCGCCCTGCATCTGTGGGATACGAGTGCGACGAACCCGGGATTCTGGGCGTATCCGCTGATCATCGTATATGCGATGGTCTTATGGGGACCGGCAGTCGTACGAAGCGTCATGGCTCTGTTCGGCTTCTATACCGGTGTTGAGGTCTTACCGATCGCATGCATCGTGCTGACAACGGTATTCATCCTTCTCTTCCTCTTCTTTCTGCGAAGAGAAAAAAGAAAAAATAAATGAATAAAAAATGGTGCTCCGATCGGAGCACCATTTGTGTATTACAGATGATTATTCGAATCCTCTGGCGTTCACATATCCGTCAAACACGGATGTGGCGATACGGCCCGGGTTCTTCGCAGTCTGTCCGAGCGGGATGACACGGTCGAATTCCTTTTCGTATGCATCGATCGTCATCTTATCCGCTCTGTTGCCCATAGCCAGGATGACGCTGTCGGCCGGGATGACTTCTTCATTGTTGTCTTCCGTGCGCAGTACTTTGACGCCTTCTTCCGTGACTTCCTTCAGCATGCATCCGGATCTCAAGGTCAGTTTATTGCCGGCCATCTGTTTGACGACATCATCATAGATCGCCGGATACATCGTCATACCGATCTTCGGCAGCATATCCACGACGGTGATGTCTCTGTCCGGATCTTCACGGAAGAGTTTTTCTGCTGTTTCAAGACCGGTAAGACCTCCGCCGACGATGACGATCTTCCCGCAAGGTTCTTTCTTTCCGCCGATCACATCTGCGGCCAGTGATACTTTATCAGAATCGACACCCGGCAGATTCGGAACGATAGGCTTTCCTCCTGTTGCCAGGAATACCGCTTCCGGAGCACCGGCTTTGACAACTTCCGGAGTCGCATCGCAGTTGAGATGGACTTTGACATTTCCCTTTTCCATTTCTTTGGAGAGAGTCGTAACCAGCCAGCCTACCTTATCCTTGTATGGAGCAGTGGCGCAGGCGAGATTGACTTCACCGCCAAGCTTGCTGTCTTTTTCATATAATGTGACATCGAAACCTCTCTGTCCCAGTACGGCAGCTGCTTCCATACCGGCGACACCGCCGCCTACGACTGCCACTTTTCTGCCGTTACCGTCGCAGACAGGATCTTCATGGAAGACGCCTTCTCTGCCGACTTTCGGATTGACGGAACAACGGACATAACCGACGGTCATCAGCGATTCGAAACAGTAGAGACAGCCGATACAGTGGGCGATCTCTTCATCTTTTCCTGCCTTTGTCTTATTGACCCAGCACGGATCGGCAATGGACTGACGTCCGATACCGACGAAGTCGCAGGCACCGTTTTCCAGCAGTCTTTCTGCAACCGAAGGAGACTTGATGTTGGAGACACCGATGACCGGGATATTGACTGCGTTCTTGATGGCTTTCGTCTCTTCTTCACGGCAGCCCTGGGCATAGGAATACGGTTCTTCATTCTCACTGTGCGGACAGAAGTAGTTTCCGTTGGAGACATCCAGGAAATCAGCTCCGGAAGCTTCCAGGACCTTGGCGATCTCGATGCCGTCTTCCAGTTTCAGAGAATCCGGATGGAAAGGATCGTGTTCATCGCAGGAGAAACGGACACCGACCGGGAAGTCTCTTCCGCAGACGGTCTTGATCCCCTGAACGATCTCGGTGATGAGACGGCAGCGGTTCTCGATGCTTCCCCCATACTGATCTTCTCTCTTGTTGAAGGCCGGAGAGAGGAATTCGCATAAGAGGTATCCGTGTGCTCCGTGGATCTCAACACCGTCGAAATCAGCTGCCTTACAGGCTGCTGCCGTACCGATGAACTGCTGTTTCAGTTCTTCGATCTCTTCCAGAGTGAGCGGATCCGGCATGATACCGCTGACGTTCGGAACGGCACTCGGTGCGACGATACGGCCATTGTTCATCTCCGGAGAATTGGTGCTTCCGCCGTGATGGATCTGAGCGAAGATCTTGGCTCCGTGCTGATGGACTCTCGCCGTCATCTGAGCCAGAGGCTGGATATTCATCGGATTGAGCGCATACATCTGCCGAGGGAAGGCGACACCATGGACATTGTTGACGCGGAAGATCTCCGTGACGATGAGACCGATACCGCCTTTGGCACGTTCTTCGTAGTAGCGGGTGAGCTGCTCTGTCGGAGCACCATCGAGTCCTGCATAACCAGTCGTCATCGCAGTCATGACGGTACGGTTGCGGATCTGACAGGTGCCGAGATAGCCTTTCTCAAGCAATTTCATTATCATTTCCTCCGTTTTATGCACACATGTGCATCTTTCAATTGTATGATAAAAACAGATATCGACCCCCGTCAACAATACCGAAGAATGTTGCACAAATCAGAGAAAGTGAGAAGAAATGAAAGCTGCCGATCCGGTCTACAGGAACTTGTCCTGCCAGTATATCACTGCTGCACTGCTGCGTCTGATGGAGAAAGAGGATTACCGGGATATCACTGTTCTGGAGATCACTCAGGAGGCCGGTGTGGCGAGAAGGACCTTCTACCTCAACTACACCTCGAAGGATGATGTCCTGGATGAACATTATCAGACACTGATCCGGGAATATGATGAAGGTTTCGATCCTTCTCTCGTAAAAGATATCCGCGGGCAGGCAGAATACTTTTTCCGTTTCTGGAAACAGCACAGCGACTATGCCCGTCTTCTGGAGAAGAACGATCTCTTTGCGATGCTGACGAAACGATTCCGCCGCTATATGGACTTCAATAAGCAGTTATTGCCGGATATGCTGACAGAGACGGAACAGGAGTATTCTTCTGCTTATGTGGCAGGAGGCCTGTGGATGATCCTGAGAGTCTGGCTCGATAATGATTTCCGGGAGGCTCCGGAAGAACTGGCCGATATCTATGCCCGTATGACAGGTTTTGAATGAGCGGGAGAGTTCTCTGCGATATAATGAAAACAGATATATAAAGAGGGATCATTTATGAAAGTACTCAATTTCGGATCTTTGAATTATGACCACGTCTATGAAGTAGATCATTTTGTAATGCCGGGAGAGACGATGTCTTCGCTTTCCTATATGAGAGGTTTCGGAGGAAAGGGTCTCAATCAGTCTATTGCCTTAAAGAAAGCCGGACTCGATGTCTATCATGCGGGAAGAGTCGGATATGACGGACAGGATTTTATCGATTATCTGAATAAGTACGGAGTCAAGACCGACTACCTGATGAAGGATGACAATAATGCCGGAGGTCATGCCCGTATCGAAGTATGCAAAGGGGAGAACCGCATCGTATTATACGGAGGAGCCAATCAGCTGATCGATGAGAAACAGGTCGATGAAGTACTGGAACACTTTGAAAAGGGAGATATCCTTTTACTGCAGAACGAGATCTCTTCGATGTCCTATATCATTGATAAAGCCCATGAGAAGGGAATGTATATCGCCTTCAATACGGCGCCGATGAATGAACTGGTCTTTACTTATCCATTGGAGAAAGTCGATCTCTTCATCGTGAATGAGACGGAAGGAAGAGGCTTATCGGAATGCGAGAGCGATGAGATCGATCTGATCCTGAAAGCTCTGCAGGAGAAATACGGAGACAAGGAGATCGTGATGACGGTCGGAAAACAGGGTTCCTATTATATCCATGAGAATACGCTGATCCATCAGGATGCCTATCCGGTCAAAGCCGTCGATACGACAGCTGCCGGAGATACCTTTACCGGTTTCTTCCTGGCTTCCTATCTGAAAGATAAGGATGTGAAGAAGGCGCTGGATCTGGCATCCAGGGCAAGCTCTATCACGGTACAGGGAAAGGGAGCTGCCGATTCTATTCCGGAGATGAAAGATCTTCTATGAATAAACAGACCGTTATCAAACGGTCTTTTATGATACATATTGACAGTCATATGAACTCATGATACAATCAAGTTACTACATAAGGAGGAATGCATTATGAAAAAGTTTGCCATTCCGGGCATCATCTTAGTGATCGTCGATGCCCTTATCTTCTATACAACGCTTCCGGTCATCAGTTTGAGGAATCCGGGTCTCTGGTTCATCATCCTGCTGAACATCTTCTTCATCGCATTATGCATGTCGATCACCAAGAAGACGACCGCGGAACAGCTGAAGGCTATTAAGATCCCGGGCATCATATTCCTGGCCCTCGTTGTCTTCCTGGTCGTCGGAGGTATCGCTTCCTCGCAGATCTTCCATGCATCCGCTTATACGAAACTGCTGGATGTACAGATGAGCGAAGAGAGCGACCTGCCGTCTGTGAAAGACCTGGACCGCATCCCGCTGATGGATACCGAATCCAGCAAAGTCCTCGGAAACCGCAAGATCGGTGCTCTGAGCGACATCGTCAGCCAGTTTGAAGTATCTGATGACTACATGACGATCGCTTATCACAATACTCCGGTCAAAGTCTCTGCACTTCGTTATGCATCCTTCTGGAAATGGATCGCCAACAGAGGAAACGGGATCCCGGGCTATGTGATCGTCGATCCGAATGGTCTTACAGCCGAGTATATCGAACTGGAACAGGGGATGAAGTATGTCCCGAGTGCTTATCTTTCGGAAGACCTGAACAGACATATCTACGGAAAATATCCGACAGTATTCTTTGAATCTCCGCATTTTGAGATCGATGATAACGGAAAGGCCTACTATGTAGCACCTACCTATACCTATACGATCGGTGTCTTCGGAGGCAAGAAGATCACCGGAGCCATCGTGGTCGATCCGCTGAACGGTGATGTTGAACGCTATGAGACGAAGGATCTTCCGGAATGGGTCGATATCGTCTATAACGGCGATTATATCTCCAAGTATTTCGATATCCGCGGCAAGCTCGTCAACGGTTTCTGGAACTCCATCTTCGGACAGAAGGGCCTGATCGAATCCGCTACGACGACGACGTATGACAGTGAAGGAGACGAAGTCCGCAAGAACGACTTCGGCTATATCGTCAAAGACAATGATGTCTACGTCTATACCGGTGTCACGTCCGTAACAAACGATGAATCCAATATCGGCTACTACATGGCCAATGAACGAAACGGCGAGATCCATCTGGCTTACTTCGAATCGACAGATGAAGATTCCGTCATGAGAGCAGCAGAAGGAGAGGTACAGGAAAAGAGATATCGTGCGTCTTTCCCGAGCCTCATCAACATCGACGGAGCTCCGGCCTATGTGATGGTACTGAAAGACAACCTGGGCCTCGTCAAGATGTATGCGATCGTCGATGCATCCCAGTATTCCCATATGGAAGTATCAGAAACACTGGACAAGGCTTTAGCAGCCTACTCCAAGGGAAGTGTTCCGGAGACAGGCGATCTCTACCGCAGAGATATTACGATCGTCAAGATCGAATTCATCGCGGTATCCGGAGATACGAAGATCTATATCGTCGATAATGGAGGCAATCTCTTCTGCGGAACCTTCGATGAGAGAGCTCTGCTCTGGAATGAAGGAGATACCGTCAGCATCCTCACAGACGGAAAGAACTTCCGTATCGAATAAGACATAAAAAAAGAACTGTCTGAGTAATTGCTCAGACAGTTTTCTTGTCCCTACAATAAAACCACCAGCTGGGCTGGTGGTCAGGTCAAGCTTTAGCGGAGTGATCATGTGAGTTGTCTCCTTTGTATATCTATAATGGATTCGTGGTCTGCGAAACTACGAAACAGCGAAATAGGAAATACATACAAAGGAGACAACTCAATTATGACACAAAAACAGAAAAGCACCGATTCACTTCATTCCCTTTCCCACACCAGGTGGAACTGCCGCTATCATATCGTATTTGCGCCCAAGTGCCGGAGAATGGTGTTCTATGAAGGAAGGAGGCAGCAGATCGGAACGATCCTTTCCGATCTGATCCGATGGAAGGGCTGTGTGCTGATCGAGGGCGAAGCCTGTCCCGATCACATCCACATCCTGGTGGAGATCCCTCCGAAGATGTCCGTATCCGGATTCATGGGCTTCCTGAAAGGAAAATCCTCACAGATGATCTATGAGAAATGGGGAGACGCGAAGTTCAAGTTCCGGGCAAGAGAGTTCTGGTGCAGAGGATACTATGTCGATACGGTCGGAAAGAACTCGAAAAAGATCCAGGAATACATCAGGAACCAGCTGGAGGAGGATAAGATCAGCGAGCAGATGGAACTTGAACTCGCGGATCCCTTCACCGGGAAGAAACTGAGATAAACTGCACGCCGCAGACCACACAGCGCTGAAAGCGCAGCTCTGCAGGTGAGGGCTGTGCCCGTATATGAAAAACCACCGGCTAGGCCGGTGGATTCTTATTT
>JAZPYW010000130.1:0-26059 GCA_045544415.1 Erysipelotrichaceae bacterium
ATCTCGTATCCCAGTTCCTTTCTCCTCATACCAACAAGAGAACGGATAAGTACGGCGGAAGCTTTGAAGGCCGTATGCGTTTCCTGACGGAGATCGTCAAAGGTATCCAGGCCTATTGCGGACCGAAGTTCCCGATCTCTGTACGTATGAACGGAAACGATTATCTCGAAGACGGTATCAGTGATGAAGAAGGTATCGCCATCGCCAAATATGCAGAAGCATTAGGTGTTCAGTGCATCAATGTCAGCTGCGGTATGTACGATTCCGGTTCGACCATCATTGAACCTTCCTTCTATCCGGAAGGCTGGAAGAGCCATCTCGCTGCCAACATCAAGAAGGCCGTCAATATCCCGGTCATCGCTGTCGACAACATCAAACATCCTTCCTATGCCGAACAGAAACTCGAAAGAGGAGACTGCGACTTCATCGGTATCGCCAGAGGACATCTGGCAGATCCGGAATGGGGAAACAAGGCCAAGGCAGGCAAGGATCTCTATATCCGCAAGTGCTTAGGCTGTATGGAATGCTTCCGTATCCTCAACGACGGATTACCTCTGGGCTGTACCCTCAATCCGGTACTGGGCAGAGAATTCGAATGGGGTTATGACAAACTGAAGAAAGACGGAAACGGACGTAAAGTCGCAGTCGTCGGTGCCGGTCCTTCCGGTATGCAGGCAGCCTATGTCCTCGCAAGAAGAGGCTTCAAGGTCGTTCTGTTTGAAAAAGACGATAAACTGGGCGGTACCGTCAATCAGGCTTCCGTACCTCCGTATAAGGAGATGCTGAAGGAATTCATCAAGACGCAGACGGCTGAACTCGAAGCAGCCGGCGTCACAGTCAAGCTCAATACGCCGGGCACATTGGAGAACCTGAAGGCAGAAGGTGTAGAAGCTGTATTCCTGGCAACCGGAGGCAAGGCAGTACGTCCGAACCTCGAAGGAATCGAAAGAGCCGTTACTGCAGAAGATGTACTGGCAGGCAAGGCAGAAGTCAAGGGTGATCTCGTCATCGTCGGCGGCGGTGTCACAGGTTTAGAGACAGCTGAGACCCTGGCCAAGAACCACAAGGTCACGGTCGTTGAGATGCTGGATAAGATCGGCGGCAACCTCTATCCGAGTGTCGTGATGCATCTGGCTCAGGAGATCATGAAGGCCGGCGGTACTATCTGCAAGGGCAAGGCTCTCGTATCGGTCGGTGCAGAAGACGTCCTCGTACGCGACACCAAGACGAACGAAGAGACGACCATCAAGGCCGATACCGTCGTACTGGCTATGGGTGTTCGTTCCGAGAGACCGGAATGTGTGGAACTCAAGGAAGCGTATGGAGATAAACTCGTACTCGTAGGCGACGCCTGCAAGCCGGGTCAGATCTATGACGCTCTGCATTCTGCCTACAATAAGGCATTCGTATTTGAACTCTAGACAGAAATTCTATATCGACAGGAACCGGAGAGATCCGGTTCCTTTTTCATCTTGGGATAAAAAACCGCCGGCAGTGCGGCGGATATAGAACTATATTAATCTTTGAACAGGATCGTGGATAAACTGGAATTCGACCAGGTAGCCGTCCGGATCTTTCACGAAGAAGGAATAGACCGGAAAGACGGGATGAAGAGAAGGAATCTTATGTACCGTACAGATATCTTTTAAGTGTTCGTACATCTGATCTACTTCTTCATCGCTGTTCAGATTGAGAGACAGGCATACACCCTGATCACCGGAGAGGATCTTTCTTCCATCTCCGTATTCACAAAAGCCCCAGTAGCCGTATCCGGTATCGAAGATATAGAGATTCTTCCCCTGTTTCTGAGCGATCGGAAGATGGAGAGTATCGTGATAGAACGCACAGGTCTTATCGATATCGCTGCACGGAAGAAAAACTACACTGCTTGATGCCATATCTATTTCTCCTCTTTCTGATAAACCTATTATAAAACAGAGTATGGAGATTGAAAGAAATGAGGATTTATCATTAAAATATAGGTGGAAATCAAAAGAAGAAAATAATAAAGGAGAAGACAATGATCATCAAAGCAGTAAAATTCCGCAAAGACGGTTTCTACTCTCAGCCGTTTGCCTTCGGAGGAGAAGACGGACCTCAGAACTATGATCCGAATATCCGCTACAGAGGATCTTTACAGAACTATCTGATCGATACCGGAAAAGAAGTCATTCTGGTCGATACGGGTCTACCGGCAGGAACACCGGAAGAGAGTCCGGATGAGACGAGTGCCGCCTATACCGGAAAAGATATCTGCACCTATATGGAAGCTCTGCATTCTCTCGGCTATCAGCCGGAACAGGTATCGAAGATCCTGCTGACTCACAAACATGCGGATCATTCCGGAGAAGTACGTTCCTTCCCGGATGCGAAGGTATTCGTGAATAAGGATGAAGTCTCTGCAGCGGAACTGCAGGGTCTGACCAATCTCGTACCGGTATCCTTCACCGATGGCCCATACTACAACTTCCCGGAATCCCAGAAGATCACGGAGGGAGTATATCTGATCAAGGCCAAGGGCCATACCAATGGAAACAGTATCGTCATCGTAGAGAATGAAGGACTCTTCTATATGCTGCACGGGGATATCACTTATGTGGATGAAGCTTTATATGCGAATAAACTGTCGGTCGTCTACGATGATGTGAAAGAAGCCAGAATCACTCTGGATCGGGTACGTGAATTCGTACGGAATCATCCGACTGTCTATTGCGGAACGCATACTCCGCAGGGATACGAGAACCTGGAAGCGAAGAGAGTCATGGACCTCGATCATCCTGTAGAGACCGTATTTGAAGAATATGACTTCACGAAGAAAGAGAAATCCGGCAAGTACGTATGTTCGATCTGCGGCTATGTCTATGATCCGGCCGAACATGACGGTGTTGCCTTCGAAGATCTTCCGGAAGACTGGAAGTGCCCACGCTGCCGTCAGGGAAAGAACCGTTTCAATCCGGCATAAAGAAATAGGAAAGAGGCCTCTGTTCGGTATAATAAGAATGAACGGAGGCTTTTCTTATGGCTCTAATAAAGAAATTATTCGGAGGGATCGACCTTACTTGGCCGAAACTGATCATCTCTGCCGTCGTTATCGGTATCCTGACCGGTGTGATCGCAATGTGCCGTCCGCTGATCGATACTTCTTTTCATAACATTACGGTCTATTTCGAATTCTGGATCCTGGCAGGCATCCTGATCATCGTCAACAGCAAGTCTCCCCTGGATTCCGCACTGAAGTGTTTCGTCTTCTTTCTGGTATCTCAGCCGCTGGTCTATCTCGTACAGGTCCCGTTCAGCGATATGGGTTTTGGAATATTATCCTATTATCGCAACTGGATCGTCTGGACCATCCTGACTTTCCCGATGGGATATATCGGCTGGTATATGAAGAAGGATCAGTGGTGGTCTGTATTCATCCTCGTACCGATGCTGGGAATGCTGGCGCTGGAGATGACCGGATATATTGGCAGGACCGTCTTCTGGTTCCCGAGGAATCTGCTGAGTGTCCTCTTCTGTCTCTTTACGATGTTCGGATCGGTCTTAGGTATCTTCAATGATAAGAAGGCAAAGATGATCGGTCTGGCATTCGCATCTGTATTTGCCATCGCTGCTTTTGCGATCGCCTTTATGAGACCGGTCGTCTATGATACGCAGATCCTCTTCAGCGGCGGATCAAGCGGAGTGACATTCGATGAGACTTATCAGGCGTCCTTCGAAGATCCGAAGATGGGGGATATCGCCGTAGAATACGAAGAAGGCGTCGAAGACTACGTAGTCCATGTGAAACTGAGACACGGAGGCAGAAACAGGATCTATCTGGATGGACCGGATGGAAGCAGGAAGACCTTCGATATCTCGGTACGCTATAGCACCTATGAAGTAAATGAAGTGAAATAAGGATATTCTCAGGAATATCCTTTTCTAATTCAAGATACCTTGACAGATAAGGTATCTTGATTTAGTATGTATATGTAAGGAGGGAAGCTATGGCGTTTGTAACAGCAGATATGATACGCGGGAATACCGATACGATCATCCTGAGGTTCCTGAATGAAGGAGATACTTACGGATATGAGATCAACCGCAGGATCCGTCAGCTGACGGAAGAAAAATACGAGCTCAATGAAGCGACACTCTATACAGCCTTCAAGAGACTGGAGAAAGAAGGCTATATCACTTCCTACTGGGGTGATGAGGGAAGCGGTGCGAGAAGGCGCTACTATACGATCACAGAAGAAGGAAGACAGGCATATCGAAGTGCACTGGAAGAATGGAATAGGACGATTGAAGTCCTGGAAAGGCTGGTAAAGTAAATGGTAAAAGTGAGAGAATACCTGGACCGCTTCTTTGCGGGATATGAGATGACTCAGGAATTATACGACCTAAAAGATGAGATCACGATGAATGCGGCTGACCGCTACCGGGATTATATCGATGCCGGATACACTGCTGAGGAGGCAGAAGAGATGGTCCTAAAGTCTCTGGGAGATCTGAAGGAACTGATGAAGGAAGTCAATGCGAAAGAACTGCAGGATGACTTATCCGGGATCTTCAGCAATGTCATCACCTCCCTCTTTGGAAAAAGAAGAGAAAAGATAGTAGATGTCGAACAGAGCTTTGAAGGAATACGGGAGATCGTTATCGAAGTACCTTCTGCCGATATAGAATTCAAGAGAAGCGATGATGAGAAGGTATATGTAGAAGCACATGGAAGCTACGCGATGCTGAAGGTGGAAGAAGATGAAGGGAAACTCACACTGAAGGAAGACGGACGTTCCATCGTATCCTTCGGAGGCATCGAAGATATGACTCTCTGTCTGCCGGAAGGGATCGAGAAGATCGATGTGAATGTCGTCAACGGAGATATCCAAGCGGATGACATCGGTGCAGAGGATATCCGCATCAGTACCGTGAACGGAGATGTCGATCTGAGAGATCTGTCCTTTGAGAGACTCAATATCCATACGGTAAATGGAGATGCGGAGGTCGAGACAGACAGTGCCTTTGACTCCATCATCTATGAATCAGTGAACGGTGATCTCGAATGTCGGCTGCATGGAGTCGAAGGTGTCGATCTGCATACCGAAAGCATCAGCGGTGATGTGGAATGCGATCTGCCTCATGATCCGTCCCATATCATCCGGGTCACGACCGTCAGCGGCGACGTTTCGATCACGGAGTGAACATATATTTCAGAAGCCCTCGTATAGAGGGCTTTTTGTCTGCTAGAATGGAACAGTAAAGGAGATATGCCTATGAAAAAGATCCTGTTTGTCGATATTGACGGGACCCTCTACAGCATGAAAACGAGAAGCGTTCCGGAGTCTGCGATAGAAGCGATACACAAAGCCAGAGAGGACGGACACAAAGTATATATCTGCAGCGGCAGATCTATGGCAGAGATCTACCCGGAGATCCTGGCCATCGGTTTTGACGGGATCATCGGAGGAAATGGAGGCTACGTCGAAGAGAATGGAAAGGTCATCCTCCATCAGGCATTGAGCTATGAAGAGACACATCATGTGATACGGTGGTGCGAAGAAAACGGCCTGGAACTCCTGCTTGAGACCAATCAAGGACTCTTTCCCTCCGAAGGATATCCTCGGGTACTGTATAAGATCTATCGGAACTTATACGGGATCGATCCAAACTACGATAAATTCGTTACGGAGATGATCAAAGGAAGAGATCTCTATACCGTAAAGAATGTGAATAAGATCTCCTTCCTGCTGGAAGACTGGAAATATTATGAAGAGGCGCAGAAAGAATTCCCGGATCTCTTCGTCGGATACTGGGGCGGAGATGCCGGAAGAGCGACGAACGGAGATGTCACCAGAAAAGGTGTCTCCAAGGCAAACGGCATCCGCTATCTGCTGAACTATCTGCATAGAGACGGAAAAGATGCGGTCGCCTTCGGAGATGAACCGGCGGACATTCCGATGTTCGAACTATGCGGGACAGCCGTAGCTATGGGCAATGCGACCGATGCGGCAAAGAAAGCTGTGGACTATATCACAGAGGATGTCGATGAGGACGGACTCTATAAAGCATTCGATCGCCTGGGTCTATTGGACTGATCGGAAAGATCGTATAGAAAAAGAATGCATCACTGCATTCTTTTCGGTCTTATTTACTGCATATACCTTGCGCCATTGATCAGTATGGACTCTCCATCGATGAAATCACTGACGCTGCTGGAGAGGAAGAGGATCAGATTGGCGATGTCTTCCGGTGTGCCCATCCTTCCTAACGGAAGGTTTTTCAATACATTGGCTCTATGTTCCGGAGTCCAAGTCTTGGTGATCTCGGTATCGACCGGTCCCGGACAGACGGCATTGACATAGATGTGATCTTTTGCGAACTCGCTCGCAAAGTGACGTACGAGATATAAGAGTCCTGCCTTGGAAGCTCCATAGGAAGGGGAAGCTCCCAGATTCGTATTCTTTCCGGCAGTGCTGGATACATAGACGATCTTTCCGCCATGACCCTGAGAAAGGAACTGCTTTATGGCATACTGGCTCAGCAGCAGCGGGGCAGTGAGATTGACATTCATGACGAGGTCCCACTGTTCCTTCGTCATCTCGAGACTCGGCTGGCGTAAGGCCATACCGGCACTGCATACGAGAACATTCAGAGAACCGAAAGTATCTACCGTCCTGCATACCAGTTCCAGCGCTTTGGAAGGATCGGAAAGATCAGCAGTCATGTAGGAGGCTTTTCCTCCTTCCGATGTGATCTCTTCGCAGAGTTCCTTCAGTGCATCTTCGTTTCTTCCGGTCAGAAAGACATTGGCACCTTCTGAGGCAAACTGTTTCGCAGACTGTTTTCCGATACCGTTGCTGGCACCGGTAATGAGTACTGTCTTATTTTTCAGATTTAAATCCATAAAGGACCTCCTTTAAAACATTCCCATCTGCAGCATCGTAAAGATCCAGGCAAAGATCGTAAAGAGCGAGAAGACCGTGGTATAGACGACGATCTGAGAAGCGCATTTCGGATCTCCACACATACCTACCGAATAGGAATAGGTAGCTACCGCACTCGGACAGGAGAAGATGATCGTCAGCGCCAGCATCGGAGCACCCCGGAAGCCGATCAGGGCAGCCGGAAGAAGAACGATGAGCGGAACAGCGATACAGCGTATCAGACAGGTCCACAGCACTTCTTTGCGGTATTCACGGAAACTGGAGAATTCGAAGGCTCCTCCCATGGAGATCAGACAGAGCGGACTGGCGATCGATTTCGCATTCAGTATCGCCGTATTCAGGAATACCGGAAAACGGACATGAAGCAGATTGAGAGCCAGGCCGATCAGCGTGGCAGCGAGATATGGAGAAGAGAAGATCTTCTTGATCAGCTGCCATATATTCAGATGTTTCTTATCGTAGTAGGTATGTTCAAATACCATGAAGCCGTTTACTAACGGAGAGGATGCGGCGACCATGACAGTGTAGAGAGCTACTTCTTCCGGTCCGAACATGGAAGAGATCAGCGGGATACCCATGACGGCGAGATTGCCGTGTCCGATCCCGTGTACGACCGTTGCCTTCCGTTCCGGATCATCGGTGATCAGTCCGACGATCAGCATACTGAGAAAGAAGGTGACAGCTAGTCCCGATTCCATGAAGAGGATCGCATTACGATTCAGGATATTGGCCAGGTCTGCTGTATAGATATTGTGAAACAGCATGATCGGTACCAGATACTTGAAACAGAGTTTGTCGATCTGTTTGAATCCTTCCGCAGATAAAAACTTCGTCCTTTTCAGGATGTAACCGAAGGCGATCAGACAGACGATCGGCATGATACCATTGAAAGTCAGTATAAAATTTTCCATAGCTTCCTCTTGATGTAATCATAGCAAACATTCTTTTTTAAACTGACAACTACCTTTACAAAGAGAACGAAAACGTTTCATAATAAAACAGTAAAGGTGAAAATTATGAAAAAAATACGTCTTATGGCAATCGCTCCTTATGAAGGATTACGCGATGCGATTCAAATTGAAGCAAAACAATACGAAAATGTATGTACGATCGACTATTTCCTCGGAGACCTGTATTCCGGTCTGGAGATCGCGAAGAATGCCGTATCGGAAGGTTATGATGCGATACTGTCCCGAGGCGGTACAGCAGAACTGCTGAGTGAACATATCCCGCTGCCGGTGATCGGAATCGAAGCATCCGGCTATGACTATCTCCGGGCGATCAAACTCGCCGAAAATATCGAAGGGAAGAAGGCGGTGCTGGGATTCTCCCGTATCACTTCTCATGCCCGGGAAGTCAATGAAGTCCTGCAGACCGATATCGATACCTTTACCGTACGTTCTCAGGAAGAGATCGCTCCGAAGATCCGGGAACTGATCGATGAAGGCTATGCCCTGATCATCGGCGACGTGGCGACGAAGAGAGTATCCGGAGAACTGGGAATGAAGGCTCTGCTGCTGACATCCGGAAGTGAAAGTATCCATGAGGCGATCGAGCGTGCAGTCGAACTGATACAGATGAAAGAGAATGCCCGTGTGGAAACGGAATCGCTGCGGGAGATCATCGATATGGCCGGAGATGCCTATGCCCTGGTCAATGACCGTATGGAATACTCCTATATGTCCGCATCCTTCTCGAAGCTGGATATCCCGAATAGCGAGATCCTGAAACTGATCAGTATGTGCGAGGACGATCAGGGAGCCAATATCACCTATAAGAGAGAAAAGACGATGGTCAGCATCAATGCCTGCCAGTGTCCGTCTGACCGGTCTCTGTATTATGTTGCGGCCAAGGAAGTGTATTTCGGTTCCGAGATCGAACACGAAAGAGGAGTCTCGCTCACGAGCTACACCTATCCGTTAGAGAATCTGAAAGAGTTTCTGCTGAATGAAGGGACCTATGACCAGACGGCCGTCACTGCTGCCTGTGCGGCTGCCAGAACGAATGATCCGATCCTGATCGGAGGACCGGTCGGTGTCGGAAAACACAAACTTGCCAAGGCGATACACCGTGCCTCCGAATATTACCGCCGGCCGATCATCATGATCCACTGCCGTTATTCCAATGCGGTACAGGTGGTCCAGAAGATCCTTGAACAGAACATGTTCGGAACGATCTGCCTGGATGAAGTGGATCGTCTCGATGCGGCAGTCCAGAATGAACTGGTACATCTGTTAAGGAAGACCGATCCGAAGAATTACCGTCTGATCGCTTCGATATCGAAGAAGTCGAATCATAAGGAATGGACCAATTCTGCCGACGGGGAATTCGAAGATTACTTCGGCAGCTTTGTCATCAATCTGGCCGGGATAAATGAAACGGGAAGAAATCTCGGCAAGATCGTCAATCTCTATATCATGGACTACAACGAGAAACTCGGTACTCAGATCACCGGAATCACTCCGGATGCCCTGGAACTGCTGAGCCAGTGCGAACTGAGAAGAAACTTCTCCGAACTTCACAATATCGTTCAGCAGGCGATGCTGGTATGCAAGAGCGCTCATGTCACGGCAGAGGATGTCAAATTCTCGATCGATATGCGTGAACAGGTCCGCAAGTCCATCAACAATATCGACCTCTCCGGTACACTGGATGATATCGAGACACGCATCATCCAGGCGATCCTGGAAGACGAAAAAGGCAACTATTCCAAGACTGCCAACCGCCTCGGGATCAGCCGCAGTACCCTGTGGAGAAAGCTGAAGATACAGTAAAACAGTGTAAATAAGAAGTACAGGCTCCTGGAAACAGGAGCCTTTTCTTATGGATAAAGATCCGATGAATTATCCTGTGATGTTTCATTATGAAACTATAAAGTACGGTTTATTGAGAAGAAAGCCCTTGCATATTGACTGAAAACAGATATTACAAGTAATCTATGATTGCAAGCGAAACATTAACTGTTTCAAATTAAAACATCGTATGAGTATGGAGGGTAGAATCATGTCCACGATCGTTGTATCACACGCATTGTACAAAGATGGAATGGAAGTCCTGAAAGGAAACAATCTGGTCATCCCGAACAACGGGGATTCCGATGTGATCCTGGATGATCTGAAGACGGCGGATGCCTATATCCTGCGTATCGGCAAGATCGACCGCAAAGCTATCGAACAGTGTCCGAATCTGAAAGTCATCACCCGTCCGGGTGTCGGTTATGACTCTGTCGATGTCAAGGCTGCAACGGAATACGGGATCCCGGTAGCTCTGTGTCCTTCGACCAATGCCGGTGCTGTCGCCGAACATACCGTCGCTTTACTGCTTTCCATCGCTAAGAACGTCGTCCGCTACAACAACGAGACGGAGAATGGAAACTACGGAGTCCGCAATACCTTCACGGCAGTCAACGTTGAAGGCAAGACCGTATCGGTCCTCGGTTTCGGACGTATCGGCAGAAAGGTCGCCGAGTTCTGTACCGGACTGGGAATGAAAGTCGTCGCTTATGACCCGTATGTCAAGGCAGAAGATGTCGTAGCGATGGGCTATACCCCGGCAGCTGATCTCCATGAAGCGTTAAGTCTCGGAGACTTCGTGACGATCCATATGCCTTCCATGGATTCGACACGAGGCATGATCGGAAAAGAAGAATTTGAAGTTATGAAAGACGGTGCCTACTTCATCAACTGTGCAAGAGGAGACATCGTTCAGGAAAAAGAATTATATAACGCCCTGGTAAGCGGTAAGCTGGCCGGAGCAGCTGTCGATGTCCTGGAGAAAGATCCTCCGGAAAACGACAATCCGTTATTCAAACTTAACAACTTTATCATTACGCCGCATTCGGCAGCTCAGACACAGGAGACAGCTTCCGCATTAGCGATCATGGCAGCGGAAGCGACACTGACAGTGCTCCGCGGCGAACAGTGGCCGCATGTGGCGAATCCGGAAGTATACGAACATCCGCGCTGGAAAGGAAAGTGATCCCATGCCGAAAGGGAATGTCGATAACGAAAATTCCGTCCGGGTCATTCTGGCAGACGATCTGACCGGCGCCTGCGATACGGCTGTGCGCATCGTCGGTGCACATCGCCGTGTAGCCGTTTCCCTGAACCATCAGCCGGCATCCTTCAACGGATATGACTATGTCGCTGTAAACTCGAATACCCGCAGTCTCGGATGCGAAGAGACATCTGTACGATTGCATGAATGTGTCCGCAGGATCGAAGAGCTCGGTGCTTCGATCTGCTACAAGAAGATCGATTCACTGCTGCGGGGAAATATCGTGACGGAGATGGAATTCCTGATGAAAGAGCTCGGTTTCGATGCCGGACTGATCGCCCCGGGTTATCCCGAAAACAATCGTCTGGTGATCGATGGAGAACTCTATCCGAATGGAAAGAACGCAGGAGCACACCGCTCCGTTCTGGAAACGCTCCATCTCAGTGATAAAACAGCTGTGCTTTCCGGAGAACTGCTGAAAAAGGGAGTTTCGGAAACAGTGTCTTATCTGGAAGAGAAATACCGTGAAGGATTCCGCTTCTTCATCGGAGATTCTGCCGATAACGAAGAACTGAAGGTCCTGGCAGAAACAGTATCGAGGACTGATCTGAAGATATTGCCGGCCGGAAGTGCCGGATTGGCAAAATACCTCTTTCCGGAAAACGATGAGACTTCTGCAGGAACTGAAGTAACGGGATTCCGGGATTCCGCTATCGCCTTTATCGTCGGGTCGGGGAATCCGGTAACGGTACAGCAGGTACAGAAACTGATCCGGGAAGTCATCCCGTATTCTCTTACATTCGAGAAGAAGATCGAAGGTGCATATACAGACAAGAGATCTGTCGTCGTTACGACGAAGGATGTACTGGAGGGAAGACCGGTATGCGGTGTCGATGCGATCGCCAATATCAGCAACCGTGACATCGAACGAAGTCTCTCGGAACGTGCCAAGGAGCTCTATGATGCCGGTATCCGCAGAATGGTGATCACCGGAGGAGATACAGCTCAGGTCGTGCTGCAGTCTATGGGATTCAGCGAGATCGAGATCCTGTATGAGAGCGAACCGGGCATCGTCCTCGGGATCGCCAGAGGTGAAAAAAGAGAACCGATCGTAGTTGTGACCAAGAGCGGAGGATTCGGAAGTCCGGAAGCCTTCGTAAAACTGGAAAAGATACTCAGAGATGTCAAAGGAGAAAGAAATGTTTAAACCAAAGGGAATCATCTGTCCGCTCTCTACTCCGTTCCATGACGATGAGACTGTCAATGAAGAAGAACTCCGCCGTCAATGCGACCGGATGATCGATGCCGGACTGCAGGGGATCTTCGCACTGGGGACCAACGGTGAAAACTATGCGATGGAATACGAAGAGAAGGTGAGAGTACTGGAGATCGTCATCGATCAGGTCAATCACCGTATCCCGGTTTATGCAGGTACAGGCTGTGTCTCCACCAAAGGAACGATCGAACTGACGAAGAAAGCGAAAGAGCTCGGTGCCGATGTCGCCTCGATCGTCACTCCATACTATGCGGCACTCAGCCAGGAAGGACTCATCCAGCACTATACGGCTATCGCCGAGGCGGTCGATATCCCGATCCTCATCTACAATATGCCGGCCAGAACCGGTGTCAACGTCGCACCGGCTACGATCACCAAACTGGCCAAGATCCCGAACATCATCGGTGTCAAAGATTCCAGCGGCAACTTCGATAATATGCTGCAGTACTTCGAGAATACCGACCGTGAGGAATTCTCGGTATTATCCGGAAATGATTCGCTCATTCTCTGGTGTCTGCAGGCAGGAGGTGTCGGAGGCATCGCCGGCTTATCCAATGTATTCCCGGAAAGGATCGAAGCGATCTACCAGAACTTCCTGAAGGGAAATTTCCAGAAGGCATTGGATCTCGAAAACAGTATCCGTCCATTGCGTAAAGTCATGGCTTCCAGCAATCCGAACTCTGTGATCAAACGTGCTGCAACACTCATGGGACAGAATATGGGTCCATGCAAGGCACCGTTCGATATCCAGAGCGAAGCGATCGATAACGCGATCAGAGAAGCACTGGCATACGCAGAAAGAACTCCACTCGATTAGATGAATAAACGTTCAGGCGTTTGTTTATAAAAGAAAAAAGATAGAAAAAAGGAGGAAATAATGAAAAAAGCTATTTCTATCATGTTGATCTGTCTCATGGCTTTCGGGCTTGTCGCATGCGGCGGCGGTGGCGGCGGTGAAACCGAACCGACAGAACAGGAAACCATCAAGATCGCGGTCATCGATGCATTCACCGGTGATAAGGCTGTCAACGGTCAGTATTCCAAAGAAGGTATCGAACTGGCTCTCAATGAGATCAATGAAGCAGGCGGTGTCTTAGGCAGACAAGTCGAACTGATCTATGAAGATGGTCAGGGCAAGGAAACAGAAACGACGAATGCTTACCAGAAAGTTACTGCTGAGCATGAACTCGACGCTGTCATCCTCGACAAGTATTCTTCGGACGTATTAGCCGTTGAGCAGTTCGTCAAGGAAAACGGATTACCGACATTCTGTCAGGGTTCTTCCGTTAAGATCGAAGCTTCCGATACAGCCAACCTGTATTCCACTCGTCGTTCTGATGCCGGTGCCGGCGGTTCCGTCGTTGCCTTCATCAAGGAACAGGGTCTCAAGAAAGTGGCTATCCTCCACTCTCCGGATGCCTTAGGTCAGTCTATGGGTCAGGTCGTTGTCGACGGTCTGGCAAAGATCGGTGTTGAAGTCGTTTCCGACCAGCAGTTTGCGAATGAAGACCAGAACTTCACGAACTACATCGCTAAAGTTCTCGCTTCCGGATGTGACTGCTTCGTTGCGATCGCTCAGACTTCCCATTCCGCTCAGATCATGATCGCTGCTCAGGAAGCAGGCTTAAGCCAGGGTGAAAATGCGATCACCTGTATCGGTAACTCCGCATTCGTTCAGCAGTCTTCCATCCAGAACGCTTTAGAAGCTTCCAACAACTGGTATGCTTGTACAGCTTTCTCTCCGACGATCTCCATGGAACCAACTGCAAGCTGGATCAAGAAGTACAACGAAACATACAATCGTTTACCGGATATGACTTCCGCTTGTATGTATGACAGCTTAAAGATGCTCTGTGCAGCTATGGAAAAAGCCGGAACTACGGATCCAGAAGCCGTCAACAAAGTTCTCCATGAAATGACAGACTACAAGGGTGTCGTAGCCACTTACGGCTACCAGGGCACTCCGATGCTCTCGAAAGCAGAATACGTCTGCCATATCGAAGATCAGAAATCCATCGTTCTGCAGATCGTCTACGCAGAGTAATCGTATTAAATGTTCAGGCGTGTGTGGAAACACACACGCCTTCCTTTGTAAGAAAAGAAAGGTGATGTGAAATATGTTATATCTCCAGATGGCAATCACCGGTATATCAATGGGAATGCTGTATGCCCTGATGGCAATGGGTCTTACCCTGATCGTCAAGGCAGTCGGCGTTTTAAACTTTGCACATGGCCAATTGTTCATGCTGGGTGCGTATCTTACCTGGATGCTCACCTATTCATTAAATCTCCCTCTGTGGGGAGTAATCGTATGCGGCATCATCGTTTTTGCGATCTGCGGTGCAGCATACATGTTTTCGGTCTACTGGCCGTTACGTAATTCGTCATGGAAAGTCACTGTAACCATTAGTACTCTGGGTGCATCAATTGCGTTAAAAGAGTTTGTTCAGATCGTTTGGGGAACGATTCCTTTAACCATGAAACCGATCGTAAACGGAGTATTCCACTTCGGTACAGTTTATTTAAACTATCAGTATTTATTCATCATTCTGATCGGCGGCGGTCTTATGGCACTGGTCTACATCCTGTTTGAAAAGACCTTCCTCGGAAAAGTCATGCAGGCAACTGCTCAGGACCGTTACTGTGCAGAACTGATCGGTATCCCGACGATCGTCTCCATCATGGCTACCTATATGATCTCCATGGTCCTTTCCGGTACCGGCGGCTGGCTGGCAGGTCCTTTATTCCTGGTATCCAGTTCCTTAGGTTCTCTGGCTCAGAAAGCCTTTGCGGGTATGGTCTTAGGAGGATTCGGAGATGTCAAGGGTGCTATCGTCGGATGTCTTTTGATCGGTATGATCGAGTCCTTCGGTCTGATCATTACCGATGCCTATAAGGATGCGATCGTATTCGCAGTGCTGATCATCGTCTTAGTCGTCCGTCCGACCGGAATCTTCGGTGAGAAGATCTCCGAGAAAGCGTAGGTGTCCTTATGGCAAACGTAAAGACATTTGTACAGAAGAATCTGAAGACCATCATCGCCGCTGTTGCGCTGATCCTCGTCTTCTTTATCGTCCCGAATAAGGGTGTCGTCAACGCCTACATCATGAAGGTCATCAACCTCGGTCTGATCTATTTCGTAGCCGTTGCCGGCCTCTGCGTCATTCTCGGCATGGGCGGTCAGCCTACGTTCTCTACGGCAGGCATGATGGGTCTCGGCGCTTATTCCGTCGCATTACTGACGACGCTTCAGGGCTGGGGACCGATCCCGGCACTGATCGTATCGGTGCTCTGGGTAACGCTGTTCTCCGTCGTCATGGGTCTGGCCCTCTTCCGTCTAAAAGGAAGCTATTTCTCCTTCGCGAGTATCGGCTTCACATCTCTGATCTTCACCGTCCTGACCAACTGGCTCTCTCTGACCGGCGGACCGGACGGCATCAAGAATATTCCGCGTTTAGGCATCGGTTCTCTCGTCTGCGAGAACTACTATGACTACTTCCGGGTACTCTTCATCATCGCTCTGGTCTGTTACCTGATCGTCCAGAGGATCCGCAAGAGCTACCTCGGCAGAGCCCTGGGCTGTGTCCGCGATAATGAGATCGCTGCTCAGTGTATGGGTATCAATGCTTACCGCACCAAAGTCATCAGCTTCGTCATCGCCGGTGCATTCGCCGCTTTTGCGGGCGGCTTATATGCCCTGCATGAACGCTATATCTCTCCGGCTCCGTTCCAGTATGACCAGAGTGCTATCTATCTGATCATGATCATGCTGGGAGGTGTCAACTCTACGGCAGGTGCCCTGATCGGTTCCCTGTTCATGACCTGGCTGCCGGAACGTATCCGTTTCCTGGCTGCCTATTCCCGTCTGATCTACGGTATCGGCGTCATCATCCTGATGAATGTCATGCCGATGGGCATCATGGGCTTAGTAGACAATATCCGGTATAAGCTTCGCAAGAAGATGAAGAGAGACCGGGGACTTGATGAACTTGTGAAGGAGGCAAAGTAAGATGGCGGAAGTATTACTGGAAGTCCGTAATGTGAATAAGGCCTTCGGCGGTGTCGTTACTGCAAAGCAGGTAAACATGAAAGTGGAGAAAGGGGAGATACACGGACTCATCGGACCAAACGGTGCCGGTAAGACCACATTGCTGAACCTGATCTCCGGTATCTATGAGGTGGATGGCGGTCAGATCTTCTTCAAGGGAGAAGACGTGACGAAACTTCCGCCGTATACGAGATCGCGCAAGGGCATCGGACGTACTTTCCAAAGCCCGCGCTTCTCGCCGCGTTCCAGCATCCGGGACAACCTCCTGGTAGGAACGGACTTAGACAACAAGATGGGTTACCTTCCTTCCTTCTTCGGGAAGAAGGGTGCCGACTTCGACGCGGAATTCGATGAACTGATCAAGATCGCCGGATTCAGCTTCGACTGGGATGAACGTATCAATTCCCTCCCGTACGGCCAGCAGAAACTGCTGGAGATCATCCGTGCTATGCTGTCGCATCCGACAGTCATGCTGGTAGATGAACCGTGTGCCGGTCTGAACATGGAAGAACAGAACCGTGTCAAAGATCTGCTGCACAAGGGTCTGGAACAGGGTATGGGCATCGTGCTCATCGAACACTCAATGGAGATGGTCATGTCGGTCTGTCATAACATTTCCGTCCTGAACTTCGGCGAGATCATCGCGGAAGGAACTCCGGCGGAGATACAGTCGAACCAGCAGGTCATCGAAGCATATTTAGGAAAAGACGAAGATACATTGGCAGGTGGCGCACATGTTGGAAATTAAGGATCTTCACGCATATTACGGCCCGATCGAAGCACTGAAGGGCATCAATCTGAAAGTGGAAGAAGGAGCAGCTGTAGCGATCATCGGTGCAAACGGTGCCGGTAAGACCACATTGCTCAATTCGATATCCCGTATGGTCAAGACGACCGGAAGCATCACCTGGAAAGGCCAGGAGCTCACCGGTCTCAATGCGACCAAGATCGCGAAGATGGGCATCATGCATGTCCCGTCCGGACGTCATGTATTCCCGGGTCTCACCGTATACGAGAACCTGGAAGTCGGTTCCGTCAACTGGCATTCCCCGTTAAAAGACGGAGATTATACCGAAGACCTCAAATTCATATACAATCTTTTCCCGCGTCTGGAAGAGAGAAAGAATCAGCTTGCCTGGAGTTTATCCGGCGGTGAACAGCAGATGCTGGCAGTAGGCAGAGCCCTGATGGGAAGACCGAAGATCCTGCTTCTGGATGAACCGTCCATGGGTCTGGCACCGGTCGTCGTCAATGAACTGTTTGAAAAGATCGATGAGATCAATCAGAAGGGCATGACCGTACTGATCGTCGAACAGAACTCGAAAGTAGCGCTCCATCATTCTTCCTATGCTTACGTCATCGATGACGGGAAGATCACGATGGAAGGTCCTTCCGATCAGCTCGCAAATGACGAAAGGATCGTAGAGGCATATTTAGGAAAGAAGAGAGGATAACTATATGACAAAAGAACTGTTTCCGTTAGACGGTGTCATCACGACGGTGATCACGCCGTTCAATGAAGACCTGAGTATCGACTATGAATCTCTGAGAAATGAGATCGACGCTGCCTGCAAGGCAGGGGTAGCCGGTTTTCTGGTCCCTTGTATGGCATCGGAACTTCCGCAGCTGAGCGAAGAAGAAAAACTGTCTTTGACCAAAGCCGTCATTGATGAAGCCAATGGACGTGCCAAGATCATCGCCGGTATCGCCGCTCCGACTCAGGAAGGACGTATCGCCAATCTGAAGAAATACCTTGAACTCGGTGTAGACGGCATCAACGTCTATATGCCGGGAGTAGGTTATGAAGAATACCGGAAATATGTCGAAGAATTCGATTCCTACCATCCGAAATTCCTCTGCATCCAGGATGCGGATTTCAATGGTCCGGGTATGGATGTCGACTTCCTGGTCAGTCTCTTCAATGATATCGAGACGGTAAGAGTCGCCAAAGTAGAGACCAAGAACTGCGGCGCAAAATATACCAAGCTCTTAAAGGCTACGGATGGAAAACTCTCCATCTCCTCTGCCTGGGGCAACGATCAGATGATCGAAGCATTCGACCGCGGTATCCATTCCATCATGCCTTCCGGTATGTTTGAACTCTTCACCGGAGTCTATTCCCGTTATAAATCAGGAAACAGAGAAGGAGCTAAAAAACTCTTCTATGATATCCTGCCGATCATTACCTTCACCCGTCAGGAACAGTCTTTGAACAGAAAGTTCCACAAACGCTATCTCAAAGCTTTCGGCATCTTCAAGACCGATGTATCCCGTGAACCGGTCGTATTCGATGAATACGATGAAAGATACGCGGATGAACTGATCGAACGTGCCCGAAACATCATCGCTCATCTGGACGAATACTAACAGACAGATATGCGGAAGGTAATGCTGTCCTATCCCCTCTTCGGGGAAGGAATGAAATTATTGCAGAGAGAGACCGATCTGTTCGTATCGGACGACGGTGATCTGGATCCGTATCTGGATCATCTGGCACAGGCAGACGCCTTCATCACCCGGAATGTCCATCCAACCAAGGACATGCTGGAGAACTGTTCATCATTGAAGATCATCGGAATTCCCGGAAGCGGTTATCAGAACTATGACACTGAATATCTTACCGAGCACGGGATCGCCCTTTTGTATTGCCCGAATATGAACAGTATGGCTGTTGCCGAACATGCGGTAGGTCTTGCCTACAGTCTGCTGAAGTGGATCCCTTACGACAATGATGAGGTCAAAAAGGGAAACTACGGAGTACGGAACCGTTTCAATCACGGAATGCTGAAGGGAAGAACAGCCGGTATCGCCGGATTCGGACATATCGGACAATTGACCGCTGATCTCTTTGCGAAAAACGGCTGCAAGGTCGTCATCTACGATCCATACCGTACGAAAGAAGATGCAGAGAGATACGGATACGGTTATGCGGAGGATCTGAAAGATCTGGTCTCCCGTTCGGATATCCTCTCTCTACATATGCCGTCTTTAGCCAGCACTTATCACATCTTCAATAAAGAGGTGTTCTCGGTAATGAAGAAGGGTTCCTATTTCATCAACTGCGCCCGGGGATCTGTGGTAGATGAGGATGCACTGTATGAAGCACTGTGCGATGGAACGGTCGCTGCAGCCGGACTCGATGTCCTGGAGAAGGAACCGTTCGATCTGAACAGTCTGCTCACGCAGCTTCCAAACGTCGTCCTGACGCCTCATGTGGCCGGTGTCACCAAGGAATCTTCGGAAGAGATACACCGGAAGATCGCCGAGACATCCCTGCAGCTGCTGGATGGCGTAAAGGTGGAGAATATCGTGAATCCGGATGCACTGAAACACCCGAAATGGAAGGGGATATTCACAGAATGAAGATCTACTATATCGAACAAGACAACACAAAATACACAGCAGTATATGACGAAACGAACGATCGTCTCTATGACGTACGTTCTCTCGGCTATGATGCCGCAGACATGATCAGCTTTATCCGGCTGGTAAACTGCGATTTCAGGACACTGAAAGACCGCTTCGAGAAAGCGAAAGAAACGAAAAACGGTGTGCGTCTGCAGGATGTCCGGGTATTGGCACCGATCGAACATCCGCATAGGGATGTGATCTGTATGGGACTCAACTATCAGGCTCATGCGGAAGAGATGGCCAAAGCGACAGCCAATGCGAAAGATGCCATCCGGAATTACCCGATCTACTTCGGAAAACCGGTCGACAGGGCCAGAGGAGATAAGGAAGCCATACCGTCTCACAAAGACTTCATCTCGACCCTGGATTACGAATGCGAACTGGGCGTCATCATCGGGAAGGATACCGATCGTGTAACGGAAGAAGAAGTGAAGGATCACCTCTTCGGCTATACGATCATCAACGATGTGACGGGAAGAGAACTGTCCCGTCATAAACAGAACTATTTCATGAAGGGACTGGACGGTACCTGTCCGATGGGTCCATGTATCGTGACCGCTGATGAGATCGCCTATCCGCCGAACCTGAACATCACGCTCAGTGTCAACGGAGAAGAGAGACAGAACGGCTATACCTCGGACATGATCTTCGGGATCGACGAGATCGTATCCGTCTTATCTCAGGGTATGGTCTTACAGGCAGGAACGATCTTTGCGACCGGAAGTCCTACCGGTATCGGATTCGGAATGGATCCGCCGGTATTCCTGAAAGACGGAGATGTCGTCCACTGCCATATCGATCAGATCGGCGATCTGACCAATACCGTAAAAGACGATGTGAAATAACGGAGGAAAATGATGCAATACAACCTGAAATTACCGAAGGCTGTCTACAGCGGAGAGAATTCGCTGGATAAGATCGCCGAGATCATTGAAAAGAACGGCGTAAAGAGAGTTGCAGCGTTCACCGATAAGAGTCTGGAAAAGCTCGGACTCTTCGCGCTGATCGAAAAGCGTCTGAAAGATGCCGGTGTTCCGTATGACGTATTTGATGATCTTCCTGCAGAACCGACCTACATGGCCGTACAGAACGTCATCGATCAGTTCAAGAAGGAAGACTACGACCTGATCGTCGCCTGCGGTGGAGGATCCGTCATGGATTCCGCCAAACTGGCATCCATCCTGAAGACCGATGAATACGGGGTCAAGGAACTGCTTACCGACCCGAAGAGAGGTCATAAGACGACTCCGGTCGTCATGATCCCGACGACGGCAGGTACCGGTGCAGAAGTGACGCCGAATGCGATCGTAGGCGTACCGGAACAGGAACTCAAGATCGGCATCGTCAACGATGATCTGATCAGCGACTATGTCATTCTCGATGCAGAACTGGTAAAGAATCTGCCGCGCAAGATCGCTGCAGCTACCGGTGTCGATGCCTTATGCCACTGCATCGAATGCTTCACTTCCAATAAAGCCAATCCGTTCAGCGACATCTTTGCGCTGGAAGGACTTGATCTCATCCTCAACAACATCATTCAGGCCTGCGATGATCCGGATGCTATGGATGCCAAGAACGCCATGCAGGTAGCTGCCTTATACGGAGGTCTCGCGATCACCGCATCCGGTACGACTGCAGTACATGCGCTCAGCTATCCGTTAGGAGGCAAGTATCATATCGCTCACGGTGTATCCAATGCGATGCTGCTGGTGCCGGTCATGGAATTCAATGAAGATGCACTGCAGGAGAAATTCGCTCAGGTCTATGACCGCTGCTATCACGGAGAAGACCGTCTGAACAGCGTCGAAGAAAAGAGCGCCTGTGTGATCAAGTGGATGGGCTCTATCGTCGAACATCTGAATATTCCGACAAGTCTCAAGGAATTCGGAGTACCGGAAGAAGATCTGGAAACCTTAGTGGAATCCGGTATGAAAGTCCAGAGACTCTTAGTCAACAATAAGAAAACTGTTACCCCGGATGATGCCCGGGCAATTTATAGGAGGGTACTGTAATGAAACACGTAGACATCAAAGGTATTATTGTTCCGATCTGCACACCGTTCAACGCGGATGAAACGGTCAACCATGAAGTGCTGAGACAGGAAGGCGAACGTATGATCGCCAACGGGATCCACGGGATCTTCTGTTTCGGAACGAATGGTGAAGGCTACATCCTGAACGGTAAAGAAAAAAGAGAAGTCCTCGAGACGATGGTGAAATCGGTCAATCACCGTGTTCCTGTATATGCAGGTACAGGCTGTGTCTCTACAGCGGAGACGATCGAGCAGTCTCTTATGGCAAAAGAAGTAGGTGCCGATGTATTATCCATCATCACTCCTTCTTTCGCAAAAGCTTCTCAGGATGAACTGTATGAACACTACGCAGCTGTTGCCAGAGCGGTCGATATGCCGATCCTCTTATACAACATCCCGGCACGTACCGGAAATGCGTTAGAGCCGGCAACAGTAGAACGCCTGCTGGAATTCGACAACATCGTCGGTATCAAGGATTCTTCCGGTGTCTGGGAAAACATCCTCGCTTATCTGGAAGTTGCCAAGAAGAGAGATGACTTCACGGTATTATCCGGAAATGACTCTCTGATCCTGAATACGCTCAAGAACGGTGGAACAGGTGCGATCGCCGGATGTGCCAACGTCTATCCGCGCACACTGTCTTCCATCTATGATTACTTCGTTGCCGGAGACTTGGAGAACGCTCAGAAGGCTCAGGATTCCATCGTCACTCTGCGCGGTGTCTTCAAATATGGAAACCCGAATACCGTCGTCAAGAAAGCCGTCAACCTCTTAGGTTATCCGGTAGGCGACTGCCGCAGACCGTTCAACGGCTTATGTGCAGAGGGCGTTGAAGCATTGAAAGCAGTCCTTGATGAAAACAAGGCTCTGGGAATGCAGTAAAATGAACACTTTACCGATCATCGGGATCTCCATGGGTGATCCGTATGGAAACGGACCGGAGATCACCGTTAAAGCTCTCAACGACAAGACGCTCTATGACCGCTGCAGACCTTTAGTAGTCGGCGATAAGACGGCCATGGAATACGCATTGGCCGTATCGAAGAAAGTCAACGGCATCGATCTGAAACTCAACCTCGTGAACGATCCTGCAGACGGTCTTTACACCTATGGAACTATCGATCTGATGGACCTCGGTCTGCTGAAGAAGGAAGATATCCCGGATCATCTCGCAGAAGAAGAACCGGCACCGTTCAAGGTAGGAGCCTGTGCTCTGGGCGGTGAATGTGCCTTCCAGTATGTGAAGAAAGTCATTGAACTGGCTATGGACAACAAGGTAGACGGCACGGTCACCAACGCCTTATCCAAGGAAGCCATCAATATGGCCGGACATCATTATTCCGGTCATACCGAAATCTATGCGCATTACACGAATACGAAGAAGTATGCGATGATGCTGGCACACGAGAACCTGAGAGTCGTCCATGTCTCGACGCACGTTTCCTTAAGAGAAGCCTGCGACCGGGTCAAGACACCGAGAGTTCTCGAATGCATCCATCTGGCAAACGAAGCGATGCATGCCTTAGGCATCGAACATCCGAAGATCGGTGTTGCCGGACTCAATCCGCACTGCGGTGAAGACGGTATGTTCGGAAGAGAAGAGATCGATGAGATACAGCCGGCCATCGATATCGCCTTATCAGAAGGTATCGACATTCCGGAAAAGAAGCCTACTCCTCCGGATACGGTATTCTCCAAGGCGCTGGGAGGCTGGTATGATGCGGTCGTCGTCATGTATCATGATCAGGGTCACATCCCGACAAAAGTCGTCGGTTTTGTCTACAACAAGGAAGAGAAACACTGGGAAGCTGTCGCCGGCATCAATATGACCTTAGGTCTTCCGATCGTCCGTGTCTCTGTAGACCACGGTACCGGATTCGGTCATGCGGGCAGCGGCCATGCGAACGAACTCAGCTTAGTGAACTCCATCGATTATGCGATCATGTTTGCGATCGACCGAAAAAAGAAACTCAGCACATAACCATTTCACACATCGTTCATCATTTGGGGCAGGTCAGAATAATGGTCTGCCCTTTCTTTTCTTTAAGATTCGGTTAAAATTTACCGAATAGAAGAAATCTAAAATATAAAAGGGTAAAATATACATATATAGATGTGACGAAGATACCGGTAAACGGTAGTAGATATATGAAACAGATATGCTGTAGAAAGGTGATTGATTTCAAGTGTACGCTTAGATTCGGCTGTATAACTTGACTTCCTCCATTCAGGACGATACACTTAATACAGTTAATACAGATGAACTGAACATGTAGCGAGGTAAGAATATGAGTGAAAACAATGAAAAAGATTTCCTGAGTCAGTTCTCTTCCGAGAATAAACCGAAGAGTTTTGCGGAAGAAGAACGGATCCCGGTAAATAACAGTTTCCAGCCGAACTGGAAGGTCATCGGTATCGCAGCGGCCGTTGTATTGCTGCTGGCGGGGCTGGTCTACTTCCTCTTCCTGAGACCGAAGATCGAGATGCCGAACTTTGTCGGAAAGACACAGAGCGATGTGGCTGCCTGGGTACGGCAGCAGGAGATCGATTCGACCGGTATCATCATGAACCGTGAATATTCTATGGACTTCGATGAAAACCAGATCATTTCCCAGTCTATAGAACCGGGAAAGAAGATCCGCAAGGATGCTAAGATCAACTTCGTATTGTCTCAGGGTGCTGATCCGGATGAGAAGATCAAAGTACCGGATATCGCCAATATGACGAAACAGGAGATCAGCGACTGGGTCTCCAAGAATAAACTTCAGAAAGTCAAAGTAACGACTGCCTACAGCGATACGGTCGAAGACGGAAATGTCATCTCCTTTGAATTCAAGGGAGTAGAACCGGAAGACTTTACCAGAGGAAGCACTCTGAATATCTCTGTATCCAAGGGACCGGCTCCGGTAGGAACGGTCACGGTCGATGACTTCATCGGCAAGTATCAGGCGGAAGCGGAATCCTGGTCCAAGAGTACGAAGATCGCTTTAAAGGTCATTGAAGGTTTCAACTCCAAGCCGGCTGGTACGATCTATGCGCAGAGCGTAGAAAAAGGAAAGACGATGAAAGCCGGAGAGACTCTCATCATCTATGTATCCAAGGGTGAAGGCTTCACGGTACCGAACTTTACAACGATGACGAAGTCTCAGTTCGAGACCTGGCAGAAAGCCAACAAAGATATCTATGTCGATGCGAGTGAATCGAGATACTCCAAGTCGACTGCCTATATCGTTTCTCAGACACCATCCGCAGGAAGTATGGTCGCCAAGAGCGAGCCGATCGTTGTCATCCTGAATCTGGGTAATACTTTCTATGCGAACGATGTCGGTATCTCGCTGGTCGGCAATACTCTGGAACACCTGACGGATATACTCAATTCCCTGCGTTCCAAGGGTATCGATGCCTATGCGGACAACTGGACAGCCGGCGATGCGATCTATTCCGATACGTATTCCCGTGATCAGATCATCTCGGTACAGTGTACCGGATATTCCGACAACAGAGTCTATCCGTGTGACGGGCCTCTGCCGCTGGATGCCCGATTCGATGTAGTCATATCCAAGGGTAAAGTAACGACTGTTTCTCCAACGGGAACCGTTTCCTCGCTGATGAACGAGTTGAGCGGTGTCGTTTCCTTCAAACTGGATCCGGCCATCACTGCCGATATGTATGACCGTGCTGCTCGTATCACACTGGCGGATGGGACACCGGTAAATGACGGAAAAGTCTACGAAGATAAGGAATATCGTATCGTCCTCAACTGACGATCGATAGAAATATAGGAGGAAAAAATGAATTTCTTTCAAAGAGCGATAAAGAATACATTCAGGAGAAAGACCAAGACCCTTCTTCTGCTGATCACCTTCTTTGTGATCGGAAACTTCGTCATCATCGGACTGGGTGTTTCTACAGCAGCTGAAAGTGCGAAGACGCTTACCAGACAGAAGATGAGAGCGGTCGTAACGTATACGGTCGATTATGATGCGATCTACCGCTACATGAATGAACTGGAAGATGAAGATGCGATCAATGAGTTCTATAAGAATTATCCACGTGTCACGATGGCTGATGTCGAAGGGATCCTCAAAGATGAGAGAGTCAAGACAGCCAATGCGATCGCTTCCGGTCAGTTCTATGAAGCAGAAGGCGGTGTAGAACACGTCCGGCTCGATAACGACCGGGAGAATCAGGAAAGAAGTCGGAGGCCAAGCGGTCTTAGGAAGACAAACCAAATGATCAACTCCTTGGCTCACAGAACGACATGGCTACGATCCGACTTCAGCCAATGCGATCGCTTCCGGTCAGTTCTATGAAGCAGAAGGCGGTGTAGAACACGTCCGGCTCGATAACGACCGGGAGAATCAGGAAA
Source organism: Erysipelotrichaceae bacterium (assembly GCA_045544415.1). GTDB lineage: Bacteria > Bacillota_I > Bacilli_A > Erysipelotrichales > Erysipelotrichaceae > Colivicinus. Next base: position 26,059 of record JAZPYW010000130.1, read on the forward strand.
G
>JAZPYW010000131.1:0-6488 GCA_045544415.1 Erysipelotrichaceae bacterium
TGAAGAACTGCTGAGGGGAGATCCGTTTGGAGATGTACCGAAGATCGAAGCCATCGATCTGCCGTATGGGACCATCGACATCCTATTGGAGATCATCAAACAGGAGAAATCGAAACAGAAGCTCTTCATCCTGGAAGAAAAGGAGATGAACGATCTCATTTCTGCCTGCACGAGAAGCGATACGAAGTATTCGGTATTTACCGGAGAGATGAAAGACGGTATCAATATCGCCTACGGATCCTTCTTCGGAGGCTTTGAAGTCAAGAGCGAGTCCTTTGCGGTATTCTCTGCGAAGGAATTATATAAACAGAAGAAACGCCACGGAAAGTTCGCCAACCGCTATGCGGAAGCCGTCAGTCTCAATTCCTATGAGGAACTGAAGAAGGGAGACTATGTCGTCCATGATCAGTACGGTATCGGACAGTATGTGGATATCGAGACGAGAAGGGTCAACGGGATCGACTGCGACTATCTCCGCATCATCTATAAAGGCAATGATGAACTGCTGGTACCGCTGTCCCAGTTCTCTTTAGTGCGCAAATACGTATCTTCGGAAGGTGTCGTTCCGAAACTCCATAAACTGGGTTCCAAAGACTGGATCGAGACGAAGAAGAGAGTCGAGGAATCGGTCAATGATGTGGCCGACAGACTGCTTGAACTCTACAGTGCGAGAGAGGCGAATATCGGTCATGCGTTCTCGAAAGACTCCGAGATGCAGAAGGAATTCGAGGATGATTTCGAATATGAGATGACGGCCGACCAGCTCGTAGCTACGAGGGAAGTCAAGGCGGATATGGAATCGGAGAAGCCGATGGACCGTCTATTATGCGGAGATGTCGGTTTCGGCAAGACTGAAGTTGCCATACGCGCTGCCTTCAAGGCGGTCAATGATGATAAGCAGGTCGCTTATCTCTGTCCGACGACCGTACTGTCCTTCCAGCATTTCAATACCTTCAAATCCCGTTTCGAGAAGTATCCGGTACGGGTGGAATTACTGAACCGCTATGTGAGTCCGGCCGGACAGAAGGAGATCCTGAAAGACCTCAAGGACGGAAAGATCGATATCCTGATCGGTACGCACCGTCTCTTATCCAAAGATGTCAAATATAAAGACCTGGGTCTATTGATCATCGACGAGGAACAGCGTTTCGGTGTCGAACACAAGGAAAAGATCAAGGAGATGAAGAACTCCGTCGATGTCCTGTCTTTGAGTGCTACGCCGATCCCGCGTACCCTGCAGATGTCTTTGATCGGCATACGGGGATTGTCTACCCTCAATACGCCTCCTCAGGACCGCTATCCGGTACAGACCTACGTCGTCCATAAGAGCGATTCTCTCGTTGAGGAAGTCATCATGAGAGAACTGGAGAGAGACGGTCAGGTCTTCTACCTCTACAACAATGTCGAACAGATCTATTCAGTGGCCCGGAAACTCTCGGAGAAACTGCCGTATGCGCGGATAGATGTGGCGCACGGACAGATGTCTTCGGAAGAGATCGAAGATGTCATGTACCGCTTCTACCGCAATGAGACCAACGTCCTCTTATGTACGACCATCATCGAGACAGGTCTCGATATCCCGAATGCGAATACGATCATCATCGACAATGCCCAGAACTTCGGTCTCTCCCAGCTCTATCAGATCAAGGGAAGAGTCGGAAGAAGCGACCGGGTGGCCTATGCCTATCTGCTGATACCGGAGAAGAAAGAACTGAAAGAATCGAGTCTCAAGAGACTGGAGGCCATCAAGGAATTCACGGCTCTGGGTTCCGGATACAAGATCGCGATGAGAGACCTGACGATAAGAGGTGCCGGAGATCTCCTGGGTGCCAAGCAGTCCGGTTTCATCGAGAACGTCGGACTCGACCTCTATCTGGCGATGCTGAATAAGGCCATCAAGGTCAAACGGGGCGAAGAAGTCAAGGAAGAGGTGAAGGCGAACGTCAATATCCCGATCTCTTCCTATATCCCGGAGAATTTCTCGGATAACGACTACGAAAAACTCAAGCTCTATCATGAACTCGATGATATCTCGACAAAAGAAGAACTGTTGGATTACTATGCCCGTATCAGCGATGAATACGGAAGACTGCCTAAGGAAGTGGAGACGCTCTTCGATAAGAAACGTCTGGAACTTCTGGTCAATCTCAATCTGATCGATCAGGTACTGAACCGGAACGGAGAATTCCGTATAATATTAAGTAAGGAGTATTCCGACAACATCGACGGACTCAAGCTCTTCGGCTACTGCAATCAGCTCTCGCGGGATCTGCAGATCAAATACCGCAATTCCCGTCTGGAACTGTCTTTGGACAATCAGAAAGAGAGTATCCGCAAGATGCTGAAGCTGATCGATGATCTGGATAAACTGGAGAAAGATGCGCATTGATAAATATCTGAAAGTAGCACGGATACTGAAAAGAAGGACGGTAGCGAAGGAACTGGCCGAGAATGACCGTCTTTTCATCAACGGACGTCATGCGAAAGCTGCTGCCGAAGTAAAGGCCGGAGATATCGTGAAGATCGTCTTCGGACACCGGGAGATCGAGATCCGCATCCTCGATATAAGGGAACAGGTATCCAAGCAGGAAGCTTTATCTTTATATGAAGTGATTGAAGAGAAAAAGATTCTTGAGGTATAATTATTCTATGTCGACAAAAAGCACTGTTGGAAAAAAGAAAAAGAATCAGACGAAGATGCTGAACAAGATCATCGGGATCGTCATCATCGCTGCTGCCCTGGTGATATTGGCCAATGTGGGAAGGCAGGTATACACGATGCTGAAACTGCAGAAGCAGGCAGAACTCGTCGAAGAAGAACTGCAGATCCTGAAAGAGGAAAATGCCAGTCTGATCTCAACGAAGAGTAAACTGGAAGATCCGAACTATGTACAGACATATGCCCGGGGAGAATATATGTTTTCCAAGGGAGATGAAAAAGTCTTCTATCTGCCGGGAGGCGGAAGTGAAGGCAGTGAAAGTGAATGATATTCACTTTTTCTTTAGGAGAGGAGAACTATGATCGAAAGACAGACGAAACGTCAGGAGATATATCAGGGAAAAGTCATCCATGTGGTCGTGGATGATGTAGAACTGGAAGATGGAAGCACCTCGAAAAGAGAGGTCGTGCTGCATCATGGCGGAGCGTGCATCGCTCTGCAGGCTGAAGACGGAAAGTTCTTTATGGTAAAGCAGTACCGCTATTCGATAGGCAAAGAGATGCTGGAATTCTGTGCCGGAAAGATCGAAGAAGGAGAGGATCCGAAAGAGACAGTCTTGCGGGAATGCCGGGAAGAACTGGGCTATGAGGCAGAAGGCCTCGTAGAACTGGGAAGCATCATCCCTACCTGCGGATACTGCAGTGAGAGGATACATCTCTACTATGCGAAAAAGGGGAAGAGAGTCGGACAGCACTTCGATGCGGATGAAGACCTTCACCTCTATAAATACACTTATGATGAGATACAGGAGATGATCGACAACAATGTCATCGATGATGCCAAGACCATCGTCCTGATGTACCGTATCGGAATGAGAGGTCTTCATGAGTAACGATTTCTATTCTTTTGCGGCTACTCTATCTACTCTGGGGAAGGACGAAGTCCTGAACTATATCGACAATTTCTTTCTGCCGGAGAATCTGCCGGACTATTCCTATCCGGACTATGCGAATGACCGTGAACGGACAGCCATCGAAGTGATGTTCGATGAAGACCTGACCCTGGAAGACCGGATCAAGAAGGCAAGGGAGATCGACCGATATTGCATCGAGGCCTTCTTTACCGAACTGTCCATGCGGGAAGAGACACTGGCTTATAATCTCTTCCGGGAATATGAAGAAGACCTGTCTTCCATTTCCCAGCTGGACCGCTACGGCCGGGAGAATCTCATGATCATCCTCGATCTCTTCGTGGAATACCTGATCGAGATAAGGAACTATAAGACGGCGATCCGTCTGCAGAAGAGGATCAACGATGTCAGTGAAGAGGGCGCCAACTATGTCCGTCTCGGCTACCTTTATTCCTTCATTGAAGACAGCGATGCCTTCTACGATCTCTATCTGGACGGAAAGGTCAAAGACGCCTCCTGCTACCTGCTGCTGATCCTCACACTGTTAAAGAACGAGGAAGAGGTCAAGGCGAAGGAAGTCCTGAATGAGATGTTTGCGGTGATCCCGTACAGCGAGTATATCGACCGCATCTGGGAACTGGATACTTCCATTGAAGAAGCCTCGGTTTTTGCAGACTGTGTCGACCGTCTGTTTGACGAGCTCTGTTCCGTACCGTACTTCTTCAACTGGTGTGCGAAGAATAAAGAAGAAGCTCTGAGCGCCTAAAAAGGCCTTGGAAGGAGCTTTGCGCTATAATAGAGTCATGAATATCGAATTATCGAAACTGAAAGAGATCGAAGAAGAACTGGAAGGTCTCCGGGATCATGAGGTCCTGACCGTGACAGAAGACGGGGAGAAGCGTTTTGCGGTGCTTCCGTGGTCCTACTATGAACAGATCGAAGAACTGGCGGAGATGATCGCGGATGCGAATAAGAATCCGGTACAGATGATCACCGGCGAGAACTTTGATATCTCTTATGAAGAATACGAATCGATCCGCGATCAGATCATCGAAGCACTTGAAAAGACACTGATGCCGAAACCGGAGAAACTGAACTGATATGAAAAAAGGACTGTTTATTACACTGGAAGGACCGGATGGTTCCGGAAAGACGACGATCGCCAAAAGACTCGTCGAAGAACTGAAGAATGAGGGCTACGAAGTAGTCCATACCAGAGAACCGGGAGGTATCGAGATCGCCGAACAGATCCGCAATATCATCCTGGATCCGAAGAATACCGCTATGGATGCCCGTACGGAAGCCTTATTATATGCGGCATCCCGCCGTCAGCACCTCGTAGAGAGAGTCTTTCCGGCTTTAAAAGAAGGAAAGATCGTATTATGCGAACGCTTTGTCGATTCCTCGCTGGCCTATCAGGGATACGGCCGGGGAATCGGTTTTGATGAAGTATACAAGATCAATGAATTTGCGATCGATGACTGTTTCCCGGATCTGACGATATTCCTCGATATCGATGAAGCCGAAGGACTCAAGAGGATCGGAGACCGGGCCTTCAAAGACCGTCTCGATCAGGAATCGATCGACTTCCATCACCGGGTAAAACAGGGCTATGAAGAAGTCATACGCCGTTTTCAGGACCGTATCGTCCTCGTCGATGCCTCCAAGAGCGTAGAAGAGGTCACGGATGCCTGTATGAAGATCCTGAATGAGAAACTGAATGATTAAAGAGATCTTAGCGGAGAAGGAGCCGATCGCTTACCGGACGCTCCAGCATGCCTTATCGGAAGGAAAGGTAGCGCACAGCTACCTCTTTTCCGGTGAATATTCTCCGCTGAAGATCGATGCCGCCATCCTTTTGGCTCAAAGCATCATTGAAGGAAAAGGGCGGTTTGCGGATGAAGAGTCCCCGGTATCGCAGAGGATACGAAACCGGCAGTATCTCGACTTCCTCTATCTCGACGGCTATAAGGGACTGATCAAGAAGGAGACGGTCTCCTCTTTGATCGAACGTTTCTCAGCTACAGCCGTAGAAGAGAGCGGCAGGAAAGTCTATATCGTCGCCAATGTCAACAATATGAACGTCAACGGGATCAATGCCCTGCTGAAGTTCATGGAGGAACCGAGCGGCCAGAACTACGGCATCTTCATCACCGACCGCAAGGAAGATGTCTTGCCGACCATCGTCTCCCGCTGTCAGGAAGTTCCTTTCCTGCAGAGGGATTTCTCGGCTGTCGAAGAGGAATATCTCCATAGCGGCTTTGAAGAATCCGACGCCCATCTTCTCGCCGAGATCCTGCATAACTACGATCCGGAATTCGATAAAGACAACGAATTCTTTCAGAATGCCAAGGACTTCGTCTATCAGACGATAGATCTGCTGGATAAGAAAGACTATATCCCGGTCCTCTACTACCGGGATCTCTATTCCCTGTATTCCAACAGAGATGATATGAAAGTCTGCACCGACTATTATCTCGACATCATGATCCGGATGCTGGAGGATGCGATCGGAGATATCCGCATCGATGATGAAGAATACAACGGTAAACTGAGAAAACTGAAGGCTCATGATCCGGCTAAACTCCTGGAGATCTTTGAGGATGCCCGGGACAAGACACTGCTGATGCCGGAGCGGAAACTCTTATTTGACGCGATCGCTTATGCGATAATATCATATATTTAACAGGTGAAAATATGGATGAAATGATGAATTACGTCTCTGTGCGTTTCACAGAGACCAATAAGACCTATACATTCTCAACGACGGATCCGACGCTGATGAGCGGGGATGCGGTCGTTGTCGAGACACAGAGAGGAGTAGAATACGCCAAACTCGTATCCGATCCTTTCAGCAAACCGAACGTATCTTTTGAGATCAAACCGATCCTGCGCCGTGCTACGGAAGAGGACGAGAA
>JAZPYW010000132.1:0-3981 GCA_045544415.1 Erysipelotrichaceae bacterium
TGGCACGCGAGCTGGGTTCAGAACGTCGTGAGACAGTTCGGTCCCTATCTGTTGTGGGCGTTGGAGATTTGCGAGGCCCCGACACTAGTACGAGAGGAAGTCGGAGGCCAAGCGGTCTTAGGAAGAACAACAAATGATCAACTCCTTGGCTCACAGAACGACATGGCTACGATCCGACTTTGGCACGCGAGCTGGGTTCAGAACGTCGTGAGACAGTTCGGTCCCTATCTGTTGTGGGCGTTGGAATTTTGAGGAGCGCTGTCCCTAGTACGAGAGGACCAGGATGGACGGACCTATGGTGCACCAGTTGTTTCGCCAGAAGCATAGCTGGGTAGCTAAGTCCGGATCGGATAAACGCTGAAGGCATCTAAGCGTGAAACCGACTCCAAGATGAGAATTCCCATTTCTTTAAGAAAGTAAGACCCCTTATGGACTATGAGGTTGATAGGTCAGAGATGTAAGCACAGCAATGTGTTCAGTTGACTGATACTAATAGGTCGAGGATTTTATCATAAAGATAAGAAAACAAAAAACAATGTCCCTATTCTATATGTGTTACTCGGTTTTGAGAGAACGAAGCTCTCAGATCTGGCGGCAATGGAGAAGTGGTCACACCCGGTCCCATCCCGAACCCGGAAGTTAAGCACTTCATCGGCGAGCATAGCCTTTCGGTGAATCAAGCACGCTGCCAGTTAAAACCTCCATTACGGAGGTTTTTTTCTTGGAAAATACGTGTATAATAAATTGGTATGTTAATTCAAAGTACTGAACAGATGATCGCTCTTGGTGAGCAGATCGGACAATATCTTCATAAGGGCATGACCCTTCTTTTACAGGGAGATCTTGCTTCCGGCAAGACGACTTTTACTAAAGGCATCGGCAAAGCACTGCATATCGCTCAGCCGATCAATTCTCCGACATTCAATATCCTGAAGATCTATAAAGGAGATCTTACTTTATACCATATCGATGCCTATCGTCTGGAAGGCAACGATTACGATCTCGGATTTGATGAATTCCGCAATGACGGGGTGACGGTCATCGAATGGCCGGAATATTATGAGTCTTATCTTCCGAAAGAATATCTGTGTATCTCTTTTACCTATATCGATGATGATACGCGTGAGGTCGCATTAACTCCGTCCGGGAGCGTTTATGAAGATATCGTCAGGAAAGTTGAAGGGAATTCTTTATGATAAAACTCTGCATGGATACTGCCTATAAACATCTTGTCTGTGTCCTTATCGAAGATGACCATATACTGGCATCCTATTGCGAAGAATGTTTCAAGCATCAGTCCGAACTGCTGTTTGTGGCACTGGAAAAGGTCTTTCATGAAGCAGGCATCTCCAAAATGGATGTAGATGCGGTATGCATCACGGAAGGACCTGGTTCCTATACTGGTGTACGTATCGCGATGAGTGTTGCGAAAACGCTCTGCGATCTGCGGAATATCGACCTGTATACCATTTCTACACTTCGATTATATGCGAACCGTCAGAAGGATACGATGGTCGTCATGAATGCCCGTGCAGACCGTGCTTACGTCGGATTATATGACGGAGATGAGATCGTGGAAGATGATCATATCGCCGTCTTATCCGAATCGGATCTTTCCGGTCATACGATGGTGGGAGATCTGTCTCTCTTTGGAAAAGAAGATGTCTATCCGGATATCGCAGAGGCCTTCCTGAACTGTCAGCCGCTGATGAATAAAGTAGAGAATATCGCACATCTCGTGCCGAAATATCTGAAAGAAAGCGAGTCCTATTATCGATGATCCGTGCGATGAGGGAAAGCGATCTGCCGTATGTTCTTAAGATCGAACAGGAGAATTTTGCGGATCCCTGGACCTATGACAATTTTCTCTATGAACTGAACGGCAACGAGTTTTCCCGGATGTTTGTATCGGAACAGGACGGAGAGATCTGCGGCTATGCCTGCATGTGGTTTCTGTTTGAGAACGGAGATATCACGAATATCGCCGTACGCATGGACAGACAGGGCAGAGGATACGGCGAGGAACTTCTTTCCCATCTGGAAAAGACAGCGGAGGATGAGGGACTTGAATTCCTGCATCTGGAAGTGAGAGTATCCAATGAAAAAGCGATACGCCTGTATAAAAAACACGGATTCGAGACGATACGCATCCGCAAAGGCTATTACAGCGACAACTATGAAGATGCGTATGAAATGATGAAAGCAGTAGGAGGATATGATGAGAAAGATCCTGGCAATAGAATCAAGCTGTGACGAGACAGCCTGTGCTGTGCTCGATGAACAGCTGAATATATTATCTTCGGTCGTCACTTCCCAGATCGATGTGCATGCCCGATTCGGGGGCGTCATTCCGGAAGTGGCCAGCCGCATGCATGTGGAACAGATCTCCACGATCGTCAAGGAAGCAGTAAGCAGATCCGGCATCGGTGTCGAAGATGTCGATGCGATCGCCTATACGATCGGTCCGGGACTGATCGGTTCTCTCCATATCGGAGCAGCAGCCGCTAAGACACTGGCCTTCTTCTATGACAAACCGCTCATCGGTGTCCATCATCTGAAAGGCCACATCTTCATCAATGAGCTGATCGAACCGCTGGAATATCCGCTTCTGGCCCTGGTCGTATCCGGAGGTCACAGCGAGCTCGTCTATATCGAAAACGATGAATCCTTCCGCATCCTCGGAACGACGCTGGATGATGCGGTCGGGGAAGCCTACGACAAGGTCGCCCGTATCCTTCATGAAGCTTATCCGGGAGGTCCGGTCATCGATGCCCTGGCGAAAAAAGGGAAGCCGCATTATGAATTGACGCTTCCGCGGGTAGAAGGATTGAATTTCTCTTTCTCCGGTCTGAAGAACAGTGTTCTGCAGCTCAGCAAGAAACTGGAGAGAAACGGGGAGGAGATGGTCAAGGAAGATATGGCCTATGCCTTCCAGGAGACAGCGCTCAAGCACCTGATCGCCAAGACGAAGAAAGCGCTCGAGGAGCATCCGGAAGTGAAGACGGTCCTGATCGCCGGCGGTGTTGCGGCGAATTCGCGTCTCCGGGAACTGATGAAAGAAAATGTTACGGACCGTAAGCTGATCCTGCCGCCATTAAAATACTGTACCGACAACGCGACGATGATCGCCTGCGCTGCCTTCCACTACCTCGATCATGGACGATTTGTGAGCCTGGATGCTTCCAGCATGCCGTCTATGTCGATCGAAGACTGATGAAATATGCTATAATTTGATTTACGAATATCACAAGGGGGAAATACTATGTTGGACTTTTATACAGCGAGAGAACTCTATACATTATCTCAGAGCGGATCTCTCGTAGAAATGGATCAGATCGAATATGTCGAGATGGAAGGCTGGGTACGTACCAACCGCAATAACGGTGCCATCGGTTTTATTGAACTGAATGACGGCACCTATTTCCGCAATGCACAGATCGTCTATCATCCTACACTGGAGAACTATGATGAAGTCTCCCGTCTATTGACCGGATCCAGTGTCAAGGTCACCGGAAAATATATTTCCACCCCTGAGAATAAACAGCCGTTTGAGATCGAAGCAACAGGCATCGAAGTCCTGGGAAAATCGGATGAGACCTACGTTTTGCAGAAGAAACGTCATACTTTCGAATTTCTCAGAGACTATCCGCATCTGCGTCCTCGTACCAATACGTTCTCTGCCGTATTCCGTCTTCGTTCCGTATTGTCCATGGCGATCCATGAATTCTTCCAGGATCAGGGATTCGTCTATGTCCATACGCCGATCATCACCGGAAACGACGCAGAGGGAGCAGGGGAAGTCTTTACGGCAACGACCCGTGAAGACAACAACTACGCAGAAGATTTCTTCGGCAAGCGTGCTGCACTGACTGTCTCCGGACAGCTCCATGTAGAAGCGTTCGCTATGGCTTTCCGCGATGTCTATACCTTCGGTCCTACTTTCCGAAGTCGGATCGTAGCCATGTCGTTCTGTGAGCCAAG
>JAZPYW010000133.1:0-18342 GCA_045544415.1 Erysipelotrichaceae bacterium
GATCGATACCCTCTACAATATCGTCGGTTTTCAGACCCATCTGACCTTTCCGGAACAGAAGAGGGTACTGAGACTTATACCGGCATTAAAGAACGTCGAGATCGTCCGCTACGGCGTCATGCACCGCAATACCTATATCAATTCTCCGAATGTCCTGAATGAGAACTATCAGATGATCGCCTATCCGAATATCTTCGTTGCCGGACAGATCTCCGGTGTAGAAGGATACGTGGAATCGGCTGCTTCGGGACTCTATGCAGCTCTGCAGATGTTCCAGTATCTTAAGGGAGACATCAAAGAGCATCTTCATTCCGATACGATGATGGGAGCCATGGTGAACTATATCTCCGATCCTCATATACAGAAACTGGTGCCGATGAATGCGAATTTCGGCATCTATAAAACGGATTTCAGCGGGAAGAAAGACGATCTGAAAGCCTATCGTCTGAGTCATTCCCTGGAAGAAGTGAAGGCCTTCAGGGAGCGTCTCGATGGATAAGATCCTCGAGAGGTTCCTCCGTTATCTTGCCGAGAAGAGATCGGGTTCCGATAAGACGACTGATTCCTACGGCCGGGACATCTCCCGTTTCCTCACATATCTCGAGGAACGCGGCATCGATGATCTCAACGATGTGGATAAGCTGGTCGTCTATGACTATATCCAGGAACTGCGCAGCGGAAAGATCACGAGAGGGAAGATCTCCAATTCGACTTATGCGCGCAATCTGAGCGCTCTGCGCTCTTTTTACCGTTATCTCAACGAGACACATATCGCCGGGGAAAATCCTTTCCTGCAGTTCCATAAAGGCCCAAGCGAGAAGAATCTTCCCGATGTACTCACCTTCGATCAGGTCGAACAGCTCTTCGACAGTTTCGATCTCGATGATCCGCTGCAGATCCGCAACCGGGCCATCCTGGAGACGATCTATGCCTGCGGCCTGCGTATCAGCGAATGCATCGGCCTGAAACTGGAAGATATCGACCGTAAAGAGATGACGATACGGGTCATCGGTAAAGGCAACAAAGAACGTCTGCTTCCGTATTATCCGCGTCTCAATGAACTTCTCGATCTCTATATCGAAGAATATCGGGACCATTATGCCAAAAAGGACAGTCCTTATCTCTTTGTATCGAACAGGGGAGGATCGATCAGCGCTCGTTCAGTCCAGCTGATGCTGGAGGAGAGCCGCATCAAAGCCGGTATCGGCATCTCGGTCCATCCGCATATGCTGAGACATTCCTTTGCGACCCATCTTCTGGATAACGGTGCCGATCTGAGGACCGTACAGGAACTGCTGGGCCACGAACAGGTCTCTACGACGCAGATCTATACTCATCTGACCTTCGACCGTCTGAAAAAGACGGTAAATGAAGCTCATCCGCATGCGAAAGATTAATTTAATCTTTCTTTTTATTTAGGTCTGTAATATAATAATGAAGCGTTTAAGCAAAATACACACACCGTGGATCATCTGCTCCGTGCCGAAAGGTTAGCAGATCTGGAAACGGTGGAGGAGTAACGGAAAGAGAGGAAAGTTTTAAATGCAATTAGTATCCATGAGAAAGCTTCTGGAAAACGGTGCCCATTTCGGACATCAGACACGGAAGTGGGACCCGAAGTGCAAACCGTTCATCTACACAGCTAAGAACGGCATCTACATCATCGACTTAAACAAGACTCAGGAAGACCTGGCTGTCGCTTATGCGAAGCTCAAAGAGATCGCTGAGAACGGCGGTAAAGTCCTGTTTGTCGGTACAAAGAAACAGGCTCAGCAGATCATCCTCGATGAAGCTACGAGATCCGGCAGTTTCTACATCAACCAGAGATGGCTGGGCGGAACACTGACGAACTTCCGTACGATCCAGAAGAGGATCAAGAGATTACTGGAGATCCAGGAAATGGAAGCTTCCGGTACGATCAATGTATATCCGAAGAAAGAACAGGCCATCATCCGTAAGGAAGCAGCCCGTTTAGAGAACTTCTTAGGCGGTATCAAAGAAATGAAGAAACTGCCGGATGCTCTGATCGTCGTTGATCCGAAGGAAGATCACAACGCTGTTGCTGAAGCTAGAAAGCTCAACATCCCGGTATTCGGACTTGCTGATACGAACTGTGATCCGGCATTCGTCGATTACGCTGTTCCGGCTAACGATGATGCGATCAAGTCCATCAAACTCATGATGTCCTTACTGGCTGATGCCATTGTCGAATCCAAGGGCGGTATCCTGCAGGATGCTTACCAGGAAGGCGATATCGAAAACGATATCACGATGGAAGATGTCATCATCAACGTTGAAAAGCACGCTGAAGAACAGGAAAAGAGAAGAAGAGCCAGAAACGAAGAGAGACAGAGACAGAATCAGAACAGAAGAAACGGACGTTTCAATTCCGAAAAGCGTTTCATCTCCCGCAAACCTGAAAATGAAGATGCTGCCAAGACAGCAGAAGCTCCGAAGGCGGAAGCTGCTGCTCCGGCTGCAGAGGAGGCTAAATAATGGCGATCACTGCTTCACAAGTCAAAGAGTTAAGAGAAAAGACCGGCGCCGGTATGATGGACTGCAAGAATGCACTGTCTGCAACAGACGGTGACATGGAAAAGGCCATCGACTGGTTAAGAGAAAAAGGTATTGCAAAATCCATCAAGAAAGCATCCCGTATCGCTGCGGAAGGCTTATCCAAGATCGTCATCGACGGCAACAAGGCTGTCGTTGTCGAGATCAACTCCGAGACAGACTTCGTCGCCAAGAACGAACAGTTCCTTGCACTGCTCGACTGTGCTGCCAGGACGATCCTTGCAGCTGAACCGGCAGATAACGAAGCTGCTCTGGCTTTACCGGTAGACGGTGCTACGCTGAACGATGCATTCATCAACGCAACGGCTACGATCGGCGAAAAGATCGTCTTAAGAAGATTCGCAGTCGTTGAAAAGAATGACGATGAACTCTTCGGTGATTACACACACAATGGCGGTGCCAAGACAGCATTGGTCGTCGTCAAGGGCGGCACTCCGGAACTGGCTCACTATCTTGCCATGCAGGTAGCTTCCATGACACCTTCCTATGTACGTTCTTCCGAAATGCCGGCAGAGATCGTCGAGCGTGAGAGAAACGTACAGACTCAGATCGTCATGAATGATGAAAAGTTCGCCGGCAAGCCGGAAAAAGTCATCCAGGGCGCTATCGAAGGTAAAGTATCGAAGGCCTTAAAGGAAATGTGCCTGGTCGATCAGGAATACTTCATGGATTCTTCCAAGAAAGTCTCCGCAGTTCTTAAAGAAAACAACGCCGATGTACGCTGCTTCGTCAGATACACAGTCGGTGAAGGTATCGAAAAGAGAGAAGAGAATTTCGCAGAAGAAGTCGCCAAGCAGATGGGTAACTAAAAGGACATTTTCAATGTCCTTTTTTCTAGAAGGAGAACAATATGTATAATCGTATTCTTTTAAAACTCAGCGGAGAAGCGTTAGGTTCCGAAAAGGGCGTTTTTGATGTCGATGTCATGTCTGCCTTAGGAGCACAGATCAAAGAGGTCGTCGAAGAAGGATGCCAGGTCGGTATCGTCGTAGGCGGCGGAAATATCGTCAGAGGCAAGGCTTTTGCGAAGATCGGTCTGGACCGTGTCGCTTCCGACCACATCGGTATGCTGGGAACGACCCTCAATGCGATGGTCCTGGCTGCTGCTCTGGAGATGAACGGAGTCAAGGCACAGGTCATGTCCGCAACGGTCGTTGACGGTGTCGAACCGATCGATGTCCCGAAAGCCAAGAAACTGCTGGCCGATAAACATGTCGTGATCTTCGGCGGCGGTGTAGGAGAACCGTACTTCTCTACAGATACCGGTTCTGCTTTACGTGCTTCCGAGATCGGTGCTGAAGTCATCTTCATGGCCAAGAACGGCGTCGACGGTGTCTATGATGACGATCCGGACAAGAACCCGAACGCGAAACGTTTTGATGTACTGAGCTTTGATGATATACTTAAATTAAATTTAAAGGTTATCGATGCGACTGCTGCCAGCATGTGTAAGGATAATGGAATAGATGCTTTCGTCTTCAATATGAGTGAAGAGGGAAATATCGTCAAAGCCGTTAAGGGCACTGCGGTCGGCACAGTGATCAAAGCATAAGACCGGGAGGAGTTATGGAGTTAGAAGAATTCACACTTTATGCAGAAGAAAAAATGGAAAAGGCCATTTCGGTTTTTGAAAAGAATCTCACCAAAGTGAGGACCGGAAGAGCCAATCCGAATATGCTGGACGGGATCGAAGTAGACTACTACGGTTCACCGACTCCGATCAACCAGATGGCTTCTGTTACGATCACCGAGGGCAGAACACTCGTGATCAAACCTTATGACCGCTCGATCCTGAAGGATATCGAAAGAGCGATCAACGCTTCTGACCTTCATCTGCCGCCGATGAATGACGGAACAGTCATCCGACTCACCGTACCGGCTCTGACGGAAGAAACACGTAAGGGTTTCTGCAAAGATGTCGAAAAGATGGCTGAAGAAGCGAAAGTAGCGATCCGGAATATCCGCCGTGATACAAATGACAGTATCAAAAAGGATAAGTCGATCCCGGAAGATTCCTCGAAGTCTCTCCTGGAAGATGTCCAGAAACTGACGGACAGCTTCGTTGAGAAGGTCGAGAAGATCGGCAAAAATAAACAAAAAGAAATAATGACGATTTAATGGACAATTTGAAACACGTAGCGATGATCATGGATGGGAATGGTCGCTGGGCTAAGAAACAGAATAAGATGCGTACAGCCGGACACAAAGAAGGTGTCCGGCGTGTGCGTGATATCGCAATACACGCCAGCGAGTTAGGTATTGAATGCCTGACTCTTTATGCGTTTTCGACCGAGAACTGGAAGAGACCGGAACAGGAAGTCAACTACATCATGTCTCTGCCGAAAGTCTTTTTCCGTTCTTATTTAAAGGAACTGATGCAGAACAACATCCGTGTACGGATGATCGGTGAAGAGGAGAGGATCCCGCCGGAAGCTTTATCGATCTTCCGGAAGTCGATCGAAGAGACAAAAAACAATACCGGCATGATCCTGAATTTTGCGGTCAATTACGGCGGACGGGATGAGATCGTCCAGGCAGCGAAACGCTATGCGGAAGACGTGAAAGAGGGCAGAGCCGATGATCTCGATGAAGAGAGCTTCAAGCAGTACCTGTTCACGAAAGATCTTCCGGAGATCGATCTGCTGATCCGTACCAGCAAGGAACTGAGGATCTCCAACTTCCTGCTGTATCAGCTCGCTTACAGCGAGATGATCTTTACGGATGTCCTGTGGCCGGATTTCAAGGCGGAAGAATTCGATAAATGTCTGGAGGAGTACAGATCCAGAAAGAGAAGGTTCGGAGGAATAGAAGATGAAACAGAGAGTCATTAGCGGAGCACTGGTAGGGATCATATCCCTGGCTTCCATCTATTTCGGAGGATATCTTCTGTATGCCGTTCTGGCATTTATTGCGTTATACGGATCTTATGAAGTCATTCTCATCCGCAACAAGGAATCCAATAAAGCACTGTATCTGGCAATGATCCTTTTCATTGCGGCAGCCGTATTTCTGCCGAGAGCCTGGATGAGCGGCATCATCATGCTGTATATCATCTCCTTATTCTATCTGGCCATGGCGATCGAGGATGTATCTCTGAGCGATATCTCCTGTACCTTATTGCTGACTCTCATCATCGCTTTTGCGATCAATGGTGCTCTCAAGCTCCACGCTATCAGCAAATGGATACTCGTCTATCTTCTGGCGACGAGTTTCATGTCGGATACCGGAGCCTTCTTCGTGGGAAGAAAGTTCGGCAAGCGCAAGCTGATCGAACGCGTCTCCCCGAACAAGACGGTAGAAGGGGCGATCGGCGGCTGGCTGACCGGCGCCATCCTGTCCTTCCTTCTGGCCTGGCTCTGCAAATTCTTCGGCTTTGAAGTCTGGTTCATCGCCGTATGTTCGATCGTTCTTCCGCTGGTATCGGAACTGGGCGATCTTTCCTTCAGTTTTGTAAAGCGCAACTACGGAGTCAAGGACTTCTCCAATCTCATACCGGGACACGGAGGTCTGCTTGACCGTATCGACTCTCTATTGCTCTGCATCCTCTTTTTCAGTGCGGTGGTATCATTTCTATGAAAAAACTCTTATTATTGGGAGCCAGCGGTTCGATCGGCACTCAGACCGTCGATATCGTAAAGGCTCATCCGGAAGACCTGTGTCTCGTTGGTGCTTCCGTTGGTAAAAACAAAGAATATCTGAAAACTCTTCTGGAGGAATTCCCTCTGGAATATGCATACTGTATCGAGGAAGATCTGGAACTGGAATCCCGTTATCCTGCAACGAGATTTTATTTCGGTCCGGAAGGCCTTTTCCGCATCATCAAAGAAGCTTCCTACGATCTGCTGGTAAATGCCCTGGTAGGCTTTTCCGGCTTCAAACCGACTCTGTTGGCGATCGAAAACCATAAAGACATCGCTCTTGCGAACAAGGAGACTCTGGTCGCAGGCGGCGATATCATCATGAAGGCCGTCAAGGACTACGGAGTCCATCTGTATCCGATCGATTCGGAGCATTCCGCCATCTTCCAGTGTCTGCAGGGACACCGCAAGGAAGATGTGCGCCGTCTCATCGTTACCGGTTCCGGAGGTTCCTTCCGGGATAAGACGAGGGAAGAACTTGCCGGAGTGACTCTTCAGGATGCATTGAAACATCCGGTATGGTCGATGGGTTCCAAGATCACGATCGATTCCGCGACGATGATGAACAAGGGCTTTGAAGTCATGGAAGCCCATTATCTTTTTGACATGGATTACGACAAGATCGATGTCATTCTCCACAAGCAGTCAATCGTTCATTCTCTGGTCGAATACAACGACGGCAGCATGATCGCTCAGCTCGGCTGTCCGGATATGCATCTGGCCATCAAATATGCGCTGCTGTATCCTCATCACAAATATGATGAGAAGGTATCCCATCTCGATCTCGGCAAAGTCATGACCCTGGATTTCAAGGAGATGGACTACAAGCGCTATCCGCTCGTAAAACTGGCGAAAGATGTCGGACGTTTCGGAGGAAACTTCGGTGCGATCCTGATCGGAGCCAACGATGAAGCGGTATCTCTCTTCCTGCATGGAAGGATCCCGTTCATCGATATCGAGACCTATATCTTCAGGACCTTGGAGGCAGCGAAGTTCATCAAGGAACCGACTGCCGACGAGATCATCCGTTCCAATGCCTGGGCGAGGGAGTATGTAGATACTCTCTGGGCGAATTCCTAGGCGGAAGGAGGATTGTGCAATGCTCAACGGATTAAAAACGATCATCTTATTTATCGTATTATTGTCCGTGATCGTGATCATCCACGAATTCGGACACCTCTGTGTCGCCAAACTCTTCGGAGTATACTGTCAGGAATTCTCTGTCGGCATGGGTCCGAAGATCTTCTCGAAGAAAGGCAAAGAGACGGAGTATTCCCTCAGAGCCATTCCTCTGGGAGGCTTTGTGGCCATGGCCGGAGACAGCGACAACGATCTGGAAACGAAAGTCGATACGACGAATATCCCGCCGGAAAGAACGCTTCCGGGCATAGCTCCGTGGAAGAGGATCTGTGTCATGCTGGCGGGGATCACGATGAATTTCCTGCTGGCCATCGTCATCATGTCGATCCTGCTGCTCCATATCGGATCCTATTCGATCTCTCCGGAACCGATCATCAAGACCGTCACACCGGGTTCTCCTGCAGCAGAAGCGGGTCTTATGGGTGGAGACAGGATCGTCAAAGTATCACTGGAAAACGGCATGAGCGAGACGCCGGACACTTTCTATGAGATGTCCGTGTTCCTGGCCAATTACGACGGCACCGGCAAATTCTACTTCGAGATCGAACGGGATGGGGAGATCAAAAACATCTCCGTCATGCCGGAATATGATGCGGAGAGCGAACGCTATCTGATCGGCATCACTTCGGGCGATTATCAGATCGTCGATGTCACATTGGGCAACTGCGTGCGTTTTGCGGCCGATCATCTCTGGACTGTCTCCAAGATGATCATCACTACACTATTGGCGCTGTTCCGGGGCATCGGTCTCAACAATGTCTCCGGTCCGGTCGGCATCTACAATACGACGGCAGAAGCCGTAGCACGCGGTGCTTCCTATTACTTTGAACTGATGGCGCTGATCTCTCTGAATGTCGGTATCTTCAACGCTCTGCCTTTACCGGTTCTGGATGGAGGAAGAGTCGTTCTGACACTCATCGAAGTCGTGATCGGACATCCGGTCTCCAAGAAGATCGAGAATGCGGTCATGGGCATCAGCATCGCCTTATTATTAGGGCTGATGCTGCTGGCGACCTATCAGGATGTCCTGCGTATATTCTTTGGAAGGTGATCAAATGTTTGGAAAATATCTGCTGATCTTTCTGATCTCCATGGTACCGATCGTGGAGCTCAGAGGAGCTATACCTTATGCGGCAGTCCTGGGACTTCCGCTCATACCATCTTATATCATCTGCGTCATCGGCAATATGCTGCCGGTGCCGTTCATCTATCTGTTTGCCCGGAAAGTCCTCGACTGGGGCAAAGATAAGAAACTGATCGGCGGTTTCTGCCGTTTCTGTCTCACAAAAGGGGAGAGAGCCGGAGAAAAACTCAAGAGCCGGGCCGGAAACGGACTCTTCCTGGCTTTGCTGTTATTTGTCGGCATCCCGGTACCGGGTACCGGAGCCTGGACAGGTACATTAGGTGCTTCCATGCTGGGACTCGGATTCAAAAAATCCTCTCTGGCAGTCATGCTGGGAGTGCTGCTGGCAGGCGTGATCATGCTGCTGGCATCTACGGGTGTTTTACGGGCCATCGGCCTTTAGGAGGAATAAATGAAAATACTGGTTACCGGAGGGACCGGATATATCGGTTCCCATACCTGTGTCGAACTGCTCAAGAGCGGTCATGAAGTCGTCATCCTGGACAACCTGTACAATTCCAATATCCATGTACTGGATCGGATAGAAACTCTGACCGGTGTCAAGCCGGCTTTCTATGAAACGGATATCCGGGATAAGGAAGGACTGGAAAAGGTCTTTGCGGAGAACGAATTCGATGCCTGCATCCATTTCGCAGGTCTCAAGGCAGTAGGGGAGTCTGTCAGCAAGCCGCTTCTCTACTATCAGAACAACATCATCGGTTCTCTGAATCTCTATGAATGCCTGATCGAACACAATGTCCGCAACCTCGTCTTCTCTTCAAGCGCTACCGTTTACGGCGATTCCTTTGAAGTACCATTCAAGGAAGAATACGGAAGAGGTACGACGACCAATCCGTACGGATCTTCCAAACTGATGAACGAGATCATCATCGAAGACTTATGCAAGGCCAATCCGCTCTCTGCCGTACTGCTGCGCTACTTCAATCCGATCGGTGCTCATGAATCCGGTCTCTTAGGCGAAGTTCCAAACGGCATCCCGAACAATCTGGTCCCGTATATCGCCAGAGTCGTAGAAGGAAAACTGGAAAAGCTCAGAGTCTACGGCGACGATTACGATACACCGGACGGAACGGGTGTACGCGACTACATCCATGTGGAAGATCTGGCCAGAGCTCATGTACTGGCGATCGAATATGCCGCAAAGCACGAAGGTGTCGAAACGATCAATGTCGGCAGCGGCAAGGGATACAGCGTTCTGGAAGTCCTGCATGCCTATGAGAAGGCCTGCGGCAAAGAGATCCCGTATCAGATCGTCGAAAGAAGACCGGGCGATATCGCCGTATCCTATGCAGCTACGGAAAAAGCCAAGAGACTGCTGGGATTCGAGACGAAGTACGACATCGAAAAGATGTGCCGCGACTCCTATAACTTCTCGCTGAAGAATCCGGACGGAATCAAATAACGATAAATTTATCGATAAATAAAACGATAAATATAATAATCTAAATACCGTTTAATTACACATAAAAAACACAGTATATTTATTGACGAATATAATGTGTTTTTTATATACTTTAGGTGTGAGCAGAAAGATCTCCTATTCAAATCTGCTGGATTCTCTGATACCGATATCGGTACTCAATCAGGGGAAGGCAGCAAAGATCATAGCCGGTCTTGACAAAGACGAAGTCAAGATCATCGTCAAGAACAATGAACCGATGGCGGCGATTGTTCCTATTTCGCGTTTTGCGGAGCTCTGCGAAGCTGAAGAGAAACTGTTAGCGGCGAAAGGAGAAAAGAATGGCTAAGACGAGAAAAGTGCGATATGAAAGAGTAGCGATACTGGGTATTGCGATCCTGGTGGTGATCGCACTGATCGGTTTTTTTATTTCTCTCCTGTTCAGAAACGGTGACAAACCGGTCGACCCTGTAAAACCGGATGAACCGGTGAATGAAAAATCAGCTCTTACCATGACTCCGATCGAGTATTCGGTCTATGAAGATGAAGAGGGCAAATTAGGATTCAATTTCCTGATCACGACGATCCGCTTTGAAGATGAAAAGACCCTCGACCTTACGCTGAATGATCTCAAAACTTCCGAAGGTATCGTTTTGAGCGATTATGAGAAATACGTTAAGAAACTGAATGAGAACTCCTATGATCTGAAAGTAAAGGGCGTCGCCTATACTATCGAAAACACATCGAAAGATACGATCGCAACACTGTTTGTGCCGTTTACCAAGAACTTTGACCAGATCACGCTTACCGATACGAAGAGCGGCGTGATGATCCGTTTCAATACAAAGGAAAATGTCTCTCAGTTGAAAGAACTGAAGGCGATCGAGGTCGATCCGAAAGAGGACGGCACCGACATCAGGGATAAGACCGGAGAATATGATATCCACGTGAGCGGAAGCTTCATCTCGACGATGATGATGAAGGACGGCTCGGATTATTCCTTCCCGTCTTCCAGCAATATCTATACCTTCAAACTGAAAGTGAACAGCGCAAACAAAGGTGTATCGATCACCGATGCCCAGTTTGTTTCCTCTGCTAAAGGAACCGTTTACTCCGCTTTAGATTCTTCCTATGAATCCATGAAAGAAGACAATATACTGGGGAAGGATCTCTCGGAAGTGAATTCCTCTGCGGCTCTATTCTTCGAAGTTGAAAACTCCGGGAATGTCGATTACTCCGGAACACTTCGTCTCAAATTCTCCGACTCATCTGAATGGGTCGAGATCTCGACAGAACTGCGTTGATTATGAAAAGAAAGATCCTCTTAAATATTCTGGCTGTTATTCTTCTCGTGCCTGTGTTCGGGATCTTTCATAATGTAGAAGCCCAGTATAACGGGGCTTATGATTTTCACTGTTCTCTGACTTACGAAGTGTCTTATATCAACGATGACGGCTCGCTTTCCATGAAAAGCTGCCACTCTTCTTACGATGAGGCAAAGACCGCTTTGGATCAGCTGAACGGCGATTATGTCATACGGAACCGGAATTCCTATTCTCCGACGAAGATCGTCGCGATGAAATCGGGATACGTCTATTCCTATCCGGGCAGATCCGGCAGCATCACGATGAAGGTATACGAGCTTCCGAGTTTCAAGATAGAAGAAGCGACCTACTCCTATATGACCAACCACTGGCAGATGACGTATCTGGAGACCTACCGTTCCTATACGAACGGCACCGGATGCATCAAAGTGCGTTTCAACGGTTACGAAGGATATACCGACCTGGAATATACCGACCTCGTTCCAAGCAAATACGTTGAAAGAGGGATCGGCATCTGGCTGGGTGGAAACAATACATACGAGTATGAAGATCCGTTCTATGTCGTGCCGGAACCTGACTACTATGAAGTGGTGAAAAACGGGAATTATATGGACCTGAAGATCGTCTATCACCAGATGTATCCGAAGAAGAACACCTCGAATCCGGTCACCTATTCCAGCACGATCGGTCCTGCCCTGGATTTTATGAAAACAGGGAAGAGGTATTATTCGGATGATTCCTATCATTTCTATAACGATGTCAATTTCACGGATCTGGCAGGAACGGGACTGAGCTACTATCAGTTTCTGCCGCTTCGTACGTATACGTCGATCTCGGCTGATAAGATGGATTCCTATCTCCGTTCCAAGATCGGTTCCGAATACTCGGCAATGTCCGGCAAGGCTTCTGCGTTTATATCCAGCCAGAAAGAATACGGCGTAAATGCGCTCCTGGTGTTCTGCATGGGCATGCATGAAAGTAACTTCGGTACACATGTATATGCGACGAACTATTATAATTTCTTCGGCTGGTCCGCCTTTGATGACAATCCGTCAAACGCTACGCAGTATAACAGTGCCGAGGGTGCTATCCGTGCTCAGATGGGCTACAATCTGACGGCTTATCTCGATTCGAAAGACTGGCGGCATATGTCTTCCTCTTTGGGAAACAAAGGAAGCGGAGTCAATGTCTATTACGCATCCGATCCCTACTGGAGTGTCAAGATCAGCGCGTATGCCTATGATCTGGATAAATATGCGAACAACTACAACGGTTCTCTGAGCGACTATAATGACTATGTCCTGGGGATCGTGAAAGAGGCAGGGGTAGAAGTCAAATCAAAAGCAGATGCTTCTTCTTCGACTCTGTATAAGATCCATCAGGGAAGAAGTTCTTCCTATATCTCCAATTATGTCGTGGTCGTATTGGGTGAAGAGAACGGCTACGTGAAGATCCGTACGACCAATCCGGTTTCGAACGGAAGGATCGTTTCCAACGCCGACAATTCGACTGCTCAGCTTCTCTCTTATGATAAAAACACGGCGATCGGCTATATCCCGAAAGATAAAGTCATCTATGTCAATAAAGCCGCATTATCACCGGGAGATTATATCTATAACACACCATCGCTCTCTACGACAGATGATGGCCTGCTGAAAATGAGCGGCTATGCATATCGTCAGTATGCCTATAACGGTGCTTCGATCTATCTGGACATCTCGGGGACAAAGACTGTTTCCTATAAACTGAATTCCACCAGAGATCAGGATGTGATCAACTTCAGCGACAGTTTCGATATGACATCGCTGCCGGAAGGAAGTTATTCCTTTGCGATCCGCACAGACTACGGTGACAGCAGTCTGAACGGTTCCTATAAGATCATGGCGGACAATCTCCCTTATACGAGAGTCATCGGCAGCAGGATCTACGTTTTCGAAGCAAACGAAGGAGTGCTTATTCTCCATATACGTACCGCTCTCGGTGCGAATGATTCTCCGGTCGCCCGCATCTACGGAGGAAACCGCTACGAGACTGCATTAAAAGCTGCACAGCTGTATTACGAAAAAAACAACTATGAACTCACTTCTGTCATTCTGACGACAGGGGAAAATTATGCGGATGCATTAAGCGCTTCTTATTTATCGTATCTTCAGGGAGCGCCGATCATTGCGATCAATGAACAGAAAGCATCTGAAGTAAAAGAATTTATCAGAGAACGTCTGGATGCCGACGGAACGATCTATGTCCTCGGAGGCGAAGATGCGGTATCCGATAAGTGTCTTGAAGGCCTGTCCTTCGACATCGTTCGGATCAGCGGATCCAACCGCTATAAGACCAATCTGAATGTCCTGGAAGAAACGGGAGTACCGGGTCAGATCCTGGTCTGCACCGGGGAAGATTATGCAGATACGCTCTCTGCTTCCTCTCTGTGCTTACCGATCCTCATCGTCCGGGATGAACTGGCACAGTATCAGATCGAAGCACTTTCAAGCATGGAAGGGGTGCATTATACGATCATCGGCGGCGAGAACGCAGTCAGCAGCAGCGTAGAAAAGCAGCTGAGGCAATTCGGAAGTGTCGAAAGGATCAGCGGCGAAAACCGCTATGATACATCTGTTAAGATCGCCCGATATTTCTACAGTGATCCGGATAGTGCAATCGTTGTCTATGGAAGGAATTTCCCGGATGGTCTGTTTGCCGGACCGCTCTCCAAACTTCTTGATATACCGATCATCCTCACTGCGCGAAGTGCCTCATCTTCTGTAACGGACTATATGCATGATTACGGGATCACTTCCGGCTATGTCCTCGGCGGTCCTGCCCTGATTCCGGACAGCACCGTTCGCAAGATCTTCTCTTTATCGGAAGATACCGCGATATTCGCGCGCTAGTCAGGAGGACTTATGTATAAGTTAAGACGATTGTTTCAAATAGATTTCAAGAGAATGTTCTCGACGATCCGCAAGATCTCGAAACGTTCAAACAGATCTTTTCTCTTCATCCTGATCGATGTCATAATCTGCGGTTTCCGCTATGGTGCCGGCTACATGGACTATTTCGTCTTCAACTTCGAAGAACTCAGCGCAAAACAGCGTGCAACTTATATCACACGCTCTGTAAACAACGATTATTTCCTGAAGATGAATGACCGCGGCTATTATCATTACTTCATGGACAAGACTCAATTTCTGGACCGTTATCACGATTTCATCAAAAGAGACTATGTCGATCTCCGGAGAGATTCCTATGATGCATATGTCTCCTTTGTCCTAAAACATCCTGTCTTCATGGGAAAACCGGTAGACGGACAGTGCGGATACGGGATCGAAGTCATCGATTCGAATGGAAGAGATCTTAAGGAACTACACGATGAACTCTATGCACATCAGCAGTATCTGCTGGAAGAAAGGATCGTTCAGCACGAAAAGCTGAATGAACTCTATCCGTGTTCGATCAATACGATACGGGTCGTCACCTGCTACAAGAACGGCCAGACCCACATCCTGTTTACTGCCTTGCGTATCGGCAACAACGGCAAGCATGTGGATAATTTCAACAACGGCGGCATGTTTTCGGTCATCGATGAAGACGGAGTCATCAGAGCCCCGGCGATCGATAAAGAAGGGAATGTCTACGATGTTCATCCGTATACCGGGACTTCCATCGTCGGTTTCGAGATCCCGATGTTTCCGGAGATCATCGAAGAGTGTAAGAAACTTGCGGCCATCACTCCTCAGGTCGGGCTGACCGGCTGGGATATGTGTGTCAGTGATAAAGGTATCGATGTCGTCGAAGGAAATCAGCTTCCGGGCTACGATATCTATCAGTCCAAACCTCATCTCGGGGAAGACCGCATGGGTCTCAAACCGAAGTTTGATGCTGTCATCAACAGTTAGTCAAGCGGAGCGATCCGCTTTTCTTTTGGAAAAATTATAAAAAAAGAACCGCAATGCAGTTCTGATCAGATGATAGATTGAACGGCGTTTTCGATCCGCTCATCTTTTCTTTCTTCATCCGTAAACGAAGATGCCAGCGATCGCAAGATCTCTTTCGTTTCTTCGATAAGCGAAGGACAGTGTTTCCGTATCATATACAGCAGTCCGTCTTTTCGTTCCGCAGTCCTTCCGATGAAGTCTTCCAGAACGATGACTTTATGATGAGGATCGGGAATGCCTGTCTTGAGAAGGGAAAGGAGCCTTCTAAGATACTCTTCCTTCGGACAGAGTTTATTGCTTAAGACGGTGCAGAGATCGCTGATCTTTCTCCAGCCTTCAGGATCGCGGATATCGTAGGAATCGAGAAGATCATCCGCAAGTTCTCTGAGCCATTGCGCCTTTTCATCATCGGATACAGACAGATCCTGAAATTCATGATAGAGTCTCAGGTCGTCATGAGCCATGAAGAAAGAGCTGCCGCGGTATTCCCGATAGTACTGTTTTGCGTCCTGACGTTTCATGAGGTCATTATAACATTCCTCTGAGAAGAGATTCCTGAAAAAAGAACGTACAGGATTCTTCTTTTTGTCTTATAAATTATAGAAATGGGTACTTGAAATGCGATATAATAATCTCGGCTATTTAGGAGGACAAAAAAATGGGAAAAGTTTTTCAATCCATGGATGGAAATACTGCTACAGCTCATTGCGCGTATGCGTTTACTGAAGTAGCTTGTATTTATCCGATCACTCCATCTTCTCCGATGGCAGAAGTTATTGATACTTGGGCTACAGAAGGGCGCAAGAACATCTTCGGCCAGACGGTAAAGGTTGTTGAAATGCAGTCTGAAGGTGGTGCGGCAGGTGCTATCCACGGAGCTTTACAGGGTGGAGCTTTAGCCTCAACATTCACAGCTTCACAGGGTTTCTTACTGATGATCCCGAACATGTACAAGCTGGCCGGCGAACTGCTTCCGGGAGTTATCCACACTTCCGCAAGAGCTTTAGCAGGCAGAGCTCTGTCGATCTTCGGTGACCACCAGGATATCTATTCCGCAAGACAGACAGGTATGTGTATCCTGGCTTCTCACTCTGTACAGGAATGTATGGATCTGGCCGGTGTCGCACACTTATCTGCTATCGAGGGTTCCTTACCGTTCATCCACTTCTTCGATGGTTTCCGTACATCTCACGAGATCCAGAAGGTCGAAGTCATGGATACAGACTTCTTAAAGTCCCTCGTCGATATGAAAGCTGTTGAGAGATTCAAAGCAAACGCTCTGAACCCTCATACAAACCCGGTCACCAGAGGTGGTGCCGAGAACGATGACATCTATTTCGCAGCCAGAGAAGCCGCTAACAACTACTATGCTGCTATGCCGGATATCGTTGCGAAGTATATGGAAAAGATCTCTGAACATACAGGCAGAGACTACAAACCGTTCACTTACTACGGAGCACCGGATGCTGAAAGAATCATCATCGCTATGGGTTCCGTTACCGAAACGATCAAGGAAACGATCGATGCATTGACTGCTCAGGGCGAAAAAGTCGGTCTGATCAAAGTCCATCTGTACCGTCCGTTCTCCCTCAAGTATCTGGAAGCCGTATTACCGGCATCTGTCAAGAAGATCGCTGTCCTCGACAGAACAATCGAAGCAGGTTCCAGAGAACCGTTATACCTGGATGTCGTCGAAGCATTACGTCATCACGAAGGTCTCACGATCGTCGGCGGCCGTTACGGATTATCTTCCCGTGATACAGCTCCGAACCAGATCAAGGCTGTCTATGATGAACTGAAGAAGGATGCTCCGGCTGAAGAATTTACGATCGGTGTCAACGATGATGTCACTCATCTGTCCTTACCGGTCGATCCGGACTTCCATGTATCTGCTGACTATACTTCCTGCTTATTCTACGGATTAGGTTCTGATGGTACAGTCGGTGCCAACAAGTCTTCCATCAAGATCATCGGCGATAACACCGATCAGTATGCTCAGGCTTACTTCCAGTACGACTCCAAGAAGGCCGGCGGTGTCACGAGATCCCACCTGAGATTCGGACCTTCCCCGATCCGTTCTACGTACTATGTCGATAACGCCGACTTCATCTCCTGTTCTCTTGATTCCTACTGCTTCAAGTATGATATGATCAAGAACCTGAAGAAGGGCGGAACGTTCTTACTGAATACGACATTCCCGGCTGATGAGCTCGAACATCATCTGCCGAACAGACTGCTCGCTCAGTTAGCTAAGAAACAGGCTAAGTTCTATATCATCGACGCTACGAAGATCTGTGCCGAGATCGGTATGGGCAGAAGAACGAATACGACTTTACAGTCTGCATTCTTCGCTCTGAATGAACAGATCATGCCGTACGATAAGGCTCTCGACCTCATGAAATACATGGCGAAGAAGTCTTATTCCCGTAAGGGTGAAGATGTCGTTGCGATGAACTACAAGGCGATCGACGCCGGTAAAGACGGTCTCGTAGAGATCGAAGTCAAGCCGGAATGGGCTGATCTGCCGTACGATTCCAACCTCTTCGAAAAGACAGGCGATGAATACTTCGATAACCACGTACAGGTCATCAATGCCCTGAACGGTTACGATCTCCCTGTTTCCAACTTCTTAAAATACGGATTACCGGATGGTTCCTTACAGTCCAACGTCGCTTTCCGTGAAAAGAGAACGATCGCGGTCATGGTTCCGAAGTGGAATCCGGAAAACTGTATCCAGTGTAACTTCTGTGCCTTCGTATGTCCGCATGCGACGATCAGACCGTCCTTACTGACAGATGAAGAGATCGCCAATGCTCCGATGGCCTTCGATACGATCCCGGCTATGGGCAAGGGCGTCGATGGACTGAAGTTCCGTATCCAGGTATCTCCGGCGAACTGTGTAGGCTGCGGTCTCTGTGCTGCAGAATGTCCGGGAAAAGCCGGCCAGAAAGCCCTCACGATGGTCTCCGTCAACGAAGAGATCGACAAGGAACCTCTGGCAGACTACCTGTTCAAACAGCTGCCTGAAAAGTCTCAGTACTATCCGACAAATACAGTCAAGGGTTCTCAGTTCCTGAAACCGTACTTCGAAGTTTCCGGTGCTTGCCCGGGCTGTGGTGAAGCTCCTTACTACAAGCTGGTCTCCCAGTTATTCGGTAGAGATATGCTGGTAGCCAACGCTACAGGC
>JAZPYW010000134.1:0-7099 GCA_045544415.1 Erysipelotrichaceae bacterium
GAGAGGACTCCGCCTTTCTGTTTCTTCAGCCAGGTGTATAACGGAGCTTCATTTTCTCCGTTTACTTCGATCTTGGAGAACTGCTTGAAAGTGACACCGAATCTTCCTTTGCAGAAAGTAACGATCTCTTCTTCTGTTCCCGGAGCCTGATTGCCGAACTGGTTGCATGGGAAGTCCAGGATCTCGAATCCCTGATCCTTATACTTCTCATAGAGGTTCTGAAGACCTTCATACTGAGGCGTAAAACCGCAGCCGGTAGCTGTGTTTACGATCAGAAGAACTTTGCCTTTATAATCCGAAAGGATTACATCATTTCCTTTAGCGTCTTTTACTGTGAAATCATAGATAGACATAGTGATTCCTCCTTTTTCCCTATCATCATAAAAACATGCAGGATGCTTGTAAAGTGATTTGACCACAGACCTATTGACAGTCATATGAACTCATGATATCATCATGTTAACTTAAGAGGTAATCAGAACTCCTCAAACAGTCCTGTGAACACATAGGGAAAGGAGGAAGACAATGAAATTAGAAATGAAGAATTTCCGTATTGGTTTCACAGCCATCTTGATCAGCTTCCTGGTCATCGTCCTCATGATCGCATCTACCGTCATCGTGGATGCCGGACATACCGGAGTCGTGCTCACCATGGGCAAGGTGGAAGACCGGATCCTGGAAGAAGGATTCCATCTGAAGATCCCTTTCGTACAGAGAGTCGTCATGATCGACAACCGTATCGTCAAACTGGAAGTAGAGACAGAAGCGTTCTCCAAAGACCTGCAGACCGTCGATACTACGCTGGCGATCAACTATCGTGTCGATTCCGGGAAATCTTCTTCCATCTACAAGAACATCGGCAAGAGCTATGAGAACGTACTGATCGTTCCAGCCGTCAACGAGGTCCTCAAAGCTATCACTTCCCGCTATACTGCTGAAGAATCGGTAACGAACCGGGCTCTCGTATCGGACGGTCTCGTCGAGGGACTCAATGAAAAACTGAACGATCAGGGCATCTATATCACCGATGTAAACATCATCAACTTCGATTTTTCAGAAGCTTTCATCAACGCGATCGAAGAGAAACAGGTCGCTCAGCAGAAGCTCCTGAAGGCTGAGACCGAGAAACAGACAGCCATCACCAATGCCGAAGCAGAAGCAGAAGCTCTCAAGATCAAAGCGGAAGCAGAGGCAGAAGCCAACCGTATCATCGCCGCATCCATCACTGAGGAGATCATCGATTACAACAAGATCGAGAAATGGAACGGGGAACTCCCTCAGGCCACCGGCGGTGCCATCCCGTTCATCGAACTCGCCAAGGAGGAATAACTATGTTTGTATTGAGCATGATGTATCTGTATATGCTGATGCCGTGGATCCTGTTCGGGATCATCATTCTGGCCATTCTATCGATGCTGTTCCGTCCCCTCTTCTATCTGGGGATACGCATCTTTCCGTTCTATCTCCTGTATCGTCTGTTCTTCGGCAGGAGATACGTTCACAGAGGGGTCCGCTGGTGACCTCTTTTCTTTTATTTTCGGCAACAATTTCTTATAATTTGTGTATAGATTTCAGGGGGTAGTATTATGTCCAGACCCGGCGGATTCGGACCTCGCGGTTTTCTGACCGAAGAGGAACAGTTAAACAAACCGAAAATCACCAAAGAACTGATCTTCCGTATCTTCAGTTATCTGAAGCCCTACTGGTTCCAGCTCCTTCTCGTCTTTCTGATCATCATCATCTCTTCCGTCACCGGTCTGCTTCCATCGATCATCACCGGAAAGATCATCGATACAGCCATTCTCGGAAAAGACTGGTCTCTGCTGGTAAAACTCGTCATTCTGGCAGTATTTACCCTTTCCGCTTCCCAGATCATCGGCGTTTTGGAAAGCTATATCAACGGCTGGGTCTCGCAGCGTATCGTCTACGATATGAAGAACGAGATGTTTTTCCATCTCCAGACCATGCCGCATTCCTTCTTCACCAATGAAAAACAGGGCGATATCATCACCCGCATGAATTCGGATATCTCGGGGGTCTCTTCCGTCATTTCCGGGACCCTGACCTCGATCATCTCCAATATCTGCACCGTCGTCGCAACGCTCGTCGCATTGCTGAGACTCGACTGGAAACTTGCCCTCATCGGCATCGCCGTCATTCCTCTGCTGGTCCTGCCGACGAAGTCCGCCGGAAAGAACCGCTATGAACTTCTGACCCAGTCGCAGAAGAAACGGGATGAACTCAACGGGATCATCAATGAATCTCTGAGCGTCTCCGGATCCCTGTTGATCAAGCTCTTCACCAAGGAAGACGACAAGAACGAAGAATTCCGGAAAGTGAATGAAGAAGTCACGGAACTGGCCGTAAAGGAATCCCGGGCCGGAAGATGGTTCCGGGTCGTCATGGGGATCTTCACCAATCTCGGACCTTTGCTGATCTATCTGGCCGGAGGCTATCTCATCATCAAGGCCGGAGACGATACTCTGACCGTCGGTACGATCACGGCTACTGTATCCATGATCAACCGCCTCTACCGTCCGGTGGAATCCCTATTGAACATCTCCGTCGATTTCACAAGATCACTGGCCTTATTTGACCGCATCTTCTCTTCTCTCGATACATCCAGTGCTATCCGTTCTCCGAAAAACCCGGTCAATCCGGATCTTTCCGAGCGTCAGGATATCGCTTACGAGAGAGTATCCTTCTCTTATTCCAAAGACAAGAAACTCATTGAAGACCTCACTTTCAAGGTCCCTACCGGAAAGATGTATGCGATCGTCGGACCTTCCGGTTCCGGGAAATCCACGATCGTCAATCTCCTGCCGAGACTCTTCGATGTCCAGTCCGGTTCGGTGCGCATCAACAGTATCAACGTCAAGAATATCGATCTGAAATACCTGAGGAATGCCATCGGCATGGTCACGCAGGAAGCCTATATGTTCAACGGAACGATACGGGACAACCTGAAGTTCGCGAAAGCCGATGCGACGCAGGAAGAGATCGAGGAAGCCTGTAAGATCGCCAATATCCACGACTTCATCATCTCTCAGCCGAAGGGCTACGATACCGAAGTCGGCAACCGCGGTCTGAAACTCTCCGGAGGCGAGAAACAGCGTCTGTCGATCGCCAGAGTCATTTTGAAGGATCCGAAGATCCTGATCCTCGATGAAGCGACGAGCGCCCTCGATTCCATCTCGGAGTCTTCGATACAGAAGGCTCTGGAAGTCCTGATGAAGGGCCGTACTTCGATCGTCATCGCCCACCGTCTCTCCACCATCCTCTCCGCCGATAAGATCCTGGTCGTATCGGGAGGAAAAGTCGTCGAAGAAGGCGAACACGAAGAGCTCCTCGCCAAAGGGGGAGTATATACCGATCTCTACGAGACGCAGTTCCGCAAGATCATCGAAATGGAAAGCGAGAAGCAGGCATAGACCTGCTTCTTTTCATGAAAAAAGCCCCTTTCAGGGCTATTGATCAAGGCTGTGCAGGTCTGGCGTTCTTATATCCGTAAGTACCGTTGATGCGGTCGCCGATATCGCCGGCTGCCGTGACGATGAATCCGTCTTTGTTCAGGCCTCCCGGAATATACATCGCCGTATAGATCTTGACGTCCGGATGATTTTCATACAGGAGCTTGACACCGACATCCGAGGCAAAGATCGACATGACTTTGATGTTTTTGAATCCGTCGTTCTTCAGATAATTGATCGTTTCATTGATGCTGCCGCCGGTCGCTAAAGCCGGATCGACGACGATGGCCGGAGAATCTTCCGCATTGACCGGCATCTTGTAGTAATATTTGACCGGCTGCAGAGTCTCCTGGTCGCGGTATAATCCGACATGTCCGACTCTGGCGGTAGGAAGGAGTGTCCGGAGTCCGTCGACCATTCCGAGTCCGGCACGCAGGATCGGTACGATCGTAAAGGTCTCGGCGAGGACCGGTGATTCCATACGGCATAATGGAGCATCTACCGTGATATTCTTCAGTTTCAGGTCTTTCAGTGCTTCATAGCCCATCAGGATCGTCAGTTCGGTCACGATCTCACAGAACTCTTTCGATCCGGTATTGATGTCGCGCAATTTTGTGATCTTATGTGCGACCAGCGGGTGATCCTGAAAACTGGTAAGGTTTTTCGTGAAGTCTTCCATTGAGTGATATCCTCCTGTTATTTTTATCATAGTAGCACAATCTTTTTTGGACAAACACAACATTTTATGTAAAATGTCATTGAGGAAAACACAATGGAAAAAGTCAAATTGAAGAAAAAAGTCGAGCTGATGGATGAAAAAGCGATGAAAAGAGCGATGATGAGACTCTCGTACGAGATCGTGGAAAAGAAGACCGATCTGGAAAAACTCGTTCTCGTCGGGATCAAGACCAGAGGCTATCCGCTGGCAGAGATGCTGAAAGAGAACCTGAAGAAGATCGCCGACTGCGATGTCCCGTTAGGTGTTCTGGATATCAAATACTACCGGGACGATCTGGAGAAGGTCGCCGACAATCCGGAACTTCATAAAGTTGATCTGCCTTTTTCCATCGAAGGAAAAGAAGTCATCCTCGTCGATGATGTCCTCTATACCGGCAGGACCGTACGGGCTGCCATCGAAGCGATCTTCGATCTGGGAAGACCGGCCAAGGTATCATTAGCGGTACTGGTCGACCGGGGACATAGAGAACTACCGTTTCGTGCCGACTACGTCGGAAAGAACGTCCCTACTTCGCAGAACGAAGTCATTTCCGTCAATATCGAACCGTTCGACGAAACCACCAACGTCGAGATCCTGGAGAAGATGTGATATGGCAAAGATCCTCGTAAGTATGTGCCTTCTGGGAGAGAACTGCCGCTATGACGGCAAGAACTGTCTCAACGAAGAGATCCGTGAACTCGCAAAAGATCATATCCTCATCCCGATCTGCCCGGAACAGATGGGAGGATTATCTACTCCGCGTCTTCCTTCCGAGATCGTCAATGACAGACTCGTGATGAAAGACGGAAGAGATGTGACTGATGAATATGAGAAAGGCAGACAGACTGCCCTGCACATCGCAGAACTCAACGATATCGATTATGTTTTACTCAAATCCAAGAGTCCTTCCTGCGGAAAAGGAAAGATCTATGACGGCAGTTTCAGCGGGAAGATGACAGAGGGAAACGGATATACCGCGAGACTGTTTCTGGAAAAAGGCTATAAAGTATACTCCGATGAAGAAATCGGAAAACTGAAGGAAGAACTCATTGACAAATAAGTGGTCCTTCGTTAAAATCTAGGTAATTGCACGGCAATCTTTAAGTCCAATACGGAGATATTGGTAAGATGAATGTGTGGATGATTTCCTATGTCCTAACATGCTTACCTTGTCTTCTGACAAGGTTTTATTTTGCCGGGGAAGAAAAGGAGAAAAATATGAAACTGATCTACGATGTACAGGACAAGCCGAATTTCAAAGAGAATATCGTGTTTGCCTTCCAGCAGATGATCGCCATCATGGCGGCTACCCTGCTCGTTCCGATGCTGATGTCCTCCTATGCGATGGGTGACGGCGTTACGACGCTGAACTTCGATCCGGCAGCCGCCTTATTCGGCGCAGGTATCGGTACACTGGTCTACATCTTCTTCACCAAGAGAAAGAGCCCGGTATTCTTAGGTTCTTCCTTCACCTTCTTAGGTGCTTACGCAGCCATCATCGGTATGAACTACGGCTACTGGGGTGTCATCCTCGGTGTTCTCTTCGCCGGTCTCGTATACGTAGCGATCGCTCTGATCGTCAAGGCAGTCGGCAGCGACTGGGTCTCCAAGATCATGCCGCCGGTCATCATCGGTCCGATCGTAACGCTCATCGGTCTTTCCCTTTCCGGAACCGCTACTTCCTGGATGTCCACGAACGGCGGAGCCAACTACTCCCTGCTGACGATCCTGATCGGTGCTGTTACCTTCTTCGCGATCGTCTGGGCCAGCGTCAAGGGTTCCAAGACTGTTAAACTGATCCCGTTCATCGTCGGTGTCGGTGTCGGATATGCTCTGGCATTAGTCCTCACCCTGATCGGAAATGCCAGCGGAAATGCTGCACTGCAGCTCATCAGCTTTGATTCCTTCACCAGTGTATTCAAGCCGTTCACATTATCTTCCATCGTATCTGTTCCGAAGTTCGTCTTCGTACAGGCAATGACTCAGCAGATCGAAGGTGTCCTGCCGATCGACGGCGCAGCTCTCGGCAACATCGCCATGACCTTCGTACCGATCGGTATCGTCGAACTTGCCCAGCATATCGCTGACCACAAGAACCTCGGTTCCATCATCGAAAAAGACCTGATCACTGATCCGGGCTTAGATAAGACGTTATTAGGAGACGGTGTCGGTTCCATCGTCGGTGCTCTCTTCGGAGGTGCTGCCAATACGACGTACGGTGAATCCATCGGCTGTGTCGCCATCACCGGCAATGCTTCGATCTCCACGATCTCCCTCGCATCCTTAGGATGCATGCTGCTGAGCTTCTTCACGCCGTTCGTCGCGCTGATCAACTCCATTCCGAAGTGTGTCATGGGCGGTGCCTGTGTCGCCTTATACGGATTCATCGCCGTATCCGGTCTGCAGATGCTCAAGAGAGTCGATCTCGGCAACAATAAGAACCTCTTCGTCGTCAGTGCCATCCTGGTAACAGGTATCGGCGGTCTGGCTCTCAACTTCGGACACAACCCGGTAACCGGCGGTTCCTTACTGTCTGTCACAGCTCTGGCTACAGCTCTCATCATGGGTATCATCACGAACCTCATCGTCAACAACGGCAAGATGGGTACCGGTGAAGATCCTCTGACAGGTGCTGCCGAAGCAATGGGTACGGTCGAATTCAAAGAGCCGAAAAAGAAAAACAAAAAGAAATAAAAGATCAGTTGCATCATAAAACAGAAAAGGCGTCTAATGACGCCTTTTAGTTTTTCAGGATCTCTTCGATCTTCTTCAGCAGTTCCTCTTCGTTATCGTAATCATAGCATTGGAAATATTTATTTCCCTTCAGCATCGCCGATAAGCCGATCCCCCTGCGGTAGAAG
Source organism: Erysipelotrichaceae bacterium (assembly GCA_045544415.1). Classification (GTDB taxonomy): domain Bacteria; phylum Bacillota_I; class Bacilli_A; order Erysipelotrichales; family Erysipelotrichaceae; genus Colivicinus. Next base: position 7,050 of record JAZPYW010000134.1, read on the forward strand.
ATATAGACCGGGATGCCCAGCTTTTAAGTCGGAGGCCAAGCGGTCTTAGG
>JAZPYW010000135.1:0-5741 GCA_045544415.1 Erysipelotrichaceae bacterium
CTTCTCGAAATCATGACTGCAGTCTTTATTCTTTTCACAGACCATGTCCATATGTGCCTGCAGAATGAGTCCTGGCGCATTTTCATAGCCCTCAGAGGCTTTTTTATCGATGATGACATTCCAGACTTCATCCTGTTTATACGTCAGACCATGGTCCTGTGCGAAGTCTACAAGGAAATCGCTTAAGGCTTTCTCGTTTCTGGAACCGTGAGGGATCCTGCAGATCTCATTGAACCAGTAACAGTGACGTTTGTTCAGATCGAATTCCATCTTCAGTCCTCCTTCAGATATTTGTTCATCCAGTCGGTGATCTCATCCAGTCTCTTCTTGCGGTGCAGAGGCTTTCCGTTGCGGGAGAGTTCATGATTCTCTCCCTTGAAGATCACGAGCTTGCTGTCGACACCGGAGATCTTGACCGGTGTATAGAACTGCAATGCTTCCGGCAGTGTACAGCGGTAGTCTTCCGTAGAATGGATGAACAGCAGCGGTGTTTTGACTTTGTTGACATATTTTAACGGGGAGATATCCCAGAGCTCTTTTTCACAGTGTCTCACATCCTTGAACTGCATCTCGATCGGGAAGTCGATACCGTAGTCGGATACCGTGACTTCCGTGATCCAGTTGGAGATCGAACGCTGGGTGGCAGCTGCCTTGAAGAAATCCGTATGGCCGACGATCCAGTTCGTCATATAGCCGCCGTACGATCCTCCGGTAACTCCTACTCTGTTCTTATCGATAGCCGGATATCTCTTCAGGACTTCCTTCGTGAAGTCCATGATATCTTCATAATCGATCTTTCCGTAATTGCCGTTTCTCAGATCCGCAAAGGCATTTCCCCTGCCGTCCGATCCTCTCGGATTACAGAAGAAGACGAAGTATCCTTCCGATGCCCAGGCCTGCATCTCATGCATATAGATGGCACCATAGGCGCACTTCGGTCCTCCGTGGATATCCAGAATGGCCGGATACTTCTTGTCCGGATCGTAATCGATCGGCTTGATGACCCAGCCCTGTACCGGATCCTTCTTATCCAGATAGAACTCTTCCGGCTTGCCGACATATCTGCCGTTCAGGACTTTCTTATTGACGGAGGTAAGGACTTCCGTCTTTCTGTTCTTCGTGACGCAGACTTCTTCCAATGCCTGATCGATCATGGCGATCGAATAGATGGTATCTGTATTGAAGTCTACCGTGAAGTCATCGACCGTTCCTTCCACTTCCACGACCCGCTCAAATGCTTTGCCGGTATATTTCAGAACGATGGTCTTCCCTCTTTCACAGGTAGCGAAGTAGACTTCATCTCCCTGCTTATTGAACGCTCTGGTCCTGCCGTAGCGTGCATCGGAGAGTACGGCATTATAGTAGGTATATTCTGCATCCAGCAGCATCTTCATCTTTCCGTTTTTCAGTTCATAGAACTTCGATGCTTCCATGGCGCCCCATTCTTTCGCAAAGGTGCCCATGACGACGTTCTTTCCCCTGAAATAGAAGACTCTCTGTATCTGCATCTTGCGGTCGTATAAGGTTTCCGTCTTCTTTGTCTCAGCGTCATATTCATAGACGCAGGACCACTTTCCCTTGAAGTTCGTGAAGTCTACACCGGAATAGAGGATCTTTCCTCCATTCACATCATAGCTCTCCACATCCATCGTCTCGGAAGTGACTCTCCGGATCTCTTTAGTTTCCTTATCGACCAGAAAGAGCGTCGAACGGTTTCCGTTGGTGACTCCCGCTCCGTTGTAGCAGAACGGATATTCATCCAAGATCACATAGTCGTTATTGGCTTTCTGTTTCTTGAAGAACGCTTTCTGTTCCTTGACAGATAACTCATGGAAATTCGAACAGGAACGGTTCACTGTCGCCAGGACCAGATAATCCTTCTCATCGAAATCGCGGATATCATCGACGGAAAGAGGAAGTTCAAAAGCTTTGGCTGTCTTGTTTCCGTTCAGGGACAGGAAGGAAGTATAGCCTTCCTTTTTACTGTCGGGATCCGTGAAGAGTATTCCCTCCTTTAACGGGAAATAATTGACTCTCTTTCTGCTGAGAACGGTCTTTTCTTCTTTCGTATCCGGATCCAGGATATGAAGATCCTGAACGTAGTCGTTCTTCTTGAGATCGGCTGATGTCGAGACGAAATAGACCTTTCCGTCTACGAGACGGATATTGGATAAGGGCTGGAATTTCAGAAACAGATCGCGGGTGACGGGTCTCATTTTCTACCTCCTGCAATAAAGAGCTTTTCTCTGCGGTCATCCAGGAAATCGACTTTTCCGTCATGCAGGACGACCGTCTCTTCGGTAAAGATGAATGTATCGCGCTGATACATATCGAGATATTCGAGGATACTGAGTTCCAGGGCGTAGGATGTATCTTCATAGAGCTTTCTGTTTCCATGCGGGATATCGCCCTGCTGGTGATCCCAGAGTCCGATCGTCGGACCTGCGGAGTGACCGTATAATCCGCACGGATGAGAATAGAGGAACGGTCTCAAGCCGAGTTCCTTTCCTTCTATAATACTCTTGTCGAAAGTCTCGTTGCCGCTGAGATAGAGGGCCATGTTGCTGCGGACGATGTCCTGGAACTTATGGTTCTTCTCCAGAGCGTCATAGAGTTCTTTCGGTGCGTCGTTCTCCCCTTCCTTGAGGATATAGCAGAGCCGCTGCGTATCGGTGCACAGTCCCAGATAGAAGATCCCGAAATCGCAGTGTACGAGGTCTCCCCGTTCAATGACGGTCTCTTCTCCGTGCATTCCATCGTGTCTCTGCAGATCGATGGTGGCCGGGAACCAGACGGTGATGCCGCGGTCGTTGACTTCCTGTTCCATGAAGTCCATGACATCACGGCAGGTCGTCACACCCGGTACGATCACATCGTCGGAGAAAGCTTTATCGATGATCTCGGAAGCCACGCTCATGACTTCCGGGTAATAGGCAAGTTCGCTCGGGGTCCTCGTCTCCAGTAGACGTATCCCCACATCATCTGAAGAGATGAACCGGCTGCATAATTCTGCAGGAAGTTCCTTCTTCAGGGTCTCGTAAAGAGAATGCGTCAGTCCGTCGGTAAACGCAAAATTGTCCTCGGAAACATTGATCGCGATATTCTTCGGATCCAGTTTGTAAAGGACACGGGTCAGCGCTTCGAACTGCGTTTCATTCTTTAAGTCGTAGTCTCTTCGGTAGTACTGATCAAGAGACGGATCCGGACGGGATACACTGATGCATTCCGTGACCTCTGCTTTGTGATAGAACAGCAGGATGGTCAGTCTGCGGGCCGTCGGATAGAGGGATGGTGTGATGAAATCGAAGAGCGGATCCTCGTTATATTCCTTGCAGGCAGTGAGCCAGCATTCTACGCCGCATTCTTCCATAACTTTCGGAAGTACGAGCTCCAGTCTCTCTTTCAGATTTCTGTCTCTGATCTCATTCTGTTTGACAAGACGATACATATCGTTCCTCTTTCTAAGTGAGAATTGAAAGATAAGGGATCCCGAAGGATCCCTTACCTAAATACTTCTAAGCAGATCTCGTTCTGATCTGAATGTGTACGGACAGTTTATAGAACTGTCACACTGAGATAATTGACCTTCCGCCGATTATTTGTTGACATCGACATACCAGAAGATGGAGTTGCCCTGGCCGTTGTCAAAGTCTCCGCTTACATATGGCTTGCGCAGGCAGGCAGAACCGTAACCGAACAGCGGGATGACCATTGCCTGTTCTTCGACCAGGTATTTCTCTGCTTCGTGCAGTTTGGCGATTCTTTCCTGACCGGACATGGAAGCGATCTCGAGCATCATTTCATCATACTTGGCATCGCCCCAGGAAGCCTTGGTCTGGTAAGAAGTCGTAGCCATATCGAGGTATGTCAGAGAGTCGTTGTAGTCAGCAGACATAGCGCCTCTGGCGGATTCGAAGTTGGCCTGATTGTCTCTGTCATCGAAGAATGTACGGACATCGCCGGTCTTCAGGTTGAGGTTGATACCGATCTTGGCGAGCTGTTCTTTCAGAACGGCTGCAACAGTATCATGAGTCGTATTCTGGTTGTAGTAGTATTCCAGTTCAAGCGGATTGTCTACGCTGTATCCTGCTTCTTTCAGGAAAGCAGCTGCTGCATCCGGATCATAGGAGCAGTAGTCGCCGCCGGAAGTACGGAAGTCGCCGTCTGTCGGATCAACGATACCGTGAGGGACGAAACCGTATAACGGATAGTAGATCGTACCTGCATCGATCGCATCGCAGATAGCCTGTCTGTCGATTCCGTACAGGATAGCCTTACGTACGTTTACATCGAGCAGAGCTTCGTTCTTGGCAGTTTCCGGTCTCATATTGAGTTCCATGTAGTAGTTTACGTTACCGGAAGCGAAGAGTTCGCTGTCATCGTACAGTTTGGAAACAGTACCTGCAGATAAGGAAGTAGCGAAATCGAGTTCGTCAGACTGGTAAGCCATCAGCTGAGCTTCCATATCGGTAACGACCTGAGCTTCGAGCTTGTCGACTTTGACGTTTGCTGCATCGAACCAGTTCTCGTTCTTAGCCATTTCGATCTTGGCTGCTCTGTCGATAGATGTTGCATAGAAAGCACCGCAGGAAGGATAACCGACTGTATCAGCCCAAGTGTAGTCACCGGACGGAGCGAAGTCAGGTCTTAACGGATAGTAGATACCGCCCCACAGTAAGGAAGTGAAGAAGCTGCATGGTTTAACGAGGCTGTATTCGATCGTCTTTTCATCGAGAGCCTTGATACCGAGATCAGTCATCTCATCAGTATTCTTACCGACATAGTCTTTCGCATTTACGATGTAGTCTGTGATCCATGCGAGGTAGGATACTTCAGCGTCGCCTAAAGATAATGCATGCTTCGGACCGTAAACAAAGTGTTCTGCAGTAACAGCCTGGCCGTCAGACCACTTGTTGTCATTGATCGTGATCGTGTATGTCAGACCGTCATCGCTGACCTTCGTATCAACTGCTGCTGCCGGAAGGATGCCATCCGGAGAGAAGTAATACAGAGGATAGTACATCTGGTTGATGACATAGGAACCGATGGAGTCGGATGCAATAGCCGGATCCAGATAGTTCGGGGAGTCGCCGACCGCATATTTGAAGACTTTAGCTTCAGCTACCGGCTCAGTGCCGCCGCCTTCACCGCCTTCACCGCCGCCGCTGCCGCCGCAGGCAGCCAGCGTAAGAGCCATCAGCGCAACAAGTAATAAAGTAAGTAATTTTTTCATGTTGTTTCTTCCTTTCTTTTCTTATTTCTCATACAGGAAACATGTGACCAGCCGGCTACCGACCTGGATCGGTTTCGGATCTTCATGGAAGCACCGTTCCGTTGCTTTGGAACAGCGTGTCGCAAAAGGACAGCCAGCCGGAGGATTGATCGGCGACGGGATCTCGCCCTCCAGGATGATACGCCGTTTCGCTTTTGCAACGTCCGGATCCGAGATCGGGATCGCTGACAGAAGAGCTATGGTATAAGGATGCAGCGGACGGTAGTAGATATCGTTCGCCGGTCCTATTTCCATCATATGACCGAGATACATGACACCGATGCGGTCCGAGATATGGCGGACCATCGAGAGGTCATGAGCGATAAACAGGTAGGAAAGACCCATTTCTTTCTGTATCTGTTCCAGGAGGTTGATGACCTGAGCCTGGATAGATACGTCGAGTGCGGAGATCGGTTCGTCGCAGACGATGAAGGTCGGATCTACTGCCAGTGCTCTGGCGATCCCGATC
>JAZPYW010000136.1:0-1608 GCA_045544415.1 Erysipelotrichaceae bacterium
CTTCCGATACCGTTCCCTCCGTTCCAGAGACGTTTATGGCGTTTGGAACCATCCGGTGCTTCATAGTTGATCAGCAGCATATCTTTCTTTTTACACGATACTTCCGTGATCATGACGCTGTGATGATTCTCCTGCCGTACCTTCCACAGGATCTCTTCATCTGTTTCCTCGGAATCGAATTCCGTTTTGACGCCTTCCCAGAAATTTGCAAAGTTGAAATCATACTCCGTCCCTTCGTAATAGAAGGCTCCTAACAGTCTCCTGTCGAGGGCCAATGCATAGATCTTCGGTCTTCCTCCGCCGATATCGAAGACGGAGTTTTTCAGCTCCCGGCCGCTGATCCTGCTGGTAAGATGATTGGAAGAGAGCCACACCCATGGAGAAGTAAAATCGCTTCCCCAGTTCTTATCCGCATAGCCGCAGGACGTCTCCGGAAGGACATGGTAGATCTTCCCGTTGCAGGTGACTGTACCGGAATAGAGCGTTTTCATTCCTTCCGCATGCCAGTACATCTCGAACGCTTCGATCTTCCGCAGCGGAGTCGATGCACCGTAGCCGACATTGAAGGCGATCTTCTTATCGACTGTCAGATCCCAGGACATCTCTCCCTTATCACACATCATCGCTTCTTCATAGTTCTCGTCATCCACTTTGACAGACCCCTTCAGATGAGTCTCGGAAGCCAGACAGTCTCCGGCATGGATATGATAGCCGTCCGTATTATCGATCTCTACATCCTTCCAGGCAAAGAAACGGTGCAGCTGTATCGCATCTTCACCCCAGCATCCGGCCTTTATCATCAGATAGGAAGGTCTTCTTCCCGTTCTCTTATTCTCCGGATCCTGACCCAATACGACTTTCTCTTGAGACAGAGCAGGATTGCAGGTAAAGAATTCGATGAAGAACGCTTTCTCTCTTCCTTCTTCATCCACTCCGGTAAAGGAATGCCACCACCAGTCGTATCCCTTATGCGCCAGAGGGCCTTCCAGCATGAAAGCGTCTCTTTTCTTATCACTGATATTGAACATAACACACCTCTTTTATCTCGAATAAAAAGTGCACTCCTGCAGGGGATATCCGGCATCATATCGATCTCGGGAGTCCGCTGCATTCCTGCACTTATTTCAGTATCTCTTCGAATACCGGCTTCAGGCCCGTATCCTTATTCGTCACAAAGTAATTCTGCGACATATCATAGCCCGGCAGAGGATTTCCCTCAACGATGACCGGACCCTTATCCGTGACCGCGATATCCCAGCCGACGTAGCGCACTCTCTTTTCTTCAACAGCTGCTCTCTTGCAGAGATCCAGAGCTTCCCTGAAATAAGGAACTTTGAATCCGATCAGCGGGAATCCCGAATCCGGATGGCTCGTATAGGTCTTGAGCGTCTTGTCCGACCAGCACGGATGGATGATCTGTCCGTCTTCCGACAATACCGTATAGATACCTCCGGCACCGACATTATCGACCATCATTCCCTTTCGTCCGATCCGCTGCAGGGCATATACGACATGAGGCACATCATTCTTATCCAGCAGGGTCACGACCCGTACGGTATTGATCGATGTCGGATTGAGCTGATCCATCATTTTATGCTGAAGGATACT
>JAZPYW010000137.1:0-25264 GCA_045544415.1 Erysipelotrichaceae bacterium
CCTGAGAGGTCTTACTGTTGATCGAAAACCGCTGAAAGATCATCTGGAAGTGATCGGACACAAAGAGGCATTCGACTATGTACTGGAACTGCTGAAGGAGGGGAAAGCTCTTTCGGAAAGAGATATCCTGCAGATCCATTACCTGGTGCTGGCAGACAAAAGAGAAGACAGAGGCATCTACCGCAGAGTGCCGGTACGCATCCTCGGGGCAAGTCATGAACCGGTACAGCCCTATCTGATCCGGCCGAAAATGGAAGAACTGCTGCATAACTACCTGGAAAGCACGGATCATATCGTCACCAGACTGGCAAGGTTCCATGTCCTGTTTGAGGGGATCCATCCTTTTATCGACGGGAACGGAAGGACCGGAAGACTTATAGTGAATCTGGAACTGATGAAAGCGGGCTATCCTCCGATCGATATCAAGTTTACCGACAGGGCAGCGTATTACGATGCGTTCGATGCCTATTATGTCCGTCATGATCTTACGGCCATGGAAAAACTGTTTGCGGGTTATCTGAACGAGAGATTGGACCGTTATCTCAGGATCCTGAAAGATATTTGATCGAAATACAAATTCAATCAAAAAAATGATTGAATTTAAGACATTCTGATCGTAAACTGAAAGTATGAAATACGAAAACCGCAAAGAAAAGATGCTGAAGCTGTTAAAGAACAGCGAGATCGTCAATATGAAGACCCTGGTGGAAGAACTGGGAAGTTCGGAAGCGACGATACGAAGAGATATCGTGAGAATGGAAAAGGAAGGCCTCATCAAACGTTACTGGGGAGGGATACAGAGACTCGACAATGCCGACAATGAACGCTCCAGAGGCTTAAAAAACCTGTTTAAAGAAGATCTGAACGGTATAGGAGCCTATGCGGCAGCCCAGGTAGAGGAGGGAGACCTCATCTATATCGGATCCGGTACGACAACTTTATCGATGATCCGCTACTTCGAAGAAAACCAGAAGATCACCGTGGTCACCAACGGGATCCCGCAGCTCGAAGCTCTTCATGAAAAAGGCATTCAGGCCTTATTATTATGCGGTTTCTATAAAGCCTATTCCCAGTCGGTCGTCGGAACGGAGACTTCGCATATGCTGTCGCAGTATCAGTTCGATAAAGCCTTCATCGGCGCCAACGGCATCGGCGAAGACTATTCGCTTTTATCGGCAGACTATTATGAGGATTCCCTCAAGGATCTGGCTATCAAGAATTCCCATACGACGTACTGCTTAGTGAGATCGGACAAGTTCGAACGCAAGGCCTACTACCGCATCTCTCCAAACCGGGCAAAAGACGTCATTCTCGTCACCGATAAGCCGGATAAAGATGAGGAAAAATGGGTGTTGGAAGAAAACGCTTACCACGCACAGATCAGAGAATTAGATATTGATTGAAATTCAATCATGAATATCTAAAAATAATCATTTTCAATCATAATTTGATTGACAGACCCGTTTCGGGTCTTTTATATTGAAGACGAGGAAATAAGTTGCCTGAATATTCAGGCAGAAAGGGGACAACAAATGAGCAATTTCATCAATGTACTCGTCAACAAGTTCTTAACGAACCCGACGATCCTGATCGGTATACTCGTCCTGGTGGGATATCTTCTCAGAAAAGAATCTTCCGTCAAGACGATCACCGGTACGATCTCGGCTATGGTCGGTCTGCAGCTGATCATCTTCGGAGGCGGACAGTTCTCCGGAGTCTTCAAACCGATCACGGAAGCCGTATGTAATGCGACTGGCGTATCCGGATATATCATGGACTCCTATGCCATGAAGGCCGCATCCCAGGAAGCTCTGGGCGATAGATTCGGCTGGATGGCCTATGTCTACATCATCGGCTTTGCGGTAAACCTCTTACTGGTATTCTTCCAGAAGTGGACGAAGGCCAAAGGTGTCTTCCTGACAGGTAATGCGGCAACAGCTCATTCTCAGGCGATGCTCTGGCTCTTATTAGCCAACTTCTTATTCGGAAATGTGGCAACGGTCATCATCTCCGGTATCATCTTAGGTATCTACTGGGCATATTCCACGACTTTAGTCGCTCCGATCATCGACGATATCACCGATGGCGGCGGCTTCACGGTAGCTCATAACCAGCAGCTCGGTCTCTGGCTGACAGGTCTCGTATCTCCGAAGCTCTCCGGCAAGAAGGACATCGACTGTGAAACCGTCAAACTCCCTGGCTGGCTCGCCATCTTCAACAACAACATCGCTTCCGTTGCGATCCTGATGGTACTCTTCGTCTGTGCCTTCACCTTCCCGACGATCGGCTTAGCAGGCATCAAGGAACTTGCCGGCAAGACGAACTGGGTCGTCTATCTGATCATGGTCGGTATCCAGTTCTCCATGTATATGGTCATCCTGCTTCAGGGTGTACGTATGTTATGTGCCGAGATCACGGAATCCTTCAAGGGTATCCAGGAAAAAGTCGTACCGGATGCGATCCCGGGCATCGACGTAGCAGCCATCCTGCCGTTCTCTCCGAACGCCGCAACTTTAGGCTTCTTATTCTGCACCTTAGGTACGATCATCTCCATGGTCATCTTAGCCGCAACAGGTTCTTCCACGATGGTCCTTCCGGGCTTCACACCGTTATTCTTCTCCGGCGGTCCGGTCGGTGTCGTCGCCAACAAGAAGGGCGGTCTCAAGGCTGTCATCATCTGCTGCACATTATGCGGTATCATCCAGTCCTTCGGTACGGTCTGGGCGATCTCTCAGCTCGCTTATCCGTCGGCAGTAGGCTGGTCCGGTATGTTTGACCTCGCGACTTTCTGGCCGGCACTCATCGCCGTACTCAGACTCGTCTTGAAGCCATTCGGATTAGTCATCTAAAATAAGAATAGAAAAATACTTCAGGAGACTTCATACAGTCTCCTGAGTTCTCAAAGGAAGGAGATCAATATGACAGACAACAAAGTGAATATCCTCTTAGTATGCGGCAACGGTATGGGAACTTCCACCATGGCAGAACTGAGCTTGAAGAAAGCATTAAAAGAATACAATATCAATGCCGACTTGAAGCATACCTCTTTAGGACAGATGAATTCCGAAAGAGAATGGGCTGATATCATCTTCGTCCTCAAGAATCTCTTCAACGGGATCAAGGTCAATGAAGGTGAACATATCCTTCCTGTCGTTAACATCATGAACGGCAAGGATATGGCCAGACAGGTCAATGAGCTCGTAGAAGCGCATTATCCGGGAGCTAAGAACTAATTATGAAAGCGATCGTCGTATTTTACGATACACTGAATCGCAGATATCTTCCGTGTTACAACGAAGAAGCGACGACGATCACTCCGAACTTCAACAGACTCTGCGATCTGAGCGTCACTTTCGACAACAGCTATGTCGGATCCATGCCGTGCATTCCGGCCAGAAGAGAGCTCCATACCGGCAGATACAACTTCCTGCATCGGGAATGGGGACCGTTAGAGCCGTATGATGACTCCATGCCGGAGATCTTAAAGAATCACGGGATCTATACCCATCTCATATCCGATCATCTCCATTACTGGGAAGACGGGGGTTCCAACTACCATACCCGCTATTCCTCCTGGGAGATCGTAAGAGGCCAGGAAGGCGATAAATGGAAGGCCGATCTTCACGATCCGGATATCCCTCCGGTCGTGAGAGTCCCGTCCAATCAGGAGGGAACAGGTATCGCCAGCGGCTGGAGATTCGACTGGGTCAACCGGAACTACATCAAAGAGGAAAAGGACTTCCCGCAGACACAGGTCTTCGACAGGGGCTGTGAATTCATCGAGAAGAATCACGACTGCGATAACTGGCTCTTACATATCGAGACCTTCGATCCGCATGAACCGTTCTATGTGCCTCAGAAGTACTTGGACATGTATCCGGAGGATTACGAAGGAGATCACTTCGACTGGCCGAGAGGCGATGTCACGGAGAATGAAAAGGAGATCAGACACTGCCGCAGGCAGTATCAGGCCCTAGTGACGATGTGCGACCATTCCTTGGGAAGAGTCCTCGATCTCATGGACAGGTATGATCTGTGGAAGGATACGATGCTGATCGTCGGCACAGACCACGGCTTCCTTTTAGCGGAACACGGTTCCTGGGGCAAGAATAAAATGCCGTACTACAACGAGATCGCTCATACGCCGTTATTCATCTACGATCCCCGTTATAAGGTACAGGGTGAAAGAAGAGAGTCTTTGGTCCAGATGATCGACTGGATGCCGACATTACTGAACTACTTCCATCAGGAGATCCCTCAGGATGTTCAGGGAAAGTGTCTGGATCAGGTCATCACGAAGGATGAGAAGATCCATGACGCGGTACTCTACGGTACCTTTTCCGGTCAGGTCAATGTCACGGATGGAGACTATGCCTATATGCGGGCAGCTCTTCCGGAATATAAAGATGAAGTATACAACTACACATTGGAACCTCATCATATGACCAAGAGATTCACGGTAGAGGAGATGCGTACAGCTACTCTCTCCAAACCGTTCTCATTCACCAAGGGAATGCCTCTGTTAAAGATAAAGAGTAAAGACAAGTATGATGTCAACCGTTACGGAACGACGCTCTACGACCTTAAAAAGGACCCCGGAGAGAACTATGCGATCGAAGATAAGGAAACGGAAATGAGACTCTTACAGGAGATGAAGAGGCTCATGGAAGAGACCGACGCTCCGGAAGAACAGTACGTACGCTACGGTCTGGATAAGATCTGAATAATGAAATGAAGACTGGTCCTGGGATCAGTCTTTTACTTTCTTTATAGATTAGTGTAAAGATTTTTCCTATGCATTGCTGTTTTCCTTGTTTCTGGCTTCTATCATTCTATCCTGAAGTTCCAGAGCTTCTTTTCGTCTTTTCTCCCAATCGGTTTTAGGAGCTTTATCCATCTCTTCAAATATCGCTTTGCCCAGCTCATATGGCAGGTTATTCATGTTCGGTCTGTCGTATTTCGGATGTCTCATTCAACTGTTTCCTCCTGTTCCGTCTGTTTACTTTGCAGTACCTGATACATAAAGATGCAATTTCTGTCGTAATTAGGTTTCTTTCTGCTGTGAAGTTGCTCCTCCTGCTCCTTTGGCAATCTTTTAAATCCGTATTCTTCATATCTTTGTATCAGCGGTTCAAAAGGCAACGAGAAAATATAGATATACTTTACTCCTACTTTTTCTGCAACTTTACTTATGATCGGAACGATCAGAAGGTCAAATATTACACTTCCTACTCCTTTAAAGTTTTCATACTTTCTGATAAAGGAGTAATTGACTGCAAAATTAGCCAGTTCTATTCCCGGCCTTGTGTCGAATGACAGACGATTCTCAATCAGTTGTTCATTGGTTGATATCATCCCGGCTTTAAGGGAGAAATATGCGACAAGATTATTCGTTTCGTTGTCTCGAACAATGTAAGTTCTCATTGTATCATTTCTTTCTTCAGCTTCCGCAAAACCGCAGAGATACTTTACGAGACCAAGTCCTTCTTCGTGCTTTACTGAAAAAGATCGGATCTCTTCATCAGTCAAACCAGAGTTTAAAATAGGAATGGCCATATACAGCTCATTCCTATTCTTCATGTTTTTCTCCACGAATTATTTCTCTCATCTGATTTTCCAATTCAATCGCTTTTTCTCTTCTTGCCTCTCTGTCGATTTTCGGAGCTTTATCCATTTCTTCAAAGATCGCTTTGCCCAGTTCATATGGCAGGTTATTCATGTTCGGTCTGCCGTATTTCGGATGTCTCATTTTGATAGATACCTCCTGTTCTTCTGCACCTATATTCTACCATTTTTCCATATGCTTAAAACTTGATTTAAAGCCTTTTATTAAAGGCTTTTTGAATGTTTTAGGCTATAATTATCTTCATTATATTTTATGTCCTATTATGACTGTATTTTCAATAAAAAACCTGTGGTCCTCACAGGTCTACAGCAATGGCTTTTCAATGAAATTCAGAGGCAAATCTCTCAGCTCCTTATGAGCGTCCTCGATGAGCTTGAGGTCGGTCAGACGGTCCGGAGAATGAGCGTCGGTACCTAGAAGACACCGTACCGGATATTTGGCTGCCATCCTCCAGAAATCCTTGTGCGGGTAGTTGTATTCATACTTTCCTCCGCCGTAGAGTCTCTTGCCTCTATATACGCCCTGAAGGTTTACTTCTAACGGAGTGTCCGTCTTTGCGGCCGTCTCCAGGATCCTTTTCGCTGCTTCTTTGCAGACATCGTTGAAACGGGCCTGCTTGTACATATAGACATCCGGATGAGCCAGATAGAGGAAGATGCCTGTCTCCATTCCCTGACAGGCGAGATCGGCGTAGGCCAGGATCTCTTCGTCGGTATTCTCGGAGAAGTAGCTCATCTCGAAATGAGGAGAGAGGGAATGCTGGCCGAGGATGAGATAATCCAGTTTTGTCAGCATCTCCTTCCGGTTGTCTAAGTATTCCGGGAAGAACTCCGTCTCTAATCCGATCTTGATGTCGATCTGATCTTTGTATTTCTCTTTCAGCGCTTTGATCGAGGCGATGTATTCATCCAGTTCCTCGCAGTTCATGCGTACTCTCGGAAGAGGAAGTCCTTCATAGGGAGCATGATCCGAGAAACCTAATGTCTTGTATCCTGCTTTGATGGCGTACTGTACGTATTCTTCGTCTGTACCGGTCGCATGACCGCATCGGTAAGTATGTGTGTGATAGTTGAATGTCTGCATATATATAGCACCTTTACAATAGATAGGATACGGATTTTCCGGATAATTGCAAACAAATCGCCGTGACAAATCACAATATTTGGTATATTGTAGATAAGCGCAGATAAGAAAGGGAAAAACAATCAGATGAAAAAAATTATAACCGTTTTATTGAGCCTGGCTTTAGCGTTGACTCTGGCAGCGTGTGATTCATCCAAGACAGTCAAGACCACTACGAAGGAAGATACCGCAAAGCTGGTCCATGAGTTCTATGACGGACTGGAAAAGGAAGAAAACTACAAGCTGACGACTATGCTGAATGATGCTGTATCCTACACCGTGAAGGTCAACGGAAACAAGCTCTATATGGAAGATGTCATGAACAACCTGAAGTTCTATGCATTTGAAGAGAACGGAAAATACTACTATATCGGGGAAGACGGAGAACTCAGAGAAGATTCTTTCTCCTATCCGATGTATAAAGATTCTCTCAAGACGGGATTAGCGATGTTTGTCACAGGCATCATGGATGTCGATGACGGAGGAACTCTGAAGTACAATGCAGAACAGAATGAGAAAGACGGAGTTACGAATCTGGTATTCACCGTTACTCAGGGCGAAGGGGATGAAAAGGCCGAGATCACTGTTACCGGCAATAAGAAAGACGGCAAGGTAACGGACTTTACTGCTACAAGTAAGTCCGCCTCTTCGGAAATGGTCATGAAGTATCTCCTGGACTATACAGACTATGAAGTGACATTACCGGAATATGAGATCATCGACTACTCCAAGTACTATAAGCATGTCGATACCGAATATGCGACTATAGAAGAAGCGATGGATGCCATGGGCGGAAGTGAGAATGCGATGATCTACAACTACGGAGATGTCGTACTGCTGTTCGGAGAAAAAGACGGCAAGCATTATCAGTACATGGCTTCTATCGATGAAGAGACTGCTAAGCAGGTCGAAGCACTCGATGATATGGCTGACGACTACTGGGACAAGTGTGTCGAACTCTATAAGAAACTGAACGTCACAGACTGTGTAGACTTCACAGATGCGGTCATGACCAAGGAACAGACAGATTCTTATGTCGGTAAGAAAGTAAGCGATCTGATCGCTGAGAAGTTCGAGAATACCGGCTGGGCCATCGGCGGCGATGAAGCTCATGTATACATGGCCAAGGGCGGTATGGAATACTTCCTGGGCGTAGAATTACCGGAAGGATATACAGAAGAAACAGAAGTTGAGAGCGAATTCTTCAACGACTGCACGATCCTCTCCATGGACTTCAATGCACCTACGATGGATGTCATGCCGTTAGGTCAGTAATCACCAATATCTATCAGATACAGGACCGGATCGGAAGATCCGGTTTTTGAATACGCAAAAGAAAAGATAGAAGGGAATTTCTGTCTTTTTTGTCTGATCGCGATTATCGATATTTGCTTAGATATTCTTTTTCAATGCATCTTTTCAGGGTTTTTGTTGTGCTGCAGCGATACAGATCGCAGAGGTCCTTCAGGACCTCAAAGTCCATTGACGCAAATACATTCTCGTTGAGTCGGAGGTCTTCAAACAGAAGACTGCGGATATCGCGTTGAGAACGCTGAGGAGCGATCTTATACAGATAATCGGTCAGGCACTTCTCCTTTGATGCAATAGGGATCGCATAGCTGTCGTATGGGATCGACTCTATCCCGTAGGGAAATGCCTTTTCTGGAATGTCTTCATACAGATATACACCGAAATGATTCGTAAATTCCCTGCTTCGGTTTTTACGGAGCGTAGCCGATCTGATGACAGTTACTTTTTCAGGGATCATGCCATGATAAGATAAAGCAGTCTCAAAGGAAATGTATGAAGGGGAGTATAAAAACTGGGCAAACAGAAGAGGATCGTTATGATCGCTGTCAGTATATAGACCTCTTTTCAGACGTATGATCCCGCCCTGTTTTTCCATTCTGCCGATCTTGGTATAGGGATTGGCATAATCTCGGTATTCATATAATAGATCTTCGATCGTTCTTATCATATTTCCTCCACTTACTATCATTATATAGTAGTAATTGGAGGAAATCAACATAATATAAGAATAGATATATCGGCAGTTTAATGATAAGTTTGACAGTATAACACCGTCTCTATTACAGAAAGCCGCTGCTGAAGTCCATGACTTTTCTTTTGGATAAGAAAGACAGTATAGTATAAAAAAGGAGTCATAAGTATGATCGATGTAAAAGGAAAGTGGGCTCTGATCACCGGGGCAAGCCGGGGTATCGGATATCTGTCGGCACTGTATCTGGCAAAGAGGGGATGCAATCTCGTTCTTCACAGCAGGAGCACGGAGCATCTGAAAAAGACATTGGAAGAAGTAAAGGCCTATGGTATAGAAACAGAGGCTGTAGAGGCAGAACTCTCTGACAGCGATCAGGTCCTGGAGATGTGCCGGAAGATCGATGAACTGGGAATAACATTGGATATCATCCTCAATAATGCCGGTCTGCAGATCGCCTATCGAACAGATTATCTGAATACACCGTATTCGGATTACGATATCAGTTTCAAAGTAAATACGACCGCTCCGATGCTGATCTGTTATCACTTTCTTCCGGGAATGAAGGAGAGAGGTTTCGGACGCATCGTCAATACGACGAGCGGTATCGACCGGGAACCGGAACAGGCAGGATATTCTGCTGCCAAAGCAGCTTTGAATAAAGTCACAAAAGATCTTGCGAAAGATTATGAAGGAACCGATATTATGATCAATCTCACAGATCCGGGATGGTGCCGTACAGATCTGGGAGGTCCTCATGCGCCGAATGCTCCGGAGAGTGCCTTACCGGGTGTACTGGTCGGTGTATTCCTGGATGATAAGAGATCAGGACGCATATTCTCAGCTCAGGATTACAGCGGCATGACGATGGAAGAAGCACTAGCAAGTATCAAATGAACAGGACCGGATCAGATGATCCGGTTTTCATATACTCAAAAGAAAAGATAGAAGGGAACTTCTATCTTTTGAATAACCACGTCAGAAACTTGATGATCAGTTTCACCGGTATCAGCACAGATGTAAAGAACCAATATATTACCGACAGCATATTCTCACCTCCTATAGAGGAGATGGAAATCACGCGAAGCTGTACTCCTGCTTTCCTTGGTACAGCAGTGCATACTATACTGAATATAGAAGAAAGAAGGAAATATCATGTTCGTATTCTGGGGAAACGGTTCGGAAGAATCCATGGAACTCGTTCGCTCTATTCTCGTACGCAGTACAGAGAACTTCAACTGGACGTTTATCTTCATCCTCGCTGTCGTCTTCTATGTCTACTGGACGGAGTATTCCAATAAGAACTATCAGGCCATCGTTGCGGGATTTGCCCTGTACGGGGTCCACTGGCTCTATGAGATCGCCAATGCCCTGATCGCTCATTTCACCGGCTATCCTCTCTGGGCCGTATCCAATGAGTCTACGACCTTCATTCTGCTGATCGGGGTCTGCTGGGAACTCTCGATGATGTTTTCCTTAGCCGGGATCATCTCCTACAAGATGCTGCCGAAAAAACCGACTACGAAGAATAAGCTGGTAGGGGCTTTGTCTATGGCTTTACTGTTTGCCCTGTTTGAATCATTTCTGGCAGGAACTTCCAATCATTCCTTCATCTGGGTCTATAAGTGGTGGGGCGTTCTGCCGGTCTTTGTGACGACTTATATCCCGTTCTTTCTGGCATCGAATTTCGTGCCTTTCATGAAACAGAAAGACCAGAGGACCTTTCTGTTAAGTGTATGGATCACGGTAGCTCTGCTGCTGATCCTGCTCGTACCGAAGGGTATCATTTAAACCGGAAAAAGAGCTTATCTGTATCATAAAAAGCAGAAATCATTACGCTACCTGAAAAACTCAACGCAACATCTGTATGGTCGAAAGATAAACGTTCTTCAAAACGTCCGAAAACAGCCTTAAAACAGATATAATAAAGATGAAAACTGCAGGATTCTATTATTTCAGGCCATAATCAAAATATTGCGGCCGGTAAGTGTGTAAAACTGAACGCAATTCTGGTTTTTCGGCATCGACAGATATCCGGTCCGATAAAACAGGTGATTATTTCTTCTTCAGAAGAGCCGGCTTGAGAAGCACTTCGTCATGGGGGACAGGAGAGAGCTTCAGGAATTCCAGCAGTTTTTTCTCTTCCGGAGAAGTCATCAGCTCGAACGGCGTACGGTTGTCGAACATTTCTCTGGGAACGGAATTGATGTGTTCCGTGATCAGACGGACCTTCCGGTCGTCCAGGAAGGAGAAAGAAGTTCCCTTGGGAATGATGCGCCGTATCAGAGTGTGATTATTCTCTACGTGAGGCTTCTGCCACGAAGCCTGCGGATCGCAATAGAACAGTCTGGTCCTGCGGACACCGGAACCGGCGAACTCCAGCCCGTGGGACCCCTTGAATTCCACACCGTTGTCTGTCAGGATCACCGGGAAGAGTTTCCGGAATATTGTCAGCCCCAGACCGTCACTGAGATAATCGAAGATCCGGCAGACACTCTGCTGCGTACCGTCGGGAAGAAGGAATATAAGCATAAAGTTGGTTTTCCGGAAGATAAAGGTAAGCAGCACCTTCTTTCCGCTTCCTCTGGCTCCCTTGACAGTGTCCATCTCTACGATGTCCAAAGAAGGATTTTCTTCCATATAGGAACGGAAACAGTCGAACGTTCTTCCCTTGCGGTATTCGTATTCCATTTTCGTTGCGATCTTCTGGGGATGTCTCAGACGGTAGCGGACCTTTCTGGGAAGATCGATATTCCGGAAAGAAAAGGCATTCAGATCGATATAGTTATAGATCGTCTTTTCACAGCGTCCTATCTCCTCTTTATGGGTCACGAAGATGTGGTTGATCGACTGGCCTTTGAGGATCAGGGGAGCGAGTATCTTATCGATCTTCTCAAGTTCTTCCATCGAAGCTCTCACTCCCTGTCTGGATTCGCTCAGCAGTTTCAGATAGCGGTTGTGGGCTGATCCAGCAGAATAGTAGGCGTGGATCTTTTTACATTCTTTTTCTTTGGGACAGCCGTTACAGACATAAGGAGGTTTATCGAGCGCTTCGCAGGCAGCGGGATCGAATTCCGGACACAGACTCTTACAGTCGTACTCCTGACAGAACTTACAGCGGTTCTGACAGGTATAGATCGATTCGGTAGGACAGAGATTCCTTCTCAGGCAGCTCCGGTATCGGGAACAGCTGTTAGGGGAGAGACGGTCATAGTCTCCGGTAAAGGAACGGTGATTCTTCACCTCTCTGGATACCGTAGAAAGCGATCTTCCGATCCTTCGGGATATGAATGCGAAAGTGAGGTCGTCATCCAGATATTTCTCGATGAGGATCCTGTCGTTCAGGGAAAGATGTTTCATAAAAACTCCTTTCCGGACGGATATCTGTCACTTCCATTAACTCGTATCTGTAAGGTTAAACGCAAGTCTGTAAGAGTAAATACCGAGAAAACATGGCGTTAAGTTTTACATTTAAAGCAGAAATCATTAGAGGGATGGGCATGTTTTTTATCCAATTAAAAGTGATATTTTAATAGTGGGCAGAAAGAGGATTAGAAGAATGATCTACAACGATATCGATTTCAGAACTGTTTATCATAAACTCGTAGTATTACCGTCTTATTCCTTACGTAATGAAGTACGGGACTTTCCGGGCAATGACCGATGCAACAGATTATTGACTTATGCCTATGTCGATCATGAGAAGGGATTGATGCTGGAAGTACTCGCATGCGGCGTCGTGAAAGAGAAGAGCTCATACTCTTTCTTTCAGACGAATGATGAAGTGTCCGTTAAGTTGAAAGCAGAAGACTTGAAGGATATCGATGAGATAGAGACAGTAGATGGAGATATCAGCAACTATCAGAAGAAGATCGATTCTTTACATATCTATGAAGAGAATGAAGAGATAAACGATACCAGAGATATGGCCTTTTTAGACCCTCTGAGAGATCCTTTCTATCCGGATGAAGTACAGGTCATTTTAAGAAAAAAGAGCCTTCAGGAAGAGCTGTGTGTGCTCAGAATAGAAGGAATAGGAGACCACTGCTTCATAGGGAAACTGATGAGTGAACCGAGACAGGACTTCGGTTATCATACAGACGATACGATTGCTTTCTATGCAGGTACAAAAGAAGATGGAACGGTGTTCTGTTTCTCTGATCTCGATCCTGATAGAGAGTTAAGCAAAGAAGATCTGAAGGGCGGAGTACTGCTGAAAGAGACGATACAGAAAGCTCTGGATAACTGGAATCAGGAGAATCTCTTTGAAGTATTAGAACTGTTAAGAGACTCTGATGTATGGATCCCGTGCAGAGCAGTATTCTCTGAGATGGATCAGAAGAGAATAGAGGAACTGATAGGGGATCCGGATAAGACGGATTTCAGTGAATTGATAGGAAAAGAATTTTCTGCCAAGGACCATATACGTATGATCCCGGATATATTACAGAACGATACAGGATACTACTTCCCGGTATTTACATCAGCAGATGAGATGGGTGAGTATGGAAATAGTTTCTCTAAAGTGGAGCATAGTTTCATGCATTCAATTACTCTAGCTGAGAATAACGAAAAAGAAGTTAAGGGGATCGTAATAAATGCCTTTACCCAGAACTTTGTATTACCGAGAGAACTGTTTGAGGTAGTGAAGAAACTGAAGAGCAGGGTGAAAAACTTATAAGAAAAAGTAATACATGCCTTTTTAGCTGTTTGCGAATAAAAGATTCTATGCTTGTGATTTGGCATAGATTTTTTTATAACTTTAGCTGACGTTCAGTATTTGATAGAGCTGTAATTGATATATCAAATGCTATTCTTTAAAAAACTGTTTTAATTTGCAATACTATGTTCGATTATTATGTATCATTATAAGATAATAGTTGTAAAATAGTGCAAAATAGAACATAATCATGATAGTAGGTAAGCTAATATGAACAAAACAAGATTAATGGCAATCGTTCCCTATGAAGGATTATCCAGTGTAGTGGAAGAAGTTTCGGAAAAATACTCAGATGAATTTGACATCACGATCAAAGTTGGAGAACTTCCGAAAAAATTGGAATTTGGTGTTCAGGCTGAAAAAGATGGGTATGATATCATCGTTTCCCGCGGAGGAACGACAGAGTTGTTAAAGCATATCTTAACGATCCCTGTCGTAAATATCGAGATATCCGGTTACGACTATATGCGTGCGATCAAAATGGCTACTGCGATCTCCGGAAAAAAAGCGATAGTGGGCTACGAAAAGATCACAGCTAATGCCAACAGCGTACTTACACTCATGGCTGTCGATGATATTGATATCTTTACGGTCAATTCAAGGGACGAGATCCGTTCTACTATTGTGAAACTGGTCTCAGAAGGTTATCAGTTGGTTCTCGGAGATGTGGTAACACATAGGATCGCCCGTGAAGTAGGCATCAATGCGATGTTGATCACTTCAGGAAAAGAGAGCGTCACTACTGCGTTCAATACGGCAAAATGGTTAAAACAATCTTTTGAATCGGCAAAGAGAAAAGCAGACATCATGAGTCTGATGTTAAAAGCAAGCCCAGTTTTGACCTGTTATATGGATAAGTCCAGAGATATATTATACGGAAGCGGAAAGATTGACGAGATAGGTCTTACAGTGCCGGAGCTTCGTTCTTTATATCAGCCAAATAACAGTTCATCAAAGCAAACGGTCTTCTACCAAAAAGATAATACTTTTTATAAAATAACTTTCATCCCAAGTGATGAACCGAACGATGACGGAGTCATTGTTCAGATCTCAAGCCGCAGGATCTCTGAGAGGATCGGCAGGGGAATCAGCATCGATAGAAGAAATACAGGAGTCCAAGGCACTTCAGAATTGTTTGGGTATTGCGGCATCTACGATAAAAGGACGATCGATGAAGCTGTAGTTTTCAGTAGAGTCAATGATCCGATATTACTGATTGGTCTACCGGGCATAGGAAAGACAAGGATCGCTAACTGCATCCATAAGTGCAGTAATGAGTGGGAGAAGGCGTTCATTAATATCGATTGCAGATTAGCAGATCCGGTCGAAGCACTTAAAGAATTACGCCTCGATGCTGATGATTCTCTTGCGCCGGAAGGAGGGACTGTGTGCTTAGGCAATATTCAATTTGTCAATTCCGAGGTCCAGCATGCCCTCTTTAAAATGATTGGCGATCGGAATGACAAAAGATTCAGGTACATTTGTACAGCCTCTCCTGAATTGTTGAGAAATCCTAAAAACTATGATAATAGCTTTATTTCTTTCTTCCTTCTTCGTCTCCATATCTCTGATGTCGATTATACAGAAAGAGAGATGGAAAGATTTGTAAATCTGAGTCTGATCGAGTACAACCGAAAGTATGGAAAGCAAATAGTTAAGATCGATGAAGAAGCTATGAAGCTCCTCTTAAGCCATTCCTGGAAAACAAATTTTGAAGAACTTCGGCAAGCTGTTGGTCAAATGGTCCTTTCGGCAAGAGGAACGAACATACAGACGGACGAAGTGCGATCGGTATTACGGGATAGAGAACCAGCGATCTCTGACAGTTCATTAGAACTAAACGGAACCCTTGACGAAATAGAGTTGAAGATCATGGAACGTGTGTTTAAAGATGAAGGTGAAAACTATTCTAAAGCTGCAAACAGGTTAGGGATCGCCCGAACAACTCTTTGGCGAAAACTGGCTAATAAGTGATCTGTCAGAAACAGGGATACATATGAACATCAAGCAGAATGGGCAATGCCTCTTCTGCTTTTTCTTTGTGAAAACAAAAGCAGATCTCTGCGATCAAAATGTATAGAAGCCCATCATAGCGCATCAGTTCTGATATGGAACTCAAAACCTATGTGTTGCAAATAGAAACACCAATGCTCCATAATAGTACAGAAATAGTCGATTTTTGAATAAATTGAACTAGAATCTTGCAAAATAAAACGTATAGAAATATGATTTGATTGTAAATGTTTCGAAATAAAACAATCATTCAAAATACATAATAAAGGAGGAAGAATGAGATGGGATTAGTGGTTTTGGACTACCAGAAGCCTGAGAAAGAAATCGTCGAAGGATTCCGAAAGGTCTCTGTGGCAACAGCGCATGAAGCAATGGGTTGCAAAGGGAACCTTGATTACACGATTCGGCAATTCTATCCAGGAATGAAAGTCTGCGGAACAGCTGTGACATGTGAATGTCCAGAAATGGACAATCTGACCCTTCACGCTGCGATCCATGTGGCGCAGCCGGGAGATGTCATCGTTTGCACAATGGGAGGTTATGAACAGCAGGGGCCATTTGGAGACTGCTTAGCAACATTGTGCAAAGCTCGCGGTGTTGAAGGATTGGTACTTGACACCTGCGCTAGAGATGGAGAGACCGTAAACGAGATCGGCTTCCCGATTTTCTGCAAAGGCCATTGTGTGAATGGTACGAGCAAGGAAAAGTTTGGGAAGGTGAATTATCCGATCGCGATCGGAGGTCAGATCGTGAATCCAGGCGACATTATCCTCGGTGATGATGATGGCGTAGTAGTCGTTCCAAAAGAGATCGCAGCAGATATTCTCGAAAAATCGCTTGCAAGACTTGCCAAAGAAGTTAAAACACGTGAAATGTTCCAACAGGGAATCGATTCATGGACAAAGAATAACTTCGGTGATAAAGCAAGAAAGCTCGGATATGACGTAAATATTTAGTGAAAGGAAGAAATAAAAATGAAAAAAACTTTTGCTCTATTGCTGACGCTTTTACTGGCGCTTACTCTGTTCTCCGGCTGCAGCGGTGAAAAACAAGGCGAAGAAGATGAACCAGCAGCAGAAACAAAGACTGTACTGAATATCGGACTTAATTCCAATATCGTTGGTCTCGATCCTCTGAATGGATCTTCGAACTCTGCCAGAGCTTATGACTATGCGGTATTTGAGCCTTTGATCGAATATGACCACGAAGGCACAAAGAGTACTTTTACTCCTTGCTTAGCTACAGAATGGCATGTCGAGGATGACAATATGACATGGGTATTCAAACTTCGTGAGGGCGTGACATTCCACAACGGAGAACCGTTTACATCAGCTGATGTCGTTACTACTTATACACGTCTGCTTAACGAGAAAAGTTTGAATGTAAGAAGTTCTTACTGGACTTATCTTGAATCAGTTGAAGCTGATGGAGATTATACAGTAAAGATCAAAACGACTCAGCCGTTCGCGACTACGCTGATCTCTGTTGCTATGACTCCTATCCTTCCGGATGAAGCATATGCGGAATTCGGAGAAGATTTCTGGAATGCTCAGAAATTATATGGAACTGGTCCGTGGAAGTTTGATGAATGGGTCGATGGAGCGTATCTCCACCTGGTCAAGAATGATGATTACTGGAACAAGAGTGTTTATGATCCAACGATCAAAGAGATCTATTTCCGATTCCTGACCGAAGTATCTACGGCGATCACTTCCCATATCTCTGGTGACTTAGACGCTTATATCGTAAACGGTGGTATCAGTAAAGACCTGCTGAGCATGTACGCCGGACATGACGAGATCGAATTGATCACTACAGAGACCCAGAACTGGATCTATTTAGGATATCACTGTGCAGGCGATAGTGCATTCGCCGACTATTACGCAAGAGCGGCTGTCGACTACGCGATCGATCGTGAATTGATCTGCGAAACGATCTTCAGCGGAGATGCGAAACTGTCCAGCGGTGTTCTGCTTCCAAACCTCGACGGTTACGATCCTTCGATCCCGAATTACGAATACAATCCGGAAAAAGCGAAAGAAATGCTTGCTAAGAGTAACTACGACGGTCATGAGATCACGATCTATACGAGTACATCTTTAGCTAAAGGTAAAGATCAGATCCTGGCGATCTCTCAGATGCTGAATGAAGTAGGCTTCAATACCAAAGCGGAAACGATCGAATCGGCAAAACTCACCGAACTGCGCAAGAGCGGTGATTATGAAGTCTTCCTGATGAACGATAACCTGATGGGTGCCGACTTATCGAAATACCTTTCCATGAAAGTACTTACGGATGCTCATAAACACGAATACGACAATCCGGAAATGATGGAACTGGTCGACAAGATCTTAACAGAGCTAGATATCCCGACTAGAAACGCTATGCTCAGAGATTTCGTCCGGATGATGAGAGAAACTTCTGCTCCTCATACTGTTCTGTACTATCTGGTCCAGACAGAAGCGATCAACAAGGGCGTCGTCAATATTGAGATGTGGAAAGATACTATGTACTCCGTGAAGTACGTAGATTACGACGCATCGAAAGCCAAGTAGCGGCATTGTAAGACAAGGGCGCAATGACAGTTAAGCCATCGCGCCCTCATTGTATCTGTTTCTCAGGAGGTAACAAATGCTGAAATATATTATAAAAAGGCTTGGTCAAACACTGATCGTTTTGTTTTTTGTATCGATCATTGCCTTCCTGTTGATCCGTTTAGCAGGAGGGAATCCTGCTTTGCTGTTGGCCGGCGATGGCGCGACAGATGCAGAGATAGCGGCGATCGAGAAGAGTTTGGGTCTTGACCAGCCTCTTATCGTTCAATATCTGAAGTATGTTGGAAATATTCTTCGAGGTGATCTGGGAAGGTCTACTTCCTACGGCATGCCGGTTATAAATCTGATAAAGTCCCGTTTTCCGAATACATTGAAGTTAGCTTCGATCACGGTCTTGTTTGGCTGCATTTTAGCGATCCCTCTTGGAATCATTGCCGGCTCACATCAGGGCACTGTTATCGATTTCTTTGCGACGTTATTTGCACTTCTGGGCCAATCTATGGCGAATATGTGGAAGGCTGTAGTGTTCATCTATATCTTCTCGGTATGGCTTGGCTGGCTTCCTTCTATCGGAATGGAAGGGGGATGGAAGAGCTATGTCCTGCCGGTCATGACACTGGGTTGGCAGATGTCTGCCCAGGTGACCAGAATTTCGAGGTCTGGTATGATCGATACTCTTCATGAGGATTACATAACAGCTACATACGCAAAAGGGATCCACCCTTTAGTCGTTCGCTGGAAATACGCATTTAAAAACGCTTTGTGTCCGGTCGTGACCCTGGTCGGTATGCGTTTCGGGACAATGTTGGCAGGAACGATCATCGTTGAAGCTATCTTCTCTTGGCCGGGATTAGGGCAGCTGCTGAACACTGCTGTAAATCAGAGAGACTATGCATTGGTACAGGCTCTTCTTCTCTTGTCCGGCGCTATGTTTGCTATCATCAACTTTGCGGTCGATATCATCAATTCTCTGATCGATCCGCGAATCAAACTTAGATAGGAGGGAAGGCATGAATAGAAAAACATTATTTAAAAGAATGAGACAGAATCCATTCTTTATGTCTGGCATCATCATTATGCTTTCTCTACTTCTGATACTATGGATCTTTCCGAATCTGATCCCTTATGATGCGACGACGAACTCTCTTCTGGAAATGAATAAAGCACCTGAATGGTTTTCTAGAGGGCTCCAGGGCCACATCCTGGGAACGGACAGCTTAGGACGCGATATCTTTGCCAGGATCCTTGAAGGCGGTCGTACGTCGATGAAGATCGGTCTGATCGTCGTATTCATCGAAATCGTCGTCGGGACGACGATGGGCCTCTTGGCCGGCTATTTCGGTGGAATAGTAGACACGATCATTATGAGACTATGTGATATCATACTCGCCATCCCGAACCTGATCCTCGGTATCGCTGTCATGGCGGTGTTGGGATCGAGTATCGTGAACCTTATCATCGTGCTCTGCTTTACCGGATGGGTCCAATTCTGTAAGCTGACACGCAACAATGTCATTATCGCTAAGGAAATGGAATATTCAAAAGCATCCAAAGCTATCGGTGCATCGAATGCCCATATCATGTTTACACAGATCCTGCCGAACGTGACGACAGATATCATTATCATCGCATCGGAAAAATTCGGCCAGGCGATACTGTTGGAATCGGCATTGAGCTTTCTGAATCTTGGGATTGCTGCACCTGCACCAAGTTGGGGAAATATGATCGCAGACGGAAAATCCTTCCTGATGGTATATCCGTGGATAGCGATGTCTGCTGGTTTTGCGCTGATGTTCTGTGTACTTGCTTCAAATTTCATAGGTGACGGATTAAGAGATATCTTAGATCCGAAGAGATATTAGGAGGATCTATGGAAGATATCAGGAATACAAATCAGGTGAAAGAAGAACCGGAAGTATTGGTAGAAATCAAAGATCTGAGTGTCACCTATAAATCAGAACGTGCAACAGTGTATGCACTCAATGGAGTGAATCTAGTCATTCATAAGGGTGAATCTCTCGGTCTGGTAGGCGAGACTGGAGCAGGAAAGACGACTACAGCTATATCGTTGCTTCGCCTTCTTCCTAAAAACGCAAAAATCACCGGAGGATCTATCAGTTATGACGGCCAGTCTGTATTGGATATGACCGAAAAACAGATCCGCGATAAGCGTGGAGACAAGATCGCAATGATCTTCCAGAATCCTCTAACTTCTTTGAATCCGGTATTTACTGTCGGTGAACAGATTGCTGTTCTGCTGAGAGTACATAGAGGAATGAACCGAAGAGATGCAATGAAGGCAGCGGGAGAACTACTGGAACAGGTGGGCATCCCTGCATACAGAACAGGGGACTATCCAGGCCAGTTTAGCGGTGGTATGCGCCAGAGAGTAGGTATTGCAGCAGGTATTGCATGTAATCCAGAACTGCTGATAGCTGATGAACCTACTACGGCACTAGATGTCACTATACAGGCGCAGATCCTCGAACTTATGGCGGATCTTCAGCACAAGCGTAAAACATCTCTGCTGATGATCACTCACAATCTCGGTATCATCTCCGAGTTGTGCCAGAAAGTTGCTGTCATGTATGCTGGTAGGATCATTGAATATGGAACCGTTAAGGAAGTGTTCTCGAATCCTGCTCACCCTTATACCCGTGGTCTATTGAATGCGTTACCGAATCTCGAAAAGAAACAGGAACGTCTCCATGCGATCCCGGGATTGATCGCCGACTCTCAGAATCTTCCATCAGGGTGCCATTTCCATCCTCGATGTGAACAATGCAAAAAAAGATGTCAGGAGAATAAGCCAGAAATG
Source organism: Erysipelotrichaceae bacterium (assembly GCA_045544415.1). Classification (GTDB taxonomy): domain Bacteria; phylum Bacillota_I; class Bacilli_A; order Erysipelotrichales; family Erysipelotrichaceae; genus Colivicinus. The sequence goes on from JAZPYW010000137.1 coordinate 20,854, forward strand.
ATCCGTCTAAACGATGGCCATTATGTAGCTTGTTTTGCACATGAAGAAACAGAGGATCAAGCATTATGACAGAAGTAATCAAAGAAAAACGCAGGCCTCTTGTCCAGGCGATCAATCTTAAAAAACACTTTACGATCTCTAAGACCAAGACACTTCACGCTGTAGATGATGTGAGTTTTGAAGTCTACCCAGGTGAAACACTCGGTCTGGTAGGTGAATCCGGCTGTGGAAAAAGTACTGTCGGGAACGTCGTTATGCGCCTGCTTCCGGCTACTGGTGGTCAATTGCTGTATGAGGGGGAAGATGTCTTCAAGTTGAAGGGCGAAGAACAGAAGAAATACTGTCAGAAGATGCAGATCGTATTTCAGGATCCTTATTCTTCACTGAATCCTCGAAAAACAGTCAAACAGATATTGAGTGAGGCTTATCAGGTCCATAAAAATGATTTTAAAGGTCAGAATATCGATGATCTAGTGAATAGTTTATGCGAAATGACGGGGATCCCATTGAACCTCTTGGATCATTATCCTCATGAATTGGATGGAGGTATGCGTCAGGTCGTAGGGATAGCTAGAGCCCTGTCATTGAATCCGCGATTTATCGTATGTGACGAGCCAGTTTCGTCATTGGATGTATCTGTTCAAGCTAAGATAATCAATCTGCTGATCGATCTGCAGAAAGAACACGGCTATTCCTACTTATTCATTTCCCACGATCTGAGCGTCGTGCGTCATATCTCGAATCGTATCGCTGTCATGTATTTAGGACAGATCGTCGAGATCGCAGATACAGATACGTTGTTCAAACATACGATGCATCCGTATTCGATCGCTCTCCTTTCGGCAGTTCCTAAGGTGAATGTAGATAAAAAAGTCGAAAGGATCGTATTGAAGGGAGATGTACCGAGTCCGGTCAATCCCGAACCGGGATGTCGCTTCGCACCACGTTGCTGGATGGCGAAAGAAGAATGCAAAAAAGGAAACCCGATAAGTCTTCAAGAAGTTGAGCCGGGTCACTTGGTAGCATGTCCATATGCAACTGAATCGATGGAAAACGCAAAAAATGCCGTAAAACACAGTTTACAATAGGAGGGCAAATTTTATGAAAATCGCGAGTATTGAAAGCTATTTATTTTATCCAGGTACCGGGAAGAATATTCTTCTCTGTAAGATGACTACTGATGATGGCGTATATGGCTGGGGAGAAGCGTACGTAGTGCGCGGTAAAGAGCAGATCACGAAGAGCCTTTTGGATGGCGTTACAGAAGTCATGCTGGGAAGGAATGTGTTCGATGTGCGTCATATGCGTTCCATGCTGTATAACGATTATGCGATCAAGAGAAGTTCCTGTGATCTTTTCTCTGTGATCAGTGCATTAGAGATCGCTTCCTGGGACATCATCGGAAAATATACAAATCAGCCGGTCTACAATCTTTTAGGCGGAAGACACCGTGAACGGATCCGTGCATATGCGAACGGATGGTGGAAAGGTGCCAATACGATAGAAGAAACTGTCGACCGTGTTCTGAAACTTAAGGAAGAGGGTTGGAATGCTATCAAATGGGACCCTTTCCGTGGGCCTTGGAGAGAACAGCTGACACGTGAAGAAGAAGACTATGCAGTTGAAAACGTAAAAGCGGTCCGTGAAGCGGTAGGCAGAGACTTTGACCTCTTGATCGAAGTACACCGCCGTCTATCTCCGTATCATGCAGTACACTTCGCTAACAGGATCGCTGAATTCGACCCGTTCTTATTAGAAGAACCGTGTCATTCTGATAATCTTGATGCGATCACAGAAGTCCGCCAGAAAGTGACGATGCCGGTCATGACCGGAGAGACCTGCTATACAAAAGCAGAGTTCAAAAACGTTCTGAATGCACATTGTGCAGATTATATCAATCCAGATACATGTTGTACAGGTGGGATCACTGGCATGATGGAACTTGCAGCAATGGCTGAAGCGTACAATGTGCAGGTTTCGCCTCACAATTACAACAGCTCAGTAATAGGTCTAGCTGCGACCGTTCATATGTCTGCGGTCATTCCGAACTTTACGATCGCAGAATGTTTCGTAAACATCAGACCTGGTTGCGATGCAGTCGCCAGCAAGAAACTTACGATAGACCATGGATTTATCGAGCTTCCGACTGATCCGGGTCTGGGAGTAGACATCGACATGGAGAAACTGAAAGAAACACCATTCGTTCCATTCCATCTAACCAGTCTGCCGCAGTATACCTTCGAATATCCTAGAAAGGAAGATTTTGTAAAGTAATATGATCAAACACATTACATTATGGAAATTGAAAGATTTCGCATGCGGGAACGATAAAGAAACGAATTATCGTCTGACGAAAGCTATGACAGAGGATCTTCTCAATGATTTTCCGAAAATGGTCGATGCGGAAGTTCATCGAGGCTTTACTGTAGGGAACACTAGATACGACATGTGCAAGATCTTCACGTTCCGCAATAAAAATGATCTGGAAGAGTTCCTAAAGAGTCCTGTACATGATCAGTATAAAAAGTTCAACGGAGAGATCCGTGAAGGAAATGCAGTGATCGATTACGACACGGAGGCCGACTGATGCAGATAGGATTTGTAGGACTCGGTGATGTTGGAAGCAGATTCTCTTCCGGAGTCTCGGATTTCGGAAAAGCAGCAGTTGTCGGGTATGATTCACGTTTAGGATTAGAAGAATTTGCCGATAAAGAAGAAAGATGCAGACAGCATAATGTCCGTCTGGTTGAGAAACCGGAAGATGTCATCTATGGAAGCGACATCGTGATCGCGGCCACCAGCTGTTCCCGTGCTGTTTCTACAGCTGAGCAGTATCTTCCGTATCTCAGACCGGGACAGATGTATGTCGATATCAATTCGGCTGTTCCGGAGATCAAACAGGAGATCTCAGAGATGATGCTTGCAAAAGGTGTCGATTTCTGTGATGGAGGGATCATGGGATCTCCGCTCAATGGAGGTGTCCGTGTAGAAGTCGTCATGTCTGGACCGAAAGCAGAATGGCTCGTAAAGACTTTGAACGAATGTGGTATGAACACAAGGTTCATCTCGGAAACTGTCGGCCGTGGATCCAGCTTGAAGATACTTCGCAGTATATTTACTAAGGGGCTTGAAGCGCTATTGATCGAAACATATAGTTCCGCATACTATTACGGAGTTCTGGATGAAGTGAAAGGCTCTATCGTCCATATCCTCACAAAAGAGAATCCAGAAACAAACTTCGCCAGAATGTTAAGGACAAATGTGGTCCATTCGTATCGTCGTGCACAGGAAGTGGGCGATGTAGCGAAGATGCTGGAAAACGCCGGCCTGAATCACACGATGTCTGATGCTTCTTATAAGAAACTGATGTGGGCTTACGATACGGGCATCAAAGAGGTATTTGACGGAAAGATACCTGATGATGTAATGGATGTCGTGAAGTTCTATTCACAGCTGAAGGAGGAATGATCATGGTCAAACATATCGTTTTATGGATGTTGAAACCGGAAGCAAAAGAAACACCTGAGATCCTTGCGGAAAACATGGACCGATTGACAAAAAGGTTCCATTCCATGAAGGAAGCATCTCCGATGATGAATTCTATCAGCGTATATCCGACGCTTCGTCACGGCAATGATATCTATGATTTTGCCGTAGTTATGGAATTCGATGATCTGAAGGCTCTGGAAGAATTCCAGGTCTCTCCGGCTCACAAAGATCCAAAAGAAAGTAAATTTGGCTTATCGATCCGGGAGAAAAAAGCTGTGATCGACATAGAGATCGATAATTAACCTTTTTTCAGAAAACTTCTTTTCTTACAGGACAGCGACGTTCCGCCGCGTCGCTGTCCAAAACTTGGATCATTATGAATGAAGAAAAAGAATATTTTAAGATCAAACATGATACAGCTCAGGCTACGGCTGCAGCGATCATAGGCAGGGTAATAGGATACGGGCTCGCTATAGGAGCTGTTTGTGCATTTGCCGTACAAAAGCCTTTCCTGTCCTTAGGTCTCTTAGCTCTGGGAGCCTTTCTGATGGCTGCAGGTGGTGCAGCTGCAAATATGATCGATCAGGCTTACATAAGGAAAAACATGAAGTAATGGCTGCAAAAACGATCGACATGACGCACGGAACGATATGGAAGAAGGTTTTCCTTTTTTCTATTCCTTTGCTGTTGGGAAACATGTTTCAGCAGTTATATAACACCGTAGATAGCGTCGTTGTAGGGAATTATATTGGTCAGGAAGCTTTGGCTGCAGCAGGATGCACTTCTTCTGTATGCTCAACGATGATCAATTTTTTTAATGGTATCTCTTTAGGGGCTGGTGTGATCGCAGGCTACTATTTCGGTGAAAACAACCATGAAGGATTTCAGAGGACCGTGTGGTCGTCCTTCCTCGTCGCCGTCT
>JAZPYW010000138.1:0-12733 GCA_045544415.1 Erysipelotrichaceae bacterium
CCCATACCGATGCCTCCGCAGATCAGCAGGTCTGCTTCCGCTTCCTTCAGGACCCCTGCCAGCATGCCGTGTCCCTGGCCGTTAGTGGAGATGACCTGAGAGTCGACGATCTTTCCTTCTTCGATGTCGTAGAGTTTGAATTCTTCTGTATGGCCGAAGTGCTGGCCGACCATTCCGTTTTCGTAAGTTACTGCGATACGCATGATATCATTTCCTTTCTTCCGTATTACCATCTTCTTTTCAGAAACGAGGCGGTAGGCTCCTCCGCTGATGCGCAGAGGTCTTCCTTCGACGAGGAGTTCCGCAAGTTTTCTTCGGGCACTCTCATAGATCGCCGTCACTGTCGTGCGGGCAACATTCATCCTGGAAGCGCACTCTTCCTGGGAGAGTCCTTCCTGATCGATCAGACGGATGCATTCATATTCATCTAAACTCATCAGGATCTCATCTTTCCTCTCGGAATGATCCGCATGAAAATTCCAGTGATCCGGAAATCTTGAGATCGTTCTGCAGCGGCAGGGTCTCGGCATACTTCCTCCATTTCTGACATATGTCAATAATAGTATAACAGAAAAGACGGCTGATCAGCTGCCGTCTTTTCGAAAGGAATAGTTATTGTGTGATTAGAGGTCGATATCGAGATCAGTGATCTCTTCTTCCTTGACTTCCGGAGTCTTACGGAAGAATGCATACGTAACACCTGTGATGACGGAACCGACAACTAAGCAGAGGATCCAGAGACCCGGGTTCGTGGACATCGGCATTACGAAGATACCGCCGTGAGCAGCCGGAGTAACGATACCCCACATCATAGCCAGACCGGATGCAACAGCAGAACCGAGCATCGAGCAAGGGATGATACGGAGCGGATCTTCGGCAACGAAGGCTAAGACACCTTCTGTGATGAAGCAGAAGCCCATCGGGATGCAGGAGTAAGCAGTGTTCTTCTGTTCCTCGTTGAATTTCTTCGGAGCGAGTAAAGCAGCTAAGCCGACACCGATCGCCGGAGTCATACCGCCGAGGATCTTGGCTGTTTCAGCCATACCGCCGATGCCTTCCGGAGTTTCCGTGAACATAGCGTTGGCAGCCATAGAAGCAGTCTTACCGATAGGACCACCCATATCGGAACCAAGGCATGCACCGATAACGGCACCTAAGACGAAACGGGAACCCTGAGCTAAGCCTTCGATCCAGTGCTGGAACGCTAACATGATCGCAGACAGCGGTTTCATGAAGATACCGAAGAATACGAAGGTACCGACACAGGTAGCTACGACCGGAATGATGAGGACCGGCATCAAGCCCTGTAAAGCCTTAGGCATCTTCCAGGTCTTCATCCATTTGACGAAGTAACCGATGAGGAAGCCCATCAGCATAGCACCGACGAAACCTGTCTTTGTCGGACCGCCGGCGAAGTAGCCGATCGCGAAACCAGGGACGATTCCAGGTCTGTCTGCGATGGAGTACGCAATACCGGCACATAAGAATGCGTATGCCCAGTTGAAGCCGTTGGAGTTCATTTCTCCGAGCATATGCATGTAGTCACTGATCTTGAGGATAGAGTAGCCGGAATAGTTCAGGCCACTGATCGTCGGTTCGGATAGCGGAACGCCGCTCCAGGAGAATGCCTTCTGGATAGCGCCGGTGATACCTGCCATGACGATCATCGGGATCAGGAAGGAAATACCGGTCATAATGTGTTTTCTGAATTCTGTAAATTTCATTTTCTTTCCCCTTCCATTAGTTTTTTGCATGAAACCAGAATAAGATGAGCGGCTTATCTTTCGAAGCGGAGCAGAGGGAATGGGCCGTTCCTGCCGGCACAAAGAACGATACACTCTCATCTACTTCAAATTCTTCATCTCCGACCAGAGCTTTGCCTCTGCCGGAAAGACACATGAATCCTTCATGGAATTCATGTACAGCCGCCGGAGTATATTCGGCTGAGGTGTAGTAGCTGATGCCGGTGGCACAGTCTTTGCCGCAGCCGTTCGCCTCGGAAAGAAGCGGATAGGACCAGTGTCCGTTTCCGGAATCGACCTTTTCGCTTTCTTTTAATGAGACGTAATACTTCATGATTTATTCACCCTCATCGGTGACGATCTTTCCCTGATCGCCATCGTATTTGTAGGTCTTGTTGAAATACTTGGCTTTACCTGTAGTACCGATGACCTGGATGAAGTGTCTGGTGATCTCTTTCGCCTTTTCTTCGATATCGATCTGCAGCTGCAGATAATCGTATTCCGGATTCTCATCCAGCATCTTCTTCGTATGTTCGCGGATATAGGCGAAGATCTCGGTAGCGATATTGACTTTGTTGATACCTGCTTCCACAGCCTTGCGGATGTTGTCTTCACCGGCACCGGAAGTTCCATGCAGTGCCAGCGGGACATCGACGGCAGCACGTACGTTCCGGATGACATCGAAGCTCAGTGTCGGAACGAAGCCCTTCGGATAAGCACCATGGGCTGTACCGCAGGCGATCGCTAAGGAATCGACATGAGTCTCATTGACGAAGTGTACAGCATCTTCCGGCTTCGTGTAGACGGAAGTATCGAGGTTGTCTAAGTTGGCTGCTACACCGACATGTCCGAGCTCGCCTTCTACGGCGACACCCTGTACATGGCATAATTCGACGACTTTATTGGTACGGGCGATGTTTTCTTCCATATCGTAGGCAGAAGCGTCGATCATGATGGAAGAAAAACCGCTGCGGTAAGCTCTCGTGATCTTGTCCCAGTCTCTTCCGTGGTCTAAAAGAAGAGCGACCGGAACGTTCGTCTGTTCCGCCAGGGTCTTGATCATCGGGACCATGATCTCCGGCGTCGCATGTTTGGTCATCTGATTCTGTCCCATCAGGATGATGAGCGGAGACTGTTCGGCATCAGCTGCCGAGATCATACCTCTGGCAGTTTCCAGGTTGATGGCACTGCAGGCCAGTACGGCATATTTATGTTTTACGGCATCATCTAAGATCGTTTTGATATCTGTATACATGTTTTCTCTCCTTTTTCTATTTCCTTTCCAGCCCTCCTTTCAAAGGGCTGGAAAGAGGGGACATATTAATGGAAGTACTCGACTTCGAAACCGCAGACTTTACCGAGTTCGATCAGTTCTTTGACATGGTTGCCGTAGATGATCGCCTGGTGATGTCCATATCCGCCATTCGCTAATGCCTGACGGAATTCTCTTGCGCCGCCTTCGATATCGTAGTAGACAGCCGGAGAACAGTAGACCGGACGGAATTCGCAGCCGATCGTATGACCGACAGCGACCATCATCTTGTTGCCTCTTCTGTTGAATCTTCCGAAAGTGACGACCTGTCCTTCATTCTCATTCATATCGACATGGTAGTGCGTTCCCCAACCCTGTGTCGTGAACGGAGCCAGTTCGTATTTCTGCATCTCCTTGTCGTAGCCTTTCATCTTGCGTACCGGAACAGCGTGGTGGATCTCTAAGACATCTCTGTCGAAGGTCTGGCCCGGCTGAGTCAGCAGCTTCGGCATGCCGAGCTGTTCAAGCGTCTTGGAACCCTTGAGGACGAGTACCGGATTGCCCATGAATACGGACTGTCTGGTCAGATACATCATGACCATCATGGCCATCAGTACGGCCATATCTTCCTCACAGGCGGAAGGGATACGGTCATCCTTGTTTAAGGAATGGCACATACAAGGGACGAATTTATTCTGCTGAGGGATACGGCTTGCGCAGAGCTCTTTACACGGAGTCGTAAAGGCGTTGCAGTCAAACTTCTCCATCATGTTTCTGACAGCGTGGAAGTAGCGCAGATCATTCCAGACGAAGCATTCCGGAACATCGCACTTCTCGGAATTTTCGATCAGTTCTTTCGCTTCTTTCTTGATCGTGTCATCGATCTCGACTTCTTTGTAGTAGTTCATGACCTGACGGAAGTCCATTCTGTTGGAACGGATACCGTATCTCTGCCATAAGCCTACCTGATCGGTGCAGCTCGTATTGACGGAAGCCGGAGTCTGTTCACCGTTCGTCAGGATCAGGACTTTCGTATTCTGCATGGCCTTTTTGACCTGCAGGTTCTTTAAGATACCGTTGTATTCTTCATAATCATGAGCCATGTATGCTTCCAGACCCAGGTCTCTGTAGAAACCGACTAAGTCGATCGGTGTAGGACCGAGGTTGATCATGGAGATCGGCTTATTCAGTCTTTCGATACCCGGAACACGGTAGGTGATCAGATAGATATCGACTAAATGGTTTTCCGGAAGCAGCTTATCGAATTCGCTGTCTCTCATGACGAAACTCTCGTCAAATTCCATATATACCGGTTCCATCAGATTACATCTCGTGGAATCGATATTGGCTTTCAGTTCGTCATACCAGATCTTGAACTGTTCCTTGCCGACACGTCTTTCGACTTCCGGCGAATTTTCTTCTTCGATGCCTACACGGCACGGTCCTTCCCACCAGTCTGTATGGACCAGGTTGGAAAATACCGGTCTGAGGTTCACTTTTACATCCATTGCATACTTCATGATCATTCTCCTTCTTTCTCAATCATTTTTCCGTAGCATTTCTTCAGTCCGTTATGACGGATCTCTTCATAGATGACTTCCGCCGGGATATGTTCGAGAAACATCAGAGGATGAGATTCGATCTCTTCTTCAGATCTTCCATCATAGAGGTCTTCCATGATGTGCAGGACTCCTTTGATCAATAAGGAATCCGAATCCATCTTTAAGAAGATCTTTCCTTTCCCTTCTGTAACTTCACACCAGATAACGGATTTACAGCCGGGAATACGATATTCCTCCCGCTGTATCTCTTCGTGTCCCTGATGTTCCATCCCCAGCATCAGCAGATAGTCGCAGACAGAAGACGGATCTTCCAGCAGATCCAGATTGGAGATATATTCTTCTTCGACGCTCTGAATACTTCTTCCGTTCTTCATCATCTGTTCCTTACGCTTTGATTCTATGAAAAATCCCATATCCGGTTTTTACTGAAGATTCAGGATTTTTATCATTTCATTCACATATGAAAAAAGGCCTGTACTCAGGCCTGCATGAAAATTGTTTCCGCTTACATTTTTATCTTGAGATCGACTTCAATACCTTCACCAGGGCATCAACATCGTCTTTCGTACTGTATATTCCCAAAGAGACCCGGACGAGATTGTCTTCGTTCAGCGACCTCATCATCGGGTAGGCGCAGTGCCCTCCGGTACGTACGGCGATATCATGCAGGGATAAGAGGACCCCGATATCGTAGCTGTTCAGTTTCTCCATCTTGAAGCAGAGGACAGAACTTCCCTTCACGTAGCCTTTTATATGGACAGACGGAAGAGAAGAGAGTTCCCGATAGAGATACTCGGCCGTCTCTTCTTCCTGTTTGAGAAGATCGTCCCAGCCTCTTTCATTGAGATAATCCAGCGTCTCTCCAAAGGCGATGACCCCGGCCACATCCGGCGTACCGGCCTCATAGCGTTCCTCATCTTCCTTCAGAGGATAATCATGAGACGGATCATCCGTGATCGTTCCTCCGCCTAATAACAGAGGTTCGATCTCTTTCTGTTTTTCTTTCTTTATGTAGAGGCACCCTACTCCCATCGGTCCATACAGTTTATGGGCCGAGAAAGCCAGGTAATCGCAGTTCAGTTTCTTCACATCGACTCTCTTATGGACGATGAGCTGGGCGGCATCCACCAGTACGGAAGCACCGTGTGAATGTGCTGTTTCAATGATCTGATACAGATCCGGCTCAAAGCCGTTCACATTGGACATACCGCTGATCACGACAAGTTTTGTCTGATCGTCGATCTTCTTCCGCATATCCTCTAAGATGAGCCTTCCTTCGCGGTCGACAGAAGCACTGCGGAAAGAGGCATTTTTCCGCTCGCATTCCCTTTTAAACGGGAAGTAGGCAGAAGAATGTTCCAGGTCGGAGACCACGACGTTCTCCTCCTCTTTAAGATCCTTCAACACCGATCGGGCGATGAAGTTGAGTCCCTCGGTCGCTCCTTTGGTGAAGACGATCTCTTCCGGATCGGCGTTAATGAAGTCTGCAGCTTTCTTGCGCACTTCATCGTATCTTTGGGAAGCTTCTCTGCTGAGCTTGTAGTTGCCGCGGTGGATATTGGCATTCTGGGCAGTATAAAAAGAAACGAGGGCGTCGATCATCCTCTGCGGTTTCTGGGAGGTCGCTGCCGTATCCAGATAGATGGTCTTACTTTCCTTAAAGAAAGGGAAATCATCCCGGATCATCGGTCTTCCTCTTTCAGTTTCTTATATACGCATTCGGCGAGTTCCGGGATCGTCTGTATGTCGACGGCTTCTTCATCCGAGAGCTTGATGCCGAGTTCCTTCTCGACAAATATCAGCAATAACGCCTTCTTCTGGACGACGAGATTCGTCTGGTGGCAGTCATACTTGGTGATCTGTTTAGAGATCATCTCCTCCGATACGCCCTTTCCTTTCAGATCGGCCGTCTTGATGGAGATGACGACGAGATCGCGGATCTTATCTTCCTTCGATTCGATCATCAGTTTATGAAGAAGCGCCGTCCGCAAGAAAGACTCTGTCTTCTCTAAAGTCAGTTCATTCTTTTCTGTCTCTTTCAGTTTCTTCAGATCTTCTTTTGCCTGAAGATTTGCCTGTACGATATTTTCAAACATATTTTTCCGACCTTATTATCTCATCGATATCCGTTTTCTATTTATCTCTTTCATATAAGTTTTTGTCTTTTCATTCAAAACGGTCTAAGATAAATCTATCAGGGGAAAAGTATATGAAGAAAACAGAATTCAAAGAATATGAAGAGATCTTTCCGGAATCCTTTTCGATCAAGCTGAAACGTCATTATACGGAGAAACGCTACTTCCACATCCATAATCAGGTAGAAGTCATCTTCTCCCTCTGCGACAATCTGCAGTGCCGTTTCGAAGACAAGACGGTCGATATTCCGAAATTCGGTCTGGTCATCCTCGATACCCATGTCCTGCATCACATCATCTCCAAAGGCGATCAGGGTCCTTTCGACCGTTATGTATTATACTTCGATCCTTCCTTCATCTCTTCCTTCTCCTCCGGTTCCAACAACCTGATGCGCTGTTTCCTGAAGAGTTCCGTCGATCACAATTCCATCTTCCGGGTACCGGACCGCTATGTCGATACGATATTGAATCAATTGGAAAAGATCGAACACTGCAAGAAACGCATCTGCGCCTTTGAAGCCGATGAGAACTACTGTCTCATCCACGAGAAGTTCCTCCTGTGCGAGTTCTTACTGATGTTGAATCGGCTATATGACATGCAGTATGGGACGAAACATGCGGAACTCTTCGATGTCCATTCTTCCATCGTCTATGAGATCTGCGACTACGTGAAGACCCATGTCTCGGAAGATCTCACCCTGGATTCCATCTCCAATGAATTCGGGATCTCCAAGACCCAGATCTACAACATCTTCAAGAAGATCGCCGGGCAGACTCTGGGAGACTATATATCCGACTTCAAGATCACAGCAGCCAAGGACTATCTCATCAATTCCGGAAGGTCTGTCGATGAGATCTCCTATCTCTTAGGCTATGCCTCGGTCTCGGCCTTCTCGAGACGTTTCAAACTGGCTACGGATCTATCACCTTTGCAGTACCGAAAAGAATACCGCTGACAAGAGGACATCGTCCTCTTTTTTTTCTGCACCTGAAATCAATTTACTGCTTATTTTTTCGGTAAAATATGCAGTAAAAGAGAATAATATGCAGTAAATCTTGTTGAAAAGATATATTAGGATCAGAAAGATCGGTACCTATAGGGATGCCCGGTATATATCCAATTAAAAACAGAGATGAAAATCTCTGTTTCAGTCTATATAATGGATGCGCTCTATGTCATAGCGGTCCTGCTGAACTTTCTCTTCGGCAGGATAGCCGTACGGGAAGATCGCAAAGGCCCGTACATCTTCCGGAAGATCCAGGATCTTTTCTACTGCCTTCATGCGTTCTTCGATCGGAGCGATCCCCAGCCACACTCCTCCGAGTCCCTGTGCATCGGTCTCCAGCCAGAGGTTCTCCATCGCGATAGATAAGTCGATCTGCGCATACTGCGGATGACGGCATTCCCTTCGATAAACCGATACGACAGCTGCCGGAGCATCCTTCGTCATATAAGCGTAAGCAGATACTTTCGATAAAGCCTCCAGTTTCTCTTTATTCGTAACGACATAGAATTCCCATGGCTGCTGATTGGAAGCAGAAGGTGCCTGCATGGCCGCTCTGAGTATCGCTTCCGTCTTTTCTTTTTCTACCGGTCTGTCCTGATATTTCCGGATACTGACACGGGTATAGATGTTCGCACACGAGTTATTCTGTTCCGGAACCGCTCCCTCAAGGAGACCTGTCAATAAGTCTACAGCACTGATCTGATCTGACGATATTTCTTTCTTCATGATTATTCCTTCCTTTCCTACCATAATCCCAATTCCTGTCTCACAGCTCTCTCCAGAAGTCTCGAAAAATTAAGCTCCTTTTCTTCTGCAGCCTTTTTCAACCATTTCGGGATCGTGCAATTGGTTTTCACTCTCCTGTTTTCCGCCTCATATCGAAACACTTCCGGATCAGCACTGATCGGAACGACGATTTTTCCTTCGGTCTCTTTTCTGGAAAAAGCGGAGAGATCAGAGGGTTCCGGGATATCGATCCCGTCTTCTCTCATTCCGTATATATGAAGATCTAAAGCTTCACGAGCCATTTTCACAGCTTCCTCAAAAGTCTTGCCATAAGAGATACATCCCGGAAGATCCGGAAAGGAAACGCCATATCCGCCTTCTTCAGCGCTTTCCAATATCGCTAAATAAACGATCTTACTCACGTTCTTTTCCTCCATTCGTTTCTTTGAGTCCCGCCTGTTTTCGTTTTCAAATATCCTCCTATATTATACGCCTTTTTTACACGTATTACCTCGATCTCTTCTCTTTCCTTAAAATCATCTCTGTATCTCTGATTCACAGAAAGGGTATAATAGTGGTAATGAAACGTGCATTGATCATGGAAGGCGGAGCGATGAGAGGGCTCTTTACCTGCGGCGTACTCGATGTCCTCATGGAGAACGGGATCACTTTTGAAGGTGCTGCCGGTATTTCAGCCGGAGCTGTCTTCGGCTGCAATTTCAAATCTCATCAGATCGGCAGACCGCTCAGATACAATAAGAAGTATTCAAAGGACCCGCGCTATGGCTCGGTCATTTCCTGGCTGAAGACCGGAGATCTCTTTGACGCGGACTTCTGTTACCGGGAACTGGCCTACGTCCTCGATCCTTTTGATGCGAAGACTTTTGAAAAGGATCCGATGGAGTTTTATGTCGGCTGCACCGATGCGGATACCGGAAAGGTCGAATTCCATCTGTGCATGAAAGGCGATGAAGAAGATATGAAGTGGATGAGAGCTTCTGCTTCCCTGCCGGTCGCTTCCAAGCCGGTATATATCGACGGAAGACGGTATCTGGATGGAGGCATCGCCTGTTCCGTACCGTATGCCTTCATGGAAGAAAAAGGCTATGATCGAAACCTCATCATCCTCACTCAGCCGAAGGGCTACCGCAAGAAAAAGACATCTCTCCTGCCGGCGATGAAAGTCATGTTGAAGAGATATCCGAAGATCTATGAAGCTATGGAAAACAGGCATATCATGTATGCGAAACAGATGGAAGAGATCGAGGAGCGGGAAGCTCAGGGCAAGGTGCTCGTTTTGAGACCGGAAGAAAGTCTGGGGATCGGACGTACGGAAAAAGATCCGAAAGAACTCGAAAGAGTCTATCAGGAAGGAAGAAAAGAAGCACTCAGGAGACTCGATGAGATCAAAGCCTTCCTGAACGAACCACAAGGAGAAACTCTATGAACAGTCCGCTGATGATGCTGATAAGATCGATCGTCCTGGCAGTGCTTGTACTGCTGATGTTTCATTTCGTATTCGGAGAACCCCTGCTGAAGTCTCTGCCTATCTCCCTTCTGGTATTCTTTGCGGGAATACTGGGCGGACTCAACGGGAGGAGACACTAGATGAAAGATATCGCTGCTGTCGATCAGAAGATCGAAGAGCTCCTGGAAGCTCCGGTCTATGTGATCGACATCCTTCCCTTCCAGGTACCGCCGGTCACCAACGGCCAGTATTTCACCGTCGATGACTACTGGCATCAGTCCGGTATGTCTCTCGATATCGGCAGGAGATTCCTCAACGTCCTCCTGAAGGCCAACTGCTATGTATCTTTAGATCTCAGAGTACGGGAGGAACATTATACCAACCCTGATCCGAAACTCCTGGAAACAGAACTGATGACCATCATGAAGGAACAGAGAGGTTCCATCAACATTCTCATCGAAGATAACGCCCTGATATCGATAGACGGCTGCGACCTCTATATGAGCGTCTATACCGAAGATAATAATATCCTTGCGTTACTGGGGATACTGGCTTCCTCTCAGGGACTCTTCTTCCGCAAGGCGCCGGAAGAGAATACCGTCAGTTCATAAGGCATAAAGAAAACCGCATCGCTGCGGTTTTTTATGTGTTTTCTTATTTCAGGAACTCCGCTTTCTTGCGGTCGTATTCTTCCTGAGTGATGGCTCCGGCATCGAGGAGCTTCTTGTATTTGCGGATCTCCTCTACGATCTTTTCGTCATTGTGATAGACTCTCCGCGGTGCTGCAGCCGTATTGGCACGTACCGGTCTGTCTTTCTTCGCACTCTTGAGCCAGTCCGTGAGATAGAACAGCAGGAAGACCTGTACAGCCAGTGTCAGGACAGACAGTACGACGTTTATCACTCCGTAGATGATATTGAAGAAGAAATCGACATCCAGACCCCAGCGGAAGAGATAGGATGTGATCTGGAAGAGATAGCTGATGTTGGAGAAGAGACCGAGGAAAGGTCCGATGATCGGCAGAGAACCGAGGCCGAAACGGTACGAATATCCCTGTATTGCCGCAACAATGACATTCGCCAGCAGGAATGCCAGCCAGCCCAGCAGGAAGGAAACGATCCCTCTTACCGGATTGTCCATCTTCTTCTCTAAGAATCTTGCCGCATAGATGCCGACCAGCGCAAAGGCGGCCATCCGGAAGACAAAACTGAGAATATTAGTAAAGATATAGCCGATGAAACTCATATTAACGGTTTAAGATCTCGTCTTTCTTACGGTCGAACTCTTCCTGAGTGATAGCGCCCTCATCGAGGAGTTCCTTATACTTCAGCAGTGCATCTGCGTCGGAAGCGGAATTGGAATGGAAACGTCCGACGATCGTACCCATCGCATCGACATTTCTGCCGCCGTAGTACTGAGCGGTATTGTCGAAAGCCAGGATGCACTGGAAGACCGGGTTCAGCAGGATGAGACCCCAGCCGAAACCTGTCGTCTTATTGAAGGCATGAGCCAGATCGATAAAGAACTTGCATACGACATAGATGCCGTAGAATGGAACGAGGATCAGCAGGAACCTCCAGCCGTTGCCGTAGAGTTCCTGAAACATGACATAGGAATTATAGAAAGGAATAAGTCCTTCCCAGCCCTGTCTGCCCATCTTTTCGAAGATGAACCAGTTGGACGCTAACGAAACGATATAGAGTAATACAGTCATATTTATATCCTCCTTATATACTTTCAAAAATAATGATACTCAAATATCATTATGATTTCAAATAGGGTCATCGTTGAACTCTTAAGTTCAACGGCATCAGGTCATATATATTAGGCATCCGGATCATCCAGAAGATGCTTGAGTATTCCCTAGTAAATTAATAAAACCTTTCAGGAACAAAACTTCTATTGAAGAAGCACAGTGTGGATTTGCTCCTGAAAGGTTATCCGGACGGTTCAAATAATACCAATTAAAGCAACCCTTAAGAATCTCTGCCACCGAGCGTTCTTTCAACCTTTCGTTCAAATAATACCAATTAAAGCAACCCTTAAGAATCGTTCCGGCGGTGGTCACGTCCACACCTCAGTTCAAATAATACCAATTAAAGCAACCCTTAAGAATAGATTGAGATCCTGCAAAGCAGATGATGAGTTCAAATAATACCAATTAAAGCAACCCTTAAGAATTACGGCAATGAGAAGAACTCTTAATCAGTGTTCAAATAATACCAATCAAAGCAACCCTTAAGAATTTAAGATCCACTTTGCAAGGTACGGAAAGGTTCAAATAATACCAATTAAAGCAACCCTTAAGAATGAAAAACGGCAAGTGTGAACACCTTGTCAGTTCAAATAATACCAATTAAAGCAACCCTTAAGAATCGCAAGTTTAATGGAAGACACCTGCATCAGTTCAAATAATACCAATTAAAACAACCCTTAAGAATGCAACGCATTGCACATTATGAGACAAATAAGTTCAAATAATACCAATTAAAGCAACCCTTAAGAATGTTAGGTCATGTCATCAAATACAAAGAAGAGTTCAAATAATACCAATTAAAGCAACCCTTAAGAATGCCATCCAGGAATCAATGTCCGGATAGCCTGTTCAAATAATACCAATTAAAGCAACCCTTAAGAATCTGGCCCGGGATCTGGCCGATGGAATCCTCGTTCAAATAATACCAATTAAAGCAACCCTTAAGAATTGATGTAGGACGAAGACTTCAATTCCCATGGTTCAAATAATACCAATTAACGCAACCCTTAAGAATGTCAAGGAACATTAGCACTTAAATTCATGGGTTCAAATAATACCAATTAAAGCAACCCTTAAGAATAGAC
>JAZPYW010000139.1:0-12400 GCA_045544415.1 Erysipelotrichaceae bacterium
TTGATATTGAAAACGTTTTCATTTTTATATAGAATAGATACAAGAGGTGATGTTATATGTTAGATGCTTTTTTCAATGCTTTATATAATCTATGTCAAATGCTCCTGCCGATCTTAGGATCTGTAGTTCTCGTCGTATTGACGATCTTCCTGATCAATCTGGTCAAAGTAGTCAAGACCGTCAACGGAGTACTGCAGAAGTCCAATACGACGATCGATCTGGCAAATCAGAGCATCGATAAGATCCAGGCACCTCTGGATACTGTCGTGAAGATCTCCGGTTCTGTCGATAAGGCACATGATGCCGGATCCCGTGCAGTGACCGAGGCAAAGGAATACTTTGTCAAGAATGCCGATGTCATCAAAGCAAAGGTCTCCAATCTGCGCAACAAAAAGATCGCAGTAGAAGTGACGGAAGTTCCTTCCGTGGAAGATAAGAAGGAGGAGAAGACGGATGAATGATTTTGAAAAGATGGATGAAGTGATCGAAGAGACAGTTCAGGAAATGAAAGACAAGATCGACAAGATCACGGAATCTGCTGATGAAGTTCAGGATATCGACCTCTCTGCCAAAGCTGCAGAAGTCAAAGATAAGGCAGTAGCCGTTCTGAATAACGTTGCCAAGAGACTTTCTACTCTCGGTGCCAGTGTTCAGGATTCCGATGAACTCGATAAGACCCTCAGTTTCGTCAAGGCAAAAGCCAAAGAACTGACGGAAAATGCGATGAAGAAACTCGATGAGATCAAGAATGACGAGAAACTGAAAAAGAGTTTTGATGATTCGGTATCTTATGTCAAAGAGAAATCCGAACAGGTCATCGATTCCGTCAAGAGCAACGAAGATGTCATGAACGTCGTGAATACGATCAGCGATACAGCAGAAAAGACCTATGAGACCGTGAAGAAGGGTGCTCAGGAACTGCTGGATAAGACGGAAGTCGACGAAGCGATCGTAGAAGCAGTACGCAAAGCCAGAGTATCTACCGTCGATTTTGCCGAGAAGGCAGTCGTCGCACTCAAGAAATGGCTCAGACCGGAGGAAGAACAGGAAGACGACGGTGATAAGGAATGAAGAGAGTCACGATCTATGAAGTAGCCAAAGAAGCCGATGTCTCTTTAGCTACGGTATCCCGTGTCATCAATGGTTCCAACATCGTCAAAGAAGCTACCCGCAAGAAAGTCGAAGAAGCGATCAATAAACTCGGCTACCGTCCGAATGCGATCGCTCAGGGCCTGGCTCTGCAGCGTTCCACAACGATCGGACTGATCGTACCGGAAGCCTCCTTCGTATATATCGGCCAGATCATCAACGGTCTTTCCGATGTCGCTAAGATCTATGACTACAACATCATCCTGCATACCGTAACGGAAGGCATCACGAATATCGAAGAAGTCGTTGACGATGTGATCAAATCCCGTGTCGACGGTGTCATCATCTACTGCGACAAGACGCTCGATGATTCGACGAAACTGCTTGAACAGTACAATATCCCGATGGTCGTCATGGGTGCCAGCGTTTCTTCCAACAGTATCTGCTCGGTCTATATCGACTATGAGCGCGCTGTATACGACCTCTGTATGTCATATCTGGAAAAAGGCATCAAGGACATCACCGTTCTCGAAGACCGCAGAAACGGCGTCATCAGCGATGAGATGCTGAAGGGTGCGAAAGCTGCCTATAAGGATCACGGAGAAGAATTCAAGGGCTATGTCTCCATTCCGAAGGATGCCCGTTCTACCTACAAATTCCTGAGCCAGTATATCGGCAATAACGGCAAAGGCCTCATGATCGTCAACCGTGACTCTCAGGCTTTAGCTGTCCTCAATGCTGCCAAGGAACACGGCATTTCCGTACCGGATGACCTGGAACTCGTCTGTATGACTGATACGAAATACAACTCCATGGCCAGACCGGAAGTCACGGCCTTCATCATGCCGTCGTATGATCTGGGTGCTGTCTCCATGAGACTGATGACCAAGATGCTGAACAACGACGTCGTGGAAGAGAAGGAGAAATGCCTGGGCTTCCTGTATCAGGAAAGACAGTCTACAAAATGATCCTTCTTGTGTTATAATCAAGAAGCGTTGAAAAGAAAGAGTACCTGTATCAACTCTTTAGAGAGGATGCGGACGGTGAAAGCATCTGAGGGAAACAGGGAATACAGCTTGGAGCATTCCGCCGAAATACGGAACGTATCCCGCGTTAAGGGCAAAGAAACAAATGAAGGTGGTACCTCGCTATACAGCGACCTTTGGCATCACCTTTTTCTATTAAGGGAGGAAATAACTATGGGAATCTATGAAGAACTGGAATGGCGCGGACTGATCAAAGATGTCAGTTCTCCGGAAATAAAGGACCTCATCAATAAAGGCGGTCTCACTTTCTATATCGGTACCGATCCGACAGGGGATTCGCTGCATATCGGTCACTTTTCATCCTTTCTTATCTCCAAGAGACTGAAGGATGCCGGACACAATCCGATCCTGCTGGTAGGCGGAGGCACCGGACTGATCGGCGACCCGAAACCGGATGCAGAACGTCCGATGATCACCAAGGAAGAAGTCGATCACAACTTCGCCTGCCTGAAAGCACAGGCTGAGAAGATCTTCGGTTTTGAAGTCGTCAACAACTACGACTGGCTCCATGATATCTCCTACATCGATATGCTGAGAGATACCGGTAAGTTCTTCAATATCCCGTATATGCTGAATAAGGATATCATCCGCAGACGTCTGGATGAAGGCATCACCTACACGGAATTCTCCTACATGCTGCTGCAGGCCTACGATTTCTATCACCTGTATCAGGAAAGAAACTGTGTCCTTCAGGTAGCCGGACAGGATCAGTGGGGCAATATCACCGCCGGTATCGAACTGATCAGAAGAAAACTGGGCAAGGAAGCTTTCGGTTTCACGATGCCTTTACTGACGAAGTCCGACGGCTCCAAGTTCGGCAAGACCAACGGCAAAGCCATCTGGCTCGATATCAATAAGACTTCTGCCTATGAGATGTACCAGTTCTTCATCAATTCCGAAGACGACAAGGTCATCGATTACCTCAAGTTCCTTACATTTCTTCCGAAGGATGAGATCGAAAGACTGGAAGTATCCAACAGAGAAGAACCGCATCTGCGCCTGGCTCATAAAGCTCTGGCCAGAGAAGTCATCACCTTCCTGCACGGCGCTGAAGCCTATGAATCTGCAGTACGTATCGCCGATGTCTTCTTCAAGGGAGATTTCAGTTCTCTGAGCTATCAGGAACTCAGAGACGGAACGGCCGATCTCGAGAAACATCATCTGGAAGACGGTACACCGTTAGTACCGGCACTCGTATCCATCGGTGTCTGCAAGTCCAACCGTGAAGCCAGAGATCTCATAAAGGGATCTTCTATCATGGTCAACGGCCGGAAGGTGACAGACATGAATTTCGTCCTCAATAAAGCAGATGCCTTCAATGAAGAACTCACGATCATCCGTAAGGGAAAGAAGTTCTACTACGCCGTAGAGTTTTAGCTTTGTTGTGGAATAAACTGAAAAACAGTATAATTTACTTATGAAAAAATGCCTTCTCATCGCGGTCCTGCTGGTGTTTTTAGCCGGGTGTTCCCCGGAATCGAAACAGGAAGCGGATCCGAATGTACGATATTTTGATCTGATCTCTCTGATCGAAGAGTATGATTCTTTTCAGACATCGTCCAATTATTTTGATATAAACGTCGAAAACGCGGTCCTCGCGGATGGAGGATACCGTTTTTACGTGACCATCGATAACCCGAGAGTAGCGATCTATGACCTCGAAGCGATCGCTATCGAAAAGGGTGTCGATTACTCCAAGACGATGGCTGCCAATATCGGTATCTTTGAAGATGCGCAGTACAATCTGGTCCCGAATCAGGCAAATCCGGAAAAGGGATACTATAAGGGTGTCGTTGCTTCGGCTACTACAAACAAGGCAGAGACGACTCTTCATATCCTCGTACAATGGAAAAACAAAGATCTATCCGTACTGCACCGTGAGTTCTTCGAACTTACCGCATCCTATACAGGAGTGAGTGAATGACCCAGAAGAAAATGAAACAGTCCATCCTGATCGGGGCGCTTACTTCCTCCTTCGGGATCTTTATCTCTAAAGCTCTCGGTCTTTTGTATTTTGCGCCATTATCTTCTTTTGCCGGAGAAGAGAACATGGCTTTTTATTCGATCGTCTACACTTATTACGATCTGCTGCTGAAGATCTCGTCCGCCGGTATCCCGTTTGCGATCGCAGCTCTCGTAGCCCGTTATTTTGCGAAAGAGGACTACCGTACAGCTATGCTGGCGAGAAAACTGGGTACTTCATTAGTCATGGGTCTCAGCTTCATCTCCGTCGTAGCCTTCCTGTTCATCTCCGGACCTCTGGCGAAACAGTCTTTAGGTGCCATGGCATCGGAAGCAGATGTCCATCATCTGCGCAATCTCTTTTATATCCTGCTGGTCGCTGTCATCTTCGTACCGTATCTGAGTGCGGTAAGAGGCTATTATCAGGGTCTGAAACGTCTGGACTTATACGCTTCTTCTCAAGTACTGGAACAGCTGATCCGTGTCTTATCCATCATCGGTATCGGCTATGTAGTCGTTAAGATCCTCTCTTTAGAAGGGATCTATGCGATCTATGTCGCGATCGCGGCAGCAGGGATCGCCGCGATATTTGCACTGCTGTTTATCTTTCTTTCCAGTAAGGAAGAAGACAAACGTGTCGAAGAGCTTCTGTATAAGCAGGAGTCTCCGGCTGTGGCGAAGCGTCAGATCTTTATCGAGATCCTTTCTCTCGGACTTCCTTACGTATTCATCTCCGTACTCGGTTCTGTCTCTCCGCTCGTAAATACGACATACTTCCTGGATTATGCGACGGCCACCGGTATGTCTCAGGATATCGCAAAGCTTCAGCTTGGCATCCTGCAGGGCAACTGCAACAAGCTCTCCGCCATTCCTCAGGTACTTACCCTTGGATTCTCCTCCGGTCTTGTTCCTTATCTTACGGAATCTCTCGAACGCCAGGATCTTGAAAAGCTCCGTGAACAGATCACGCAGCTTCTGGATACCGTTCTGTTCATCCTCGTACCGGTCCTCTTCGTCTTTACGTTCTTTGCCCGCGATGTCTATTTCATCATGTTCGGCAATCTCAATCTGGATCTGGGAACGAGTCTCTTCCGCATTTCCAATATACTGACATTTACAGATACGATCGCTCCGATCCTGTCGTCCATCATGATCACGCTGCACATGAGAAAAAGTACCATACTGGTACTTATCCTATCCTGCATCGTAAAGATCGCATCATTCTTCTTCTGTGTACGCAACTGGGGTGCCTACGGAATGATCTATTCTTCCGTTCTCTGCACATCGACAGTCATCATCTGTTATCTGCTGATCCTGCGCAAACGTTTCGGTCTCAGTTTCCGTCATACCGTCCGGAAAGCCATCATGATCGTCGGCATCTCCTTCATCATGGTCATCCCGGCTTATCTGATCCACAGACTCATCGCTTTCGGTTTTACATCCCGTCTCAAGGATGTCCTGCTGATGGGAGGTCTCGGGATCCTGATGGTCGCGATCTATTATCTCCTCAGTGTGCAGATGCATCTGCCTCAGGAAGTATTCCAGATTGAAGACCCGAGTATCCGCAACCTCTTAAAGCGTTTCCGCTCGTAGTGTCTCCATCACTTCATTGATCAGTTCCGGAGGCGTCGATGCCCCGGCACTGACATATACTTTATCGACACCTATCAGATCGTCTTTCCGTATATCCGCAGCACAGGATATCAGAAAGACTTTTTTAATGCCGTGTTTCCGGCCGATCTCAGCCAGTTTGTTGGTGTTGTTGGATCGCGGGTCTCCGACGATGTACAGCAGATCGCAGTCTTTCAGTTCCTGTATAGCCTGCTGACGGGCGGTGGTTGCCTTGCAGATCTCGTTTTCGAATACGGCCTGCGGAAATCTTTCCCGCACTTTCGCAAACATATCTTTCAGCTCCAGGATGGACATCGTCGTCTGATTGGTCACAACGATATCTTTATCGATCTCCAGTTTGTCAATATCTTCCTCTTTGGTGATCAGGTGGATGGAAGGGGAGATCGACAGGATCGCTTCTGCTTCCGGATGATTCTTCTTGCCGAAATAGAGGACTTCAAATCCTCTCTTCAGATAATCCTTGATGATGATCCGGGTCTTCAAGACGTCCTCGCAGGAGGCATCGACGCAGATCAGTCCCTTATCGGCAGCTTTCTGCTTGATCTGATCGGAGATCCCGTGAGCCGTAAAGATGACGACTCCTTCCTCGATCGTATCCAGCAGTTCTTCTTTCGAAAGTTTGCTGTCATCGAGAGTGATGATGCCGATCCTGTCCAGCTGTGCCGTAACATAGGCATTATGGACGATCATGCCCAGTACATAGATGTTTTTATCGGGATAGCGTTCTCTTGTTTCCTTTGCGAGACGGATCGCATGGACGACGCCTTTGCAGAATCCGCTCGGGATCACTCTTTGAATTTCCATATCTCCATTCTATCATGTGATACAATAGACACATGAATAAAACACTGAAAGACACTACCCTGCAGTTTATCGAGCTCAACGGTTTCCATGAACTGACTGCTGTACAGAATACCTGCATCGATCTGGTACGTTCCAAGAAAGACCTGATCGTTCTTTCGAAGACCGGAACCGGAAAGACGCATGCGTATCTCATTCCGGTCATGGAGATGATCAACACAGGTTCCGACAAGACTCAGGTCCTCATCTCTTTACCGACGAGAGAACTGGCTTATCAGGTCTATGAGAATGCCCGCAAGATGTGCGAAGTCCTGCCGGATCTCAGGATTTCTTTACTGTCCGGAGGTACGGATAAGAAACGTTCGATCGCCAAGCTCGAGAAACAGCCGCATATCATCATCGGTACTCCGGGAAGGATCAAAGACCTCTTCCTGAACAATGTCATCCGTGTCGATTTTGTCCAGATGTTCATCATCGATGAAGCGGATATGACCCTGGAATACGGTTTCCTTGAAGATATCGATACGGTATTCTCGCATATGGTCAAAGATCCGGAAGTCCTCTGCTTCAGTGCTACGTTCCCTCAGGAGCTGAGCGTTTTTGCCCAGAAGTATCTGAATAAGCCGAAGGTCGTCAAAGTAGAAGATCAGAAGAGAGATCCGAAGATCTCCCATATCCTCGTACCATGCAAGCACCGTTCCTATGAAGAGACACTGCTGAACATCCTCCCGGGCTTTTCACCTTATGTCTGTCTGATCTTTGCGAACTCCAAGGAAGATGCCGATTCTGCTTATGAACTTCTCAAAGCAAACGGCTATAAATGTCTGCTGCTTCACGGAGGTCTCGACAGCAGAGAACGTCAGAGGGCGATCAAAGCACTGAACCGTAAGAAATATACCTATGTCGTCGCATCCGATGTCGCGTCCCGCGGTATCGATGTCGATGCCGTATCTCATGTCGTATCGATGGGTTTCCCGAAGGAACTCCAGTTCTATACACACCGTGCCGGAAGGACCGGCAGAAACGAGAAAGACGGTATCTGCTATGCTCTGTATAAAGAAGATGATCTTCCGGCGATACAGTCTTTGAACAAACAGGGGATCCATTTCTCCGCAAAGGAATTCAAGGGCGGAAAATGGAAATCGGCCGTCAATCCTACCGCTAAACGGAAAGACCGTTTCGATCCGGATGCGAAAGAGATCGCAATGACGCTCAAACGCAAGAACGAGAAGGTCAAGCCGAACTACAAAAAGAAGAAGAACGAAGAGATCGAACGGATCCGCCGCAAGAAGAGAAGAGAATTCATCCAGGGCAAGATCCGGGAAGAAAAGAAAGAGCGCTATAAAGCAGCCGCCAAGAAAGAACGCGAACAGTAGATGTTCAAGCCGGTATGACCGGCTTTTCTTTTTCGGAAACACCCTAAAGTAGAATATAATATAGTCTGTGAATATTCAGACATTTATCGGACCGAAAGAGTATTACCGGAAACTGCTGAAGATCGCTATTCCTATGGCGCTCTCCAATCTGCTTTCCAGCTGCATGCGTATCGTTGACTCCATCATGGTGTCTTCCATCGGTATGGTCACGGCAGTAGGGAATGCAGGAAACGTCATCATGCTGAATGATGGACTGATGTGGGGCTTCCTCAGCGGGATCTCCATCTTTTCCGCACAGTTTTTCGGCGCAAAGCAGAATGAGAATTTCTCACGGTGCTTCGGGCTTGCTTCGGTCGTTACCGGCATCATTTCCTTGTTCTGGGTGATGCTGGTCTATCTGAAAGGGGAAGATCTTCTTCTGTTTTATCTAAATGATCCGGAGATCGTCGCTCATTCGCTTGTATACCTGAAGATCTACGTCCTAGCCTATTTCCCGATGTGGTTCAACTTCTGTTTTATCTCATCGTATCGTTCCATGCATGAGACGAAGTTCCCGTTCTATGTTTCGACCGGGATCGCATTATGCAATGTAGCCTTCAATGCCTTCTTTATCTATGTCCTCAAGATCGGGGTAGCCGGTGCTGCCTACGGGACTCTATGTGCGGAATTGCTGGGAACGGCCGTATTGGTCTTCTCGGTGCTTCATTGGCGTCCTCCGTTCTTCCGGGATCTCAAGACTGCTTTGTCTTTCCGTTCCGGATTTATCCTGCCGATCTTTCGCAAGACGGTCCCGATCATCATCAACGAAACACTTTTTGGTTTCGGTTCATCTCTCTTTGCGAAAGCCTACGGTCTCCTCGGTACTGAATCGATGGATGCCTACTACATCTCTCAGCAAGCCTTCAATCTCTTTACCTTTGCGATATGGGGCTTCGGTGCCGCCGTCTCCGTCATGGTCGGTGCACGTTTAGGTGCCGGAGAACTCGAGGAAGCGAGAAAAGAATCGAATTATCAGTTCGGTGCTGCACTGTTGTTGGGCAGTATACTGGCTATATCGATCTTCCTGCTGGCAGGTCCGCTCCTCTATCTCTATCAGATCGAAGATCCGAAGATCTATCAGCTGGCTAAGGAACTGCTGTATGTCTTGAGTCTTAAAGTGTTTCTCAGGAACTTCAACTATATGATGATGTCGACTCTGAAGGCAGGAGGGGACTCCCGTATCCTGAATCTGCTCGATTCCGGGATCATGTATGCAGTCGGTGTCACACTGGCTTTTGCGTCTGTTTATGCCGGCATCCGGTCCATCGTGATCGTTGTATTGATCTGTCAGATGGAACAGGTGGTACGTTTCTTCTTTGCGATGGTAAGATATAAGAAAGGATATTGGGTACGTAATCTTACGACCCTGATCGAAAAGATATGAAAATTGGATTTGTCTCTTTAGGCTGCAGCAAGAATCTTGTCGATACTGAGAATATCATCGGTCTGTTTGATGATTATCTCTTTACCTATGAGAGCGATCTGCGCAAATGCGAGGTCATCGTGATCAATACCTGCGGTTTCATTCTTTCCGCCAAGGAAGAAAGTATCGATACGATCCTGGAATATGCCGAATATAAAGAAAGATATGTATTGAAGAAACTGATCGTCTGCGGATGCTTCGTAGAACGCTATTTAGAGGACTGCAGACGTGAATTTCCGGAAGTGGATAAGTTTATCCCGATCCATGAATATCCTCATCTCAGAGAGATCCTGACAGATCTCTTTGCGCATGAGATCAAGTATGATTTCGGTGCCAACAGGAAGATGGTCAATAATTCCTACTGTGCTTATTTGAAGATCGCGGAAGGCTGCAACAACCGCTGTGCATTCTGCGCCATTCCGCTCATCCGCGGCAATTACCGTTCCCGCACGATCGAGTCTCTCGTCGAAGAGGCGAAGATGCTGAAGGAAAACGGTGTCCGGGAACTCAATGTCGTCGCACAGGATACCACGTTCTACGGTCATGAACTCTATGGAAGATACGCATTGCCGGATCTTCTGAAGGAACTCGATAAACTCGGTTTCGACTGGATCCGTATCCTCTATATCTATCCGAGCGAGATCACGGATAAACTTCTCGATACGATCAAAGCTTCCCGTTCCATTCTTCCGTATTTCGATATGCCGATACAGTCCGGCAGCGACCGCATCCTGAAGAAGATGAGAAGAAGAGATTCGGTCCATCATATCCTCGATTCCATGGAACGGATCCGTTCCCGTTTCGATAATGCGATTTTCCGTACGACTGTCATCACCGGTTTCCCGGGCGAAAGCGATGAGGATTTCCATGAGACATTGGAACTCGTGAAGAGATCCCGCTTCGATTCTCTCGGCGCCTTTACTTTCTCAAAAGAAGAGGGCACTCCGGCAGAAAAGATGAATGACGACGTACCGGAAGAAGTCATGAAGGAGCGCTACGATATCCTGATGAGCGCTCAGCAGCTCATTGTCGATGAGAAGCTGTCTTCCTATGTCGGAAAGACATTCAAAGTGCTTATTGAAAGAAATGAAGATATCTTCCACCGTTCCATCGGCCGTTCCTATATGTCGGCACCGGATGGGATCGACGGTGTCGTTTATGTCAAAGAAGAAGGATTGCAGGTCGGAGAATTCTATGATGTCGATATCATCGGCTATAAAGGATACGACCTCTACGCAGTGATACACGAAGGAGAATAGACTTATGAAAAAGTATCTCGGGATCGATCTGGGCGGTACGAATGTCCGGGTCGCAAAAGTTGATGAAGAAGGAAACATCGAATCGATCGTCGATGCCCCGTCTCATGCGCTGGAAGGACCGGATAAGGTCCTGGAAGTCATTCTGGAGCTGATCGAAAAGACAGATCTCAAGGATGTGAAGGGGATCGGGATCGGTGTACCTGGTCCGGTCGATGAAAAGACGAACCGCATGACGATGTCGACGAATATTCCGGGCATGGAAAACTATCCGCTCGCCGAAAAGATCACGAAAAAGACCGGTCTCAAAGTCGTCATGAACAACGATGCGAATGTCGCCGGTGTCGCGGAAGCTCTGGTCGGGGCCGGAAGAGGATATAAGATCGTATACTACATCACGCATTCTACCGGTATCGGCGGTGCGCTCGTGATCAACGGACATATCGTCACCGGAAGGAACGGCTATGCCGGAGAGATCGCCAATATCGTCGTGCGTCAGGCTGATGCCTCCATCAATCACCTCAATCCGGGTGCTGTAGAGAACGAAGCCAGCGGTACAGCGATCGGCAGAAAAGGCAAAGAGATCTTCGGAGAAGATGGCGATACCGGTTATAAAGTTTTCGAACTCTGCCGTGCCGGCAATGAAAAAGCTGCAGCACTGATCGATGAAGCTTCCCGTTATATCGCGCTCATGATGGCGGATATCTCCTGTGTCTGCGCTCCGGATTGCTTCGTGTTAGGCGGAGGATGTTCAAAGGCGCATGATCTCTATTTCGACCGTATCCGCAAATATCTCAACTACTACGTCCACACCGGCAACTCCGATATTCCGGTATTGCTTGCGGAATGCAAGGAACCAGGCGTCATCGGTGCTGCGCTCCTCGCTAAAACAGAACTCTAAGGAATCGTTATGAACAAAGAAATACTCAGCAAATACATCTCTTCTCTGGATGAAGAAGAAAGATATCGTCATCTTTCACTGCTCAATGAAGCCATCACCCGCTTCGGAGATGGAGAATACCATTTCGTTTCCTCTCCGGGAAGAAGCGAGATCGGCGGAAATCACACCGACCATCAGCTCGGCAACGTCCTGTGCGCCTCTCTGAATATCGACAATCTGGCCGTATTCAAGAAACGCGACGATCTGCAGGTGACTTTCATCGACCGGAAATTAGGATCGGTCTCGATCGATCTGAACGATCTTTCCGTAAGAAGTGAAGAGAAGAATACTTCTGCGTCTCTCATACGCGGTATCGCCAATTTCCTGAAACAGGACTACGATATCGTACCGCACGGATTCGATGCGATCTGCGATCCGAAAGTCCTGATCGGCAGCGGCATCTCTTCCAGTGCCTGCTTCGAACTGCTGATCGCCTATATCTTCGCATATCTCGATGGTCAGTCAGAAAAACGCTATTATTCCAGCTGCTGTGCCAAGGCAGAGAACGTCTATTTCGGCAAGCCATCCGGAGAACTCGATCAGTATGCGATCGAGAACGGCGGATTTACCGCCATCGATTTCGGACATGATGGCGGCAAAAAGATCGAACAGTATGATTTCTCCTTTGATCAGTACGGCTATAAACTCGTTTTAGTCAATACAAAGGGATCTCATGACAATCTGTCCGATGAATACGGCAGGATCCCTGCGGAAATGAAGAGCGTCGCCCGGGAACTTGCTGCTGATGTCCTGCGCAGGACATCTCCGGAAGAATTCTATGCGAAACTGCCGCAGATCCGCCAGGCACTGGGCAATGACCGTGCACTGTTAAGAGC
>JAZPYW010000140.1:0-10331 GCA_045544415.1 Erysipelotrichaceae bacterium
TCGATATCGAACTCTCCGGAGAATACTCGCGCGGTGCTACGATCGCCGACCGTACCGGAAATACCGGAAACAAGCCGAATTGTCGCTGCGTCGTAGATATCGACAGGGAGAGATTTGTGAAGATCCTGATCGAATCCTGCAGAAGATTCAACGGATGGGAGGAACGCTGATGAAAAAGATACCGGTATGGATCGATACCGACTGCGGTGTTGATGATGCGATCGCGCTCTTATGCGCCTGCAGACTGGATAATATCGAGATCGTCGGAGTATCGGCAGGGGTCGGTACGGTCGATCTGGAGAATACCTTCCGCAATACCCGCGATGTGATGGCATTAGGAGGAAGAAAGGATGTTCCGGTATATCCCGGAGCTGCCTCTTCCTGGATCGAACCTTTCCGTCCGGCACCTCAGTTCCACGGGGAGAACGGTCTCGGAAACTGCGAGATCCCTCATTCCGACGCTCCTCTTCTTCAGGATCATGCCTGGGACAAGATGAAGGAGGCAGCCGACCGCTATGAAGGGGAACTGATCGTCGTGACCGTAGGCCAGCTGACCAATCTGGCGACAGCTATCGTAAAGTATCCTTCCTTCGCTGCTAAAATAAAAGCCCTCTATATGATGGGCGGTGCAGTAGATGGAGGCAATACGACGATGTGCGCGGAAGCGAATGTCGTACGGGATCCGGAAGCGGCACAGTGTGTCTTCAAATCCGGATTGCCGATCGTGATGTTCGGACTGGATGTGACGGAGAAGGCCTATTTCGACCGGAAGGATCTCGACATGATCGCCGCAAAGGACAGCGAGGTATGCCGCCTTGTGACCGAGTCCACGAAGATCGCCATCGAGACCAACCGACGTTCGGTACGCGGCGATATCTACAATCTCCATGATGTCTGCCCTGTAATGTATCTGAAGTATCCGGAACTCTTCCGGGGAAAGAAAGCCGGGGTCTATGTGGAGACCGGAGGAAGGATCGCCCGAGGCAAGACGATCTCGGATCTCTATGTACTGTCCGATAAGAAACTCCCTGCCAAGAACACTCTGGTCATGACGGAAGTCGATCGGGAGAAGATGGCGGAGATCACCAGAGACATCCTGTTATCCTATTAAAGAAAAAAGCGGAGGATTCCGCTTTTCTTATACTTCTTTGAAACTGACTTTTCTTCCGGTGAGAAGAGAAGCTCTGGAAGAGAAAGCCTTCGCATCATCGGACACGAGGTAGATATCTCTTCCTTTCTTTTTATTTCGCTCAATAAGCTCACTGTTGAGGGCATTTACGACCTCCAGAGACGACGAAACGAGCTGGACGTCCGGAAGTATCTCCTGTATCTCTTTCGCAAGAATAGGGTAATGTGTACAGCCTAGAATGAGTGTATCGATCCCTTTTCTTTTTAACGGAAGCAGATACTTCTTCAGGACCCTCTGACATTTCTCTTTATCGTGGTAGGAGAGGTCTTCGATCATCGGTACCAATAATGGACATGCCTTGGAGTATACTTCGATCTCAGGATCGATCGCCTGTATCTTTCTCCGGTATGTTCCGGTACGGATGACGGCTTTGGTGGCGAGGACTCCGATCTTCTTTTTCTCTGTCAGAGATACTGCTTTTTCGGATGCGTAGGCGATCACGCCGAAGACTTTTTCCTTCGCGTTCTGATCGATGATATCTCTGGCTCCGGAATCCATGGTGTTGCAGGCGATGACGAGCGCCTTGAGCGGATAGCTGTCGAGTATCCTCACGTTCTCTTTGGCGATCATACGGAGCTCTTCCCGGGTCTTTTCTCCATAGGGAAGGTTCTTCGTATCCGCAAAGAAAACGATGTCTTCTTCAGGAAGCGCCTTTCGGATATTTTCTACGACTGTCATGCCTCCGCATCCGGAGTCGAATACGCCGATATATCGTTTCATAATTCGTTTACCAGTGTTTTAAAGTGTCTTCCTCTTTCTTCATAGCCGGAATACTGATCGTAGGATGAAGTGGAAGGGGACAGGAGTACGACATCTCCCGCTTCCGCATGTTCGTAAGCCAGCTGCAGAGCTTCTTTCAGGTCATGTACGATGACCGCATCTTCGCTGAGATCTCCGGCGATCCTCTTTCCGGCAACTCCGAAACCGATGATCATCTTGACCGGAGAGAGATATTTTCGAACTTCCTCCATGGAGAGTCCTTTTTCATATCCTCCTACCAGCAGGATGACATTTTTGTCGAAGGCCTTGAGTGCGGTGATCGTCGCATCGGTATTGGTTGCCTTGGAGTCGTTATAATAGCGGACACCGTTGACTTCCTTCACGAATTCGATACGGTGTTCCACGCCGGTGAAGTTTCTGACGACTTCCCTGATGATGGAAGCTTCGACGCCGAAACGTTCTGCCATCAGTGCACAAACGAGGATGTTCTGGAGATTGTGCTTGCCGACGATCTTGACTTCACTGATTGGCATCAGTTCTTTTCCGTTGAGATAGAGAGAATCATCACGGATGCAGGCATCAGCTTCCTTTTCGACCGAGAAGGTCTTAAGAGATGCCGGGCAAGGGTACTTCTTCATATATTCCTCAACGAGCGGATCGTCGATATTGACCAGGAAGAGATCCTGTTCATTCATATTCTTATAGACGAGCGTCTTGGAGTAATAGTAGTTTTCTAAAGATCCCATCGTTTCGATGTGGTCCGGAGACAGGTTGATGATGACGGACTCTTCCGGATGGAAGGTGATCGTATCGATCAGCTGGTGGTTGGAGATCTCCAGAGAGATATAGGATCCTTCATTATCGAAGAGATCGTTATCGAGTGTCAGTTCGCATAACGGCGTACCGATGTTTCCGCCTACGAGAGCTTTCTTTGGATACTTTGCCTTCAGGATCTCATAGAGAAGAGTCGTGCAGGTCGTCTTTCCGTTCGTACCGGTGATGGCAGCGATATGCTGAGGCTTCATCAGCATCGTGGCCAGTTCGATCTCGGTGATGACCGGGATCCCGCGGTCCTTCAGTTTCCGGACGATCGGCGATACCGGAGGAACGCCCGGATTCTTGACGACGAGGTCAAAATCACGGTCGAAGTTTCCTTCTTCCTGGGAGATGATCTCAACACCCATCTCTTCCAGTTCTTTCCATTCTTTCAGTTCCTCTTTCTTTTTGCGCTCCGAAAGAGTGATGACAGCTTCAAATCTGTGAAGGACCTTTATGGCAGCCATGCCGCTTCTGGCAAGTCCTAAAACTAAAACTTTTCTGTTTTTAAATGTATTCATACTTATCAAATTATAGCACAGATGTGAAGAAGAAAAATTTGTATGCTTATCCTTTGACATGTGTAATGTATACGTTATAATTAACTGGAGTGAAGTACGATGTAAGCATTACCCTGACAGATAAGAATGCCGGAACTTCCGACACCTCCTGGGCACGGCAGATCGATGACCCGCGTCATTTTTTCTATGTCGATCCTTATGATTGCCAGGTGGAAGTCTTTGCGGATGAGGAAGGTCTCACGGTTTTCCGGCAGGGAGAAGATCACCTTACCGAACTGTTTTTCCGGGAGAGATCCTATGTGAAGGTCACCAGTGAAGAAGGGAGTTTTCAATTCGATGCAAAAGTACTTGCATTTGAAAGAAATGATGATATATTGATGTTACGATATGTACTGGACGAAGATGTCCGGCAGATCGTGATCAAGTTTTTCGGGAGTGAGTAATGACAGCAGTAAAATCTATGGTAGATGTCGCGTATGATGTGATGTCCAAGAAAAAAAGAAGCATCCCTTTTGCGAAGTTATGGGCAGAAGTTTCCAAGATCTGCAGTGTCAGAGATGACCTGATCGCTCAATTCTATTCGGACCTGACGCTTGATGCCCGCTTTGTGAACCTCAAGGAAAATAAGTGGGACCTCGTAGAGAGACGGAAATTTGAAGAAAGCCATATCGATATCAGCAAATTGGAGATCACCGATGATGACGATGACGAATTCAACGGTGAAGACGAGTATTCGGAAGATAACGAGAACGAAAACGAAGACTATTAGACTCTGTTTACAGAGTCTTTTTTTGTATAATGGGAATATGAAATATGTGATCTTCGATTTCAACGGAACGGTCCTGGACGATCTTCAGGTCGGGATCGATGCGATCAACGATACGATCAGAGCTTTTCTGAAGAGAGGACCGGTCGATAAACAGGAGTATACGCACATCTTCGGCTTTCCGGTCAAGGAGTATTACGAACGGGTCGGATTCGACTTTTCGAAGCAGGACTGGGGTGAAGTAGCCAGATACTGGGTTGACTGCTATAACGCCCGGCGCAGCGAATACAGGATCTTTGACGGCGTATTGGAACTGCTGGAAGATAATCATTCAAAAGGTTACCAAAACATTATCCTGTCTGCCACAAAACTTTCCATGTTGGAGAGTCAGCTGGAAGAGCTCGGGATCCGGGATCGCTTCGATCAGATTCTGGGTATCGATAATATCTATGCGACGTCCAAAGTACCGCTGATCCGGGAGTTCATGAAAGATAAAAAGAAAGAAGACTGCATCTTCATCGGAGATACGCTCCACGACCTGGATGTTGCCGAAAGCGCCGGGATCGAATGCATCCTGGTAGCGAAAGGACATCAGGCAAGGGAGATACTCGAGAAGAGATGTTCCAGAGTATACGACGATATAAGGGAGGTCAAGTTATGAGGATCGGACAGTCACGGGATATACACCGCCTCGTGGAAGGCAGAAAACTCATCCTGGGAGGAGTAGAGATCCCTTTTGAAAAAGGGGAGGAAGCGCACAGCGACGGAGATGCACTGCTGCATGCGGTCTGTGAAGCGATCATCGGAGCTATGGGTCTCAGGGATATCGGCACCCATTTTCCGGATACAGACCCGAAGTATAAAGGGATATCTTCGCTGGTCCTTCTCTCTCATGTCTATGACCTGATGGTGAAGGAAGGCTACCGTATCGGCAATCTCGATTCCCTGATCATGATCGAAAGACCGAAGATGGCACCGCATATCGAGCAGATGAGACAGAATATCGCCGAAGTGCTCCATACCGATCCTTCCCGCATCAATGTCAAGGCGACGCGCGGCGAGAAGCTGGGCTTCGTCGGAAGAGGAGAAGGTGTCGAAGCGGAATGCGTCGTCCTGCTGGAGGAAGCATGAAACACAAACGTTTCCTGCTGATCGCAGCAGTATTGCTGATAGTGATAGGAGGGCTTGTCATGTTTTCAAAACTGTTTCGAAGATCTCCTTATTATACAGAGGGAAAACTCCGCAGCGACATAACGCTCAAAGAGATCCTGGAGATCGAAGCAGAGCACGGTGAACTGCTGTCTGCCGGATATTCCAGCGGCGGAGGAATGGAAGGAGATACCTATTCGCTTACGGTCGGAAAAGAAGAGGATGGAAGCGTCTTTGCGGAAGTGAGGACTTCTCCGGCTCATTACATTCCGGTCCGTGTCTTTCGCTATGATGCAGATCCTGAGCTGTTCAGGGAGCTGAAAGACTATGCAGATACGAATCATCTGAGTGTCTGGAGCGATCTTCCGTATGATGACTCCATGATGGCCATGGACGCTCCGTCATCCGGCATCACCCTCATCTACGACGACTCTGTACGCGGAGCTTCGGAATATGAGATATACGGGATCAGCTACGACAATGTGATCCCGGAAGGAGGAATGGACATCCTCAAAGGATTCACGGATCTGCTGAATAAAGCAGTCAAAGAAGACTACAGCGATACCTTCCTCGATCATAACGGTCAGCAGATACGTACCGGCAGAGAGATCTCAAACAGCGATGAAGAGATCGGTGCGCTGCTGACAGGAAACTGGAGAAGCGAGAAGGTGATCCGCCGCAATGCGCTGGATCAAACGGAAGAAGAGATCCTCAGTGATGACAGTCATTTTTATCTCTTCGACTATATGGGCGGCTATGATGAACTGGAGCTCATCAGCAGGGGATATGAAGAGGAAGATGCCGTGTATCATCTGTCCGGCATACACCATGATCCGCTCCCCGGCTATGATTCTTCCTGGTATGCGGAATTCATCTGCGAGACATCGAAGATACCGGCGACACTGATGATCACCGTTGCCGGAGATCGTCTCTATATGGAGAAGACCTATACCTACGCAGACAGCTACGTCAGCGAGACCATCGTCTTCGCAAGACAGAGATAATGATAAGAAAAAACGCCTGATCCAGGCGTTTTGTTATGCAAAGAAAAAGGCGGCTGAGCCGCCTTGTGTGAGATTTAGATCTTGTTGTCGGAACCGAGGACATCGACGATCTTGTGCTTGACAAGTTCCTTGATGTTTTCTCTTGCCGGTTTCAGATACTGTCTCGGGTCGAAATGATCCGGATGTTCATTGAAGTGCTGACGGATCGTTCCAGTCATCGTCAGACGTAAGTCGGAGTCGATGTTGATCTTGCAGACAGCCATGGAAGCTGCTTTACGGAGCTGTTCTTCCGGTACGCCTACTGCATCCGGCATCTTGCCGCCGTTTTCATTGATGACTTTGACCCATTCCTGCGGAACAGAGGAAGCACCGTGTAAAACGATCGGGAAGCCCGGCAGTCTCTTGGAGACTTCTTCGAGGATATCGAAACGCAGCGGAGGTGGTACGAGGATACCTTTTTCGTTTCTCGTGCACTGTTCCGGTTTGAATTTGTATGCACCGTGGGAAGTACCGATAGCGATCGCCAGAGAATCACAGCCTGTTCTCGTAACGAATTCTTCGACATCTTCCGGTCTCGTATAAGAAGAATCTTCAGCGGATACATTTACTTCGTCTTCGACACCTGCTAATGTACCGAGTTCTGCTTCAACGACGACGCCTCTGGCGTGTGCGTATTCGACGACCTGTTTCGTGATCGCGATGTTTTCTTCAAACGGCTTGGAAGAGCAGTCGATCATAACGGAAGTGAAACCGTCATCGATGCAGGACTTGCAGGTCTCGAAAGAATCACCGTGGTCCAGATGGAGAACGATCGGTAAACCGGTCTCAATGACTGCTGCTTCGACCAGCTTCTTCAGGTAAGTTCTGTTCGCATAAGCTCTAGCGCCCTTGGAAACCTGTAAGATGACCGGGGAATTGCATTCCTTAGCAGCTTCCGTGATACCCTGAATGATCTCCATGTTGTTGACATTGAAAGCACCGATGGCGTAGCCGCCTTCATAAGCCTTCTTAAACATTTCTGTTGATGTTACTAATGGCATTGTTTATCCCTCTTTTCTACTAAAAATTATAAACCAGAAATGCCCTTTTGTGAAATCCTATCCTTAATTTTAAAAACGGTTATAATGGAACCATGAAACAGGAAATGATAGACGAACTGAAAAGAGAAGATCTCTCTGTATTAGCGGTCCGGGAAGACTTCCGCTATACGAGCAGAGGCAAGGGGATATCCCCCGTATTGCTGCCGTTGCGGGAGGACAGACACTTCTTTCATGACTGCTGTATCGTAGATAAATGCATCGGCAGGGCAGCGGCACTGCTGTTCATCTATTCGGGAGTGAAAGAAGTCCATGCACTGCTGATGTCAAAGAGTGCGATCGAGGTCCTGGAACAGTATCATATCCCGTATCAGTATGAGAAATATACCGAGAAAGTCCTCAATAATGCAGGAAATGATCTCTGCCCGATGGAGAAGACTGTCCTTGAGATCGATGACCCGGAAGAAGCATATTTTTCTTTAGACAAAAAATTGAGAAGTTTAGTATAATAGTTGCTATGAGTTTAATAGAAGTAAAGGACCTCGTTTATTCCTATGATGACAAGAAAAACGCTGTAGACGGCGTTTCTTTTGCGATCGAAAAGGGAACGTATACGGCGGTCATCGGACATAACGGTTCCGGAAAGTCGACAGTTGCCAAACTGATGGCCGGACTTCTGGAAGCCAAATCGGGAGAGATCATCATCGACGGACTGAAGATGAACCGGGAGAATATCGGAAAGATCCGGGAGAAACTGGATATCGTCTTTCAGAATCCGGACAACCAGTTCATCGGTTCTACCGTACGGGATGATATCGCCTTCGGATTAGAGAATCATCTCGTTCCATCGGAACAGATGGATGAGATCATCAATGAATATGTCGAGAAGGTAGGACTTGCGAACTATCTCGATAAGGAACCGCAGAACCTCTCCGGAGGACAGAAACAGCGGGTGGCGATCGCCGGAGTGCTGGCGATGAAACCGGATATCATCATTTTCGATGAAGCGACGTCGATGCTGGATCCCCGCGGCAAGAAAGAGATCAAGAAACTGATGGCGGATCTGGGAGAGGGAGATCAGTATACGATACTCTCGATCACCCATGATATCGAGGAAGTCCTGCAGGCGGATATGTGCATCGTCATGGATCACGGAAAGATCTGGGCTCATGATGTGCCGGAAAAGATCTTTGCGCGGCCGGATGAACTGAGAAAGCTCCGTCTGGATATCCCGTTCACGGATCAGGTACGGGAAGAGTTCCGCAAGCAGCATATCAAACTGAAAAGCAGTGATCTGAAAGGAATGGTGGAAGAATTATGCCGATATCGTTCCAATCGTTAAGCTATATCTATGATGAGGGGATGCCGTATGCCCATACTGCTCTCGATGAGATAAACCTGGATATCCGGGAAGGTGTCATCACCGCCATCATCGGCGAGACAGGAAGCGGAAAGTCCACACTGGTGGAACACCTGAATGCTTTACTGCTTCCAAGCAAAGGCAAACTGGAAGTCCTCGATCATACGATCGTAGCCAAGCAGAAAAACAAGAATCTGAAAGCACTGAGAAAGCAGGTAGGACTGGTCTTCCAGTTCAGCGAGTATCAGCTGTTCGAAGAGACGATCCTGAAGGATGTGGCCTTCGGTCCGAAGAACTTCGGCTGCAGTGAAGAAGAAGCTCTTTCCCGGGCGAAACAGGCATTGAAGCTGGTAGGGCTGGACAGTTCCTACTATGAGCGCTCTCCATTGGATCTTTCCGGAGGACAGAAGCGGAGAGTAGCGATCGCCGGTATCCTGGCTATCGATCCGGGTGTCATCGTTCTCGATGAACCGACGGCCGGTCTCGATCCGAGCGGTGCTAAAGAGATGATCAATCTCTTCGTATCCCTCAATAAGAAACTGAAAAAGACGATCATCCTGGTCTCTCATGACATGGAAGTCGTCTATATGTATGCGGATGATACGGTCATCCTGACGAAGGGGAAGGTCTCCTACAGCGGATCTACCCTGGATCTCTTCAATGACCGGATCAAACTGAAACGCTATAACATCCTGGAACCGCAGATCGTCACTTTCAAGAACGCACTGCTGGATAAGGGATTTGCGATCCGTCCGGAGGACAGGACTCTGGAGATGATCGTAAACAGAGCAGTGAAGGAGATACGCCGATGAACAATTTCGTTTTAGGAAAGTATCTTCCTTTAAACTCTCCGATACACCGTGTCGATCCGCGGGCCAAGATCATCGCGCTCTTTCTGCTGATCGTAGCGATCTTCGTACCGAACAGCTGGTGGGCCTATCTCGTGATCGGTGTCTTCGTCCTGGCGGCAGTATTCATCTCCCGTCTGACGATCTCCTTCATCCTGAAGGCGTTGAAACCGATGATCTTCATGATGATATTCCTGTGTGTCATCAATGCCTTATCGATACGTACAGGCTATGAACTCTTCCGTATCGGATCCTTCGTGATCT
Organism: Erysipelotrichaceae bacterium; assembly: GCA_045544415.1. GTDB lineage: Bacteria > Bacillota_I > Bacilli_A > Erysipelotrichales > Erysipelotrichaceae > Colivicinus. Next base: position 9,675 of record JAZPYW010000140.1, read on the forward strand.
ATTCGGATGCCTTGTTCAATACCCTGTTCATCATCGTCCGTCTGCTTCTGATGATCAATATCACGACGATCCTGACGGCTACGACGAAACCGCTCGATCTTACGCTCGGTCTCGAATATCTGATGAAACCGCTGAGTCTTCTGAAGTTCCCGACTCATGAAGTCGCCATGATGATCTCGATCGCTCTGCGTTTCATCCCGACCATCATCGAAGAGACGATGAGGATCATGAATTCCCAGAAATCCCGCGGTGTCGACTTCGAGGAAGGCTCCTTCAAGGAAAAGATCTCCGCCATCCTCTCACTGATCGTTCCGTTATTCTCAGTCGCTTTTGAAAGAGCGTATGAACTGGCGGATGCGATGGAAGCCAGAGGCTATGTGCCGGGCGCCGAACGTACCCGTTACCGCACACTGAAATTCCGTACGAGCGATTTCCTCTTCATAGTGATCGCCGCTATGATCCTCGCATTCTCCATACTTTCAAGGATCTATCTATGAGATATAAAATGACCTGTGCCTACGATGGGAGAAACTATGCAGGCTTTCAGTCACAGAAGAACGGCATCGCCATTCAGGATGTGATCGAAGGTGTTTTGTACAGGATCACCCATGAACATTTCCGCATCATCATGTCTTCACGGACGGATGCGGGTGTCCA
>JAZPYW010000141.1:0-4006 GCA_045544415.1 Erysipelotrichaceae bacterium
AAATGGAAGATGCGAATGTCATCTACATGGCCAAAAACATGGCGGAAACGAGCGTGCTCTGTGCCTGCTGTGAAGACTGCTGCGGCATGATCGTCGATATGTATAAGAGAGGTGCCGATGTCTGGAGACCGTCCCGTTTCCGTCCGGAAGTACGTACGAATAAGTGCGTCGGCTGCCGGCTCTGTGAAAAAAGATGCATCTTCGGTGCGATCTCCTACGACGAAAACGGCAAGTGCGTCGTCGATCCGTCCCGCTGCAAGGGCTGCGGCAATTGTGTCATCAAGTGCCCAACTAAGGCTCTGAAGATGACGATCGTCCATGACCGCGACTGGATCCCGGGCATCGAGGACTACCTGAAATAATGGGCGGCTTTCACTGTCCGGTAGGCGGACTCGGCTACCAGTCGCTCGGCTGCATCGAATGCGGTCTGTGCATCGCTACCACCAAAGAAGAAAAGATCCGGGCGACCGACATCGTCCGGGAATACATCCGGAACAACCATGAGACCGGAAAAGACAGACGGGTCAAAAAGATGGCTGTCTGCGGCAAGGGAGGATCCGGAAAAAGCACCGTATCGGCCTTATTCTCATTGGCTCTCAGGGAGTACGGATATAAGGTCCTGCTGATCGATGCGGACAACTCCAATATGGGCCTTGGAAGAAAGATCGGGATCACCGAGAAGCCGGTCAGCTTCATGAATCTCTATAATGACGGCAATGAGAAAGCCGCAGAACTGGTCCGGAAAGATCCTGTCTCCTTTGAGGATTTCAGCGAAGATCTCACCGTCGGAGAGGACGATATCCGTCTCTTCTCCATCGGCAAGATCGAGAACGTCTTTGAAGGCTGTGCCTGCGAGAATGCCTCTATGGCTGCCTCCCTCATCACATCGATCGAAACGAAAGACTTTGAAGTCGTCATTGCCGATCAGGATGCCGGGGTAGAGAGTTTCGGAAGAGGTGTGGAACAGGGAGTCGATACCCTGATCATCATCGTTGAACCTTCCTACGATTCGATCGAACTGGCCAAAGATATCAAATATCTGGGAGAAGGATTGGGCATACGCCGTATCCGTGCCGTCCTCTCGAAGATCCATTCCGAAGAGGAAGAGGAATACATCGAAGATCTGCTGGAGGAACAGGATATCCGCTATCTGGGAAGCATCTATACCGATCCTGCCGTCAATCTGAAGAACCTGAAGGGAGAATCTCTTCAGGAAACGGAGTGCTACGAGCAGGCAAAACGCCTCGTCAGTCTCATGCTGGATGAAGCGGAAATGAAAAAAGAGGAAAGGAAGATCGAACATGAGTGAACATCATCACCACCATCACCACGAAGAAATGTCCAAAGAGAATGCCGTAATGCTTCTGGAATATATGCTGAATCATAATATGCATCATACAGAGGAACTCGAAGAGACTATGTCCTTCGCAAATAAAGAAGCTGCCGATCTGATCCATGAAGCAGTCCATGCCTATGAGAAAGGCAACACTCTTCTGGCGGAAGCCCTGAAGAAGATGAGGGAAGAATAGCCATGTGTCTTTCAAAAGCCTTTATTGAAGGAACAGAAGGAAGAAAAGTCCTCTGCGACCGGGTAAAGACGATGAGTTCCGAGAACGGAAAAGTCATTCTGAAAGATCTCTTCGGAGATGCGTGGGAAGTGGAAGGCACCGTCGGCGAAGTGAATTTTACCGACAACTACATCGTCATGAAAAATGTAAAAAGTGTCCGTTCTTTATAGAAATCATGATCAGAATTCGAACAAATGCCTGTATTTATACAGGTTTTTGTTTATTTTCGATATAAGGCCTATAATAGAGAAAAGGTAGTATCTATGGGCAAAAATAAGAATGAAAGAGAACTGATCGAGCAGGTCGCCTCGATGTACTATGAGAAGGGGATCTCGCAGGCAGATATCGCGAAGCGCCTTTATTTTTCCCGCGCCAAGATCTCGAGACTCATCAAGGAAGCAAAAGAAAACAATTACGTACGTATCTCCGTTACCCGAAGCAATTCCCGCCGTCCGTTTCTCGAAGAGGAGTTCAGGAAGCTGTTCGGGATCGAAGATATCGTCATACTCTCTGCAGAAGAACCGATGGAAAAGGTCTATCAGGACGCGGCCGACTACATCGACCGCCAGATCACTCCCAACAGCATCATCGCTGTATCAAGGGGCAGGACGATCACCGGGATCGTGAAGAAACTCAATCCGGTAGATCCGCTGCCGATCACCGTGATCCAGGTAGCCGGCATGATCGGTCTGGACCGTCCGGGAGACGAGATCGCCATCGCCAGAGACTTTGCCCAGAAGTACGGAGGCAATTATCTCAATCTGCTGGCCCCTGCTTTTGTGGAGGATGAAAAAGACCTCGATGTGCTCCGCAAGTATACCGAGATCGACAAGACTTTTGAGATCGCCCGGAAGGCGGATATGTTCATCACCTCGGTAGCGGCAAACACCGACGAAGAGGAAGAGATGTACAAAGATATCGAGGACCCGAAAAAGAGACCGGTCGGTACGATGGTCGGAAGATATCTCAATGAGGATGGAGAGATCATCGAAGGCATCAGCAGAAGGAAAGTCGTCAGTCTTGATACAGACGATATGCGGAAGATGAAAGATGTGATCGTCGTATCCTTCGGAACGAAGAAAGCTCCGATCCTGACAGCCTGCTTACGGGGAAAATGGATGACAAAACTGATCACAGATCAGCGCACAGCCATCGATATCCTCATACGCAACGGCAAGATGATCTGAGGAGACCGTCATATAAACGGATAGAATAAAAAGACGGAAGCAGTACAGTCATGTGTCTGAACCCGTCTTTTTCATTGTTCATTTTTTGTTACATTCTTTTTCAGGAGTTTTATAATAATAGAGTTGCTGCAGGGAAGATAGCTGCAGCAGGAGGCATATGGACTACTCTTTTTTCGATTATAAATACAACATTTCAGGTTATCACGGTGAAGATTTCTCTTCACTGTTCCGGATACTCTATCCTGTATTCTCTTTCATCCTGATCTTCTTTCTTCTCCGCTATATCCGAAAAGGAAGAAAAGATATATCAGGCTTTCTGAAGATCCTCTCTGTCTGTCTGATCATAGAAGAGATATGCAAGATCTCCTGGGAATCCTACTGGGATATCACGACCGGACAGGGATTCAATGCCGGAGGGATCCTGCCGTTTGAGACCTGCTCGATCTTCCTCTATGTGCTGCCTGTTGCCGCATTTGGAAGAGGGAAGGCAAAGAGATGCGCTCTGGCGTGGATGTCTTCGATCGGAGTACTAAGCGGCTTCAGCTATATGCTGTTTCCGATGGTGCTCAAATGGTATCCGTTCTTCAGCTACGGTGCCTTCCATTCTCTGATCTATCATTTCATGATGGTCTTTACCGGGCTGGCAGCTGTGATCTCCAGAGAGATTAGAGTCAAGAGGGAAGACACCATTTACGGATTCATTCCTCAGCTGATCATGGCCTGTATCGTCATTCCTCTGGATTATCTCTTCGGATGGGACTACATGCTGCTGAGGAATGCTTCAGGTATCCCTCTTATAGAGAAACTGGCAGGGATCCTGAGATCAAGAGGATTCGGTCATGTGACAACGATCCTCGTGATGATCCTGTATCTGTTCATGGAGTTTGTTCCTACAGCGTTCCATTGCCGTTTCCAGCGGCGGATATACCGGTGAGCGTAAAAAAACATAAAATGCCTTAAAAGAAAAGAGATGGCAACTGAAGCCATCTCTTTTCGTATTGAAGGGAAGAAAGAGGGGTATTATAGTTTCTTCCTGTATTCCTTTACCACATCCATGAATTCTTTTACACGGGATTCATCGACCGGATTCTCGAACTTGCCGTCTACTTTGAAAGTAGTAGCACATACCGCTCCATCGGAGGCAGATAACTGTCTTACGATGTTGTCTTTGTTGCAGCCGGTATTGCAGAAGACCGGAGTCTTCTTTACGGAGTTCTTTACTACCGTGAGTACCTGAGTATCGGTCTCTGC
>JAZPYW010000142.1:0-7686 GCA_045544415.1 Erysipelotrichaceae bacterium
CGTTGAACGGCGGCAGACCGGCGATCGCAAACATTCCGGCGCGGAAGACGATCGTAGTCTTCGGCATCCGCTTGGATAAGCCTCCGAGTTCTTCAAGAGAAGTCGTTCCGGTCGCATAGAAGATCGCACCGGCTACTAAGAAGAGTAATACTTTAAATAAAGTATGGTTGACCGCGTGGAAGAGAGCTCCGTACATACCGGCTGCCGTACCTAAGCCGAAGGCTACGACGACATAACCGATCTGGGAGATCGAGGAGAATGCCAGCATTCTTCTCAGATCTTTCTGCTGGATGGCCATGCAGGCACCGAAGATCATGGATACCGTACCTAAGGCAGTTACGAGGTACTGCAGGGCATTGATATCGATAGCACGGAAGATCACATAGAGAAGACGGATCATCGCACAGATACCGGCTTTCATGACCATACCGGACATCATGGCGGAGACGCCTGCCGGAGCGACGGACTGTCCGTCTACTTCCGGTGTATGAGCCGGGAAGAGGAAGGATTTGACACAGAGACCGCCGAACATCAGACCGAAGGCGAAGATGGAGAGCGGGTTCAGGTTATTGTGCAGGACGGAAGCCAGCTGAGCCATGTTGAGGGTATGGGCCTGTAAATATAACAGAGCGATACCTAAGAGGACCAGCTTGGATCCGATCGAATCCAGCAGCAGATATTTGATGCCGGCTTCGACAGCTCCTTCGGAATTGTTTCTAAAGGCGATCAGGGCAGCTCCGGCGAAGCAGGATACTTCGAACATGACGAACATGTTGAAGATGTCGCCGGTCAGGGTAAGACCGAGAATGGAACCCGACAGCATCAGAGCCAGTGTATAGTAGTGGCCCAGATGATGATCATGTTCCATAGCCCTGATCGAGAACAGGTTGGACAGGAAGGAAGTCGTGACGACCATCAGTGCAAATAAGAGAGACAGACCGTCAACTTCATAGCCGATACCGATCGCATAGCCGCTGACCGGTTCCCAGTTGCCCATCCAGTAGGAGATGATCTCTCCGCGTAGGAATACCGGGATGATCAGGTAATAGATCAGGACACAGGCAGCGCCGCTCATCAGTAAGACTAAGGTATTGCGGATCGTTTTATTCTTGGAACCGAAGATCTCGACGAGGAAAGCCGTCAGGAACTGGCCCATGACCGCGATGACAGGAAAATGCATATAACTCATCCGCGTATCCTCCTGACATCATCCGTACTGATGCTGCCGTATTTCTTGTGGATCATCATGACCAGTGCCAGAGCCATCGCATCGACACAGGCACCGATGACGATCGAAGTCAGGGTAAGAGCCTGAGGGATCGGGTCAACGAAGAAGGTCGGGGATACTCCGTTCATCAGGTCGGAGACCGTATAGATCGGGACCGTGCCTCCGGCATTGAAACCGATGGATACGATCATCAGGTTGACACCGTAGTCCATGATGCCGAGACCGACGATGATCTTGATGAGATCTTTCTTCGTGCAGATGCAGTAGAAGCCGATCACGAGCAGGAAGATCGCAACGATATAGTTAACGATGATCATTTGTTTTCCTCCTTTTCGTCTTCGTCATCATCCGGAGCCAGGAATCCCAGCATCAGCAGAAGCAGGAATCCGACACCGCAGAGGACTTTATAGCCTACCGCATAACCCATGAAGGTGATCGTACCGGCGGAGATCAGTTCGCCTACCGGACCGATATCATAGAAGATATTTCTGGCGAAGTTGGCTCCTGCGAAGAGTCCCAGGAAACCTAAGATAGCATAGGCAGAAGCACCGAGGGCTTCATTGATACGCAGTACTTCCGAATTGATCGATTTCTTTGCGGAATCAAATCCGTGTCCGAGGTAGATCAGCAGGACTGCGGAAGCAGTGATGACACCGCCCTGGAAACCGCCGCCCGGAGATACTGTTCCGAACAGGATGATATAGATACCGAAGACGATCGCAAACGGCAGGAGCTTATCGCAGCCGCAGCGTACGATAATCGATTTTTCTTTAAGTCCGTTCTTGAACTTCATAGCTTATTCGCCCTCCTTCCCGTGTGCTTTCGACAGGATGACATAGGAACCTGCGATCGCAGTCAGAAGAATGAAGGATTCTCCCAGAGTATCGTAGCCACGATAGTCGAAGACGATGGAAGCGACGTTGTTGACGGCCATCGTTTTGCTCAGATCTTCCTGAACGATGATGTCCGCAGCACCATCCGGATTTGCGACATCGATATTGTTCGGATCGTTGATCAGATCGATGACGCTGTCTTCTCTTCCGTCATAGGTGACCGGCAGAACCTGATAGGCATAAGTCATCGCACGGACACCGATCGCTAAGACCAGGAAGAGACAGATCGTAGGAATGAGCTTTTTCATTTCTCCTTGCCTCCTCTCTTCGTGATACGGTTGATCGCGACGATAAAGATCGCTGTCGAGAGAACGGCTCCGACAGATGCTTCGGCGATCGCTACGTCCGGTGCCTGCAGGAGCGAGAATTCCAGGGCCATGAAGCCTCCGACTGCTCCTAAGGCAACGACGGTTGCGATATAGTTTTTCGCCGTAACGGCCAGTACAGCCGATACTGCGACCCCCAGCATGATCAGGGTATTCAGGATCGTTAAGAGATCAATGTTCATCTTCCAGATCCTCCCCATACTTGTCGCATACCAGGTCTTCTTTCCTGAAGGCCTTGATCTTATAGGCTGCCCGCGCGATCGCGTGGGAAGAAACAGGTGTAGTGATCAGATAGAAGACACCTAAGACGACTAATTTGACCACCATGGAGACATCTTTCATGACGAAGCCTCCGTATAATGCCGCTGCCAAGACGACAGAGAGGATACCCAGAGTAGAGATATTCGTACTCGACTGCATCCTGCTGAAGGCATCCGGCATCCTGTGCAGGCCGACGACACCGGCCAGACAGAAGAATACGCCGATACCCAGTAATACATCGATAGCTATTCTCATAGTCTTCCCTCCAGATAACGGCTTATCAGTGTCGTTGAGATAAAGCCTAATAATGCGGTGATCAGGGCGATATCGAGGAATATCGTTCTGCCGCTGTACATCGAATAGATGATCAGGACGGCATCCATCAGGATATCGATACTGTCGGCTGCAACGACTCTGTCAACGACAGACGGACCCTTTCCGACACGGATCAGCAGGGAAAGCGCCAATACGGCCAGACAGATCGCAAAGATCAGAAGTTCTTTCATTTCCATGCCTTACGAACGCCCCTTTCCAATGTTCCTTTGATGGCTTCTCCGGCTTTATCCGGATCTTCCTCTTCTACATCTACCCAATGGATATAGAACCAGTTCTTTCCCTCTTCATCTTCGGCGATGTCCATCGTGATGGTACCCGGCGTCAGCGTGATGGAATCAGCCAATGCCGCCATACCGTAGTCGCTCTTGACATCGACCGGTACTTTTACGATACCCGGCCTGATGCTGAGCTTCGGATTCAGGACCCGGAATGCCAGAGAGAAATTCGCTTTGATCAGTTCCCAAGGGAACACGATCAGATAGTAATAGATGAATCCCGGAAGTCTCTTCCAGAATGAATGTTTCTCTTCTTCAACGAAGAATCTTGCGGAGAACAGCGATGCCAATAAGGAAACGATGACTCCGGCGATGATGATCTGTACCGATGCTTTTCCCGTAAAGATGGAAACGATCTGTCCGGTTATCAGCATCCAGAAGATGAATCCGGCGATGAATGTCCGGAAGTATGCACTGAAGTTCGCCTTCTTCATCACTCTTCCCCTTTTCCCTTTTTATTTTTCATTACTCTACCTCTATACTGTCCACATAATATTCCCAGCCTCCGACAGCTTTCATATCTTTACTGCCGCAGACGGGGCAACGGATGTCTTTCCTGTCGATTGGACCTTCATATCCGCAGGAATGACACTCCGCTTTGACCGGAAGTGTTTTGGCAATGACTTTTGCCCCTTCCAGCATCGTATCCTTTCCCAGGATATTCAGGTATTCTTCTACACAGTCGCTCACTACCCCGGCCATTTCCCCGACGCACAGAGAGATCGATAAGACCTTCTTCGCACCGGCTTTTTCCGCCTCGGGCAGGACGACTTTCATGATGCTTTCCGCTATAGGAAGCTCGTGCATACTATCTGTCCATGCAGGAGTAGCACGGGTCCGTACTGGCGATGATCAGTCCGGCATCGGCTACGGAGTTACCTACCAGCATCGTCCGCAGTGTCGGTGCGTTCTTGAACGTCGGTACGTGACACATGACGCGGAAGTTCGTATCGCCTCCGTCCGTGAGGACTTTATAGCTCAGCTGACCGCGCGGTGCTTCATTGCGTACCAGTGTCTCTCCTGCCGGTACCTTCGGGATCTTGACACCCAGATTGATGGCACCCTTCGGCAGATTGGCCAGAGCCTGACGGATGATCTTGATGGATTCGTAGTTCTCGAGGACACGGATGACGACTCTGGAGAAGACATCGCAGCTCGGATATGTGATCACATCGAAATCAAATTCATTGTAGCAGGCAAACGGAGAATCTTTACGGACATCGATCGGGATACCGGAAGCTCTCGCGTGAGGACCGATGGCACCCTCTCTGATCGCTGCCTCTTTCGTGAGGACACCGACACCCTGAGTACGCATCGCGACCGTCTTATCGGCCAGGATCATATCCTGCAGTTCCAGCAGGTTGTTTTCCAGTTTATTCAGCATCGTCAGAACATCATCCTTCTGCAGATCCGTGATGTTTCTTCTCGCACCGCCGATCGTCACCATTCCGTAGTTCACTCTGTTTCCCGTGAGTTCTTCGAGGATGTCCATGACATCTTCTCTCAGATCCCAAGTATGCATGAACAGGGAATCATGACCGATGATGTGTAAGGCAACACCGATCCAGAGCAGATGGGAATGAAGTCTTTCCAGTTCGGCAATGATGACCCGGATATATTCTCCCCTCTTCGGGATCTTCATCCCGGCGATCTGTTCGATGGCCCTCGCATAGGTCCAGGACTGAGCGTGTGAGCAGATGCCGCAGACTCTCTCCTGCAGTACGACGGTCTGGATGAAGTTCTTCTGTGTACTTAATTTTTCGATACCGCGGTGGTTATAGCCTACATAGACTTCCGCATCTTTGATGATCTCTCCTTCGGTGATGAGCTTCACATGTATCGGTTCTTCCATCGCCGGATGGTATGGACCGATAGGTACTACATAACTCATGTCTATTCCTCCCCTCCGTGATTCTTCTTGATCAGTTCTTCCATCGGAGTGACCAGGATCTGACCCTGACCGTCAAACATCGTATCCGGTAAGAACAGTCTCTCCTTTTTCAGTCCTTCAAAAGTGATATCCATCAGTTCCATGATCTCCAGTTCCGGCCACTTGGCAGCCATGTCGTAGACAGGAACGATAGACGGTAAGGAAGACTCATTCTTGACCTGATAGGACTCTACGCCGTCATCGACCTGGTAGTCATAGGAAACTACCGGTTCTTTCTGGACATTATAGTAGCCGTGGATCATGGTCAGGATCCTTCCTTCTTTTCTCATTCGTTCAGCAAGCGGAACGATCTCGTCCCGGGTGATCGGTATGATCTTGTAAGGTTGCATACGAAAACACTCTCCCCTTTTTCAATGTCAATTAAAAAAATCGACAAGTCTCTTTTATTATAAAGTATTTAAAATAATTGTCACTCGATAAAAAGATACCGAAACCGGTATCTAGCATATCCTCGGCAATTGCGCTCCGGAAAGTTTATTGAGGATACGGCTTCCGCCGAAGGATGTATTCAGCAGAACTCTTCCCGGAGAACGTTTTGTGACAGTACCGATGATGGCTGCGCCCTCGGCTCCTTTACAGGAATGAAGGATGTTCAATGCCTTCTCAGCAGCCTCTTTGCGTACGGCTACGAGGACTCTTCCTTCGCAGGCGCAGTAGTACGGATCGATGCCCAGGATATCGCAGGCCGATGAGACCGCTGCCTCTACCGGGATCTCCTTCTCGTTCAGTTCGATCGTCAGTTCGCTTCCCTCGACAAATTCGTTGAGAGTCGTGGCGATACCGCCTCTCGTCGGATCTCTGAGGAAGACGAGATCATCTTCCAGTTCATAGAGTTTCCTGCAGATCTCATGGAGCGGCGCACAGTCGGACTGGATGTTTCCGAAGACGAGGTTCTCGTTTCTTCCCAGCATGACCGCTGTTCCGTGATTGCCTACCGGACCGCTTACCAGCAGGACATCTCCTTCCCGGATATCTTTCTTCGACATCTTCTTTCTGAGGAAACCGATGCCGGAAGTGTTGATGTAGATGCCGTCTCCCTTTCCCCGTTCGACGACTTTCGTATCGCCGGTCACGATCTTCACACCGGCCTCTTCACTCGTCTTCTTTATAGAAGCGATGACCTTGCGCAGATCCTCTACCGGAAGACCTTCCTCCAGGATCAGAGATAAGGAGAGATACATCGGTTCTCCTCCCGATACGGCGACATCGTTGACCGTACCGCAGACCGCCAGTTTTCCGATATCGCCTCCCGCAAAGAAATACGGGGATACGACGAAGGAATCGGTAGAGAATACGAGTTTCTCGTGTCCCGGCAGCAGAGCTCCGTCATCGAGTTCATTCAGGATGTCGTTGTCGAGAAGCGGCAGTATCATCTCTTCGATGAGAGCAGATGTCTTCTTGCCTCCGCTGCCGTAATCCAGTGTAATGATCTCTTCCATCTCTAGACCTCCTGATATTTATAGGCCGCTGCACAGCTGCCTTCGCTCGACACCATACACGGTCCAAACGGATCATCCGGTGTACATACCTTTCCAAATAACGGACAGTACTTCGGTTCCATCTTTCCCTGTATGACTTCTCCGCATTTACAGCCGCTCTTATCTTCCTTCGGCGTAAAGCTCAGATGATATCTCTTCGCTGCATCATACAGCGCATATTCTTCTTTCAGAGCCAGCGAAGACTCCTCGATGAGTCCCATGCCTCTCCATAACGATCCCTCATAGACACAGGAATCCTTCAGTACCTCTAAAGCCATCTGATTTCCCTTTGGAGAGACAGCTCGCGTATATTCGTTCTCTAATGAGACCTTCCCCTCTTTGATCTGAAGCAATAACTCATAGACCGATAAGAGGATATCTTCCGGTTCAAAACCGCTGATGACCGAAGGGATATGGAATTCCTCCGTCAGGAAACGGAAACCTTCTTCCCCGATGATGACCGCTACATGTCCCGGACATAAGAATCCCTGGACGTTGAAATCCGGATCGGTGATCAAAGTACGCAACGCCGGTTCGACTCGCTTCAGCATCATCAGGACCGAATAGTTCTCCAGACCCAGACGCTTGGCTTCTAATACGGAGATCAGTGTTCCCGGTGCCGTCGTTTCAAAACCGACGCCGAGGAAGACGACTTCCTTGTCCGGATTCTTCTGTGCGATCGCTACCGCATCCATCGGCGAATAGACGATCTCAACTCTGCTTCCCAGTGCCTTGCGATACGCGAGGTTGTCTCCTCTCTTACTGCCCGGTACCCGTATCATATCGCCGTATGTCGCAATGACGAGGCCCTCCTTTTCCGAGAGTTTCAGGATCTCGTCGATGACTTCGACCGGGGTCACGCATACCGGACATCCCGGACCGGACAAAAGACGGATATTCTCCGGCAGCATCCTCTTGATGCCTGCCTTGGCGATCTC
>JAZPYW010000143.1:0-9548 GCA_045544415.1 Erysipelotrichaceae bacterium
CGCCTCTGAGTTCTGGATGATTGAACCGGAGATCGCTTTTGCGGATCTGGAAGATGATATGGATCTCATCGAAGACCTCATCAAATACTGCATCCAGTACGTTCTGGAAGAATGTCCGGAAGAGATGAAGTTCTTCAACTCGATGATCGACAAGACACTTCTGGAAAGACTCAATCACGTATTGAATTCCGACTTCCGCAGAATAACTTATACGGAAGCGATCGACCATCTGCTGAAGGCCGATGTCAAGTTTGAAAATAAAGTATCCTGGGGCATGGACCTCAATACCGAACATGAACGCTACATCTGTGAAAAAGTCGTCGGAGGTCCGGTATTCTTAACGGATTATCCGAAAGATATCAAAGCTTTCTATATGCGTCTCAACGATGACGGAAAGACCGTAGCGGCATGCGACCTTCTGGTACCGCATGTCGGTGAACTGGTCGGAGGATCTCAGAGAGAAGAGAGACTCGACTACATTGAAAGACGTATGGACGAGATCGGTATGGATAAATCGACTCTCGACTGGTATCTGGACCTGCGCCGTTACGGCGGCTGCAAGCATGCCGGATTCGGTGTCGGTTTCGAACGTTTCGTCATGTATCTGACCGGTATGGAAAACATCCGCGATGTCCTTCCGTATCCGCGTACGCCGAAGAACCTGGTATTCTAAATCATGTTGATACAGATCAGCGATGGCACCGTATTTTTCGGTGCCAATGATGTTTTTGAGAAGATCGACTTCTCCGTCAATGAAAATGAGAAGATCGCCCTGGTAGGCCGTAACGGTAGTGGTAAGACCACGCTTTTAAAAGTGCTTACGGGCGAGGTCGAACTCGAAAGCGGCAGGGTGATCCGCAACAGCCGGATCAATATCGCTTATCTGAAACAGAATGCATTAGCTCATTCCGAAAGAACGGTCCGTGAAGAATTCGATGAAGTCTTTGCGGATCTCATCAAACAGGAAAAAGAGCTGTCCCGTCTGGCAGAACAGCTTGCGGATTCCACCGATGAAAAACTCATCAGCGAATACTCCCGTAAAGAAGAAGAATTCAAATTTGCCGGAGGATATACCTATGTCAGCGAGATGAAGACCGTCCTGCACGGTTTCGGCTTTGAGGACGAAGATCTCGACCGTCTCGTTTCTTCCTTCTCCGGAGGCGAGAAGACAAAGATCGCCTTTGCGAAACTGCTGCTGGAGAAACCGGATCTGCTGCTGCTGGATGAACCGACCAACCACCTCGATCTCTCGACGATCGAATGGCTGGAGACTTACCTCTCCAAATATAAGAAAGCCATGGTCCTGGTATCCCATGACCGTACCTTCCTCGATAAGACCGTCAATGTCGTATATGAGCTGGAATACGGTTCTGTCAAGCGTTATTCCGGCAACTATACTTCCTTTGTCGAACAGAAGAAGAACGATCTGGAACGGCAGGAGAGAGCCTATGCGCGCCAGCAGAAAGATATCAAGAGACTGGAGGAACTGATCGAGAAGTTCCGCTACAAGAAGAATAAAGCGGCTTTTGCCCAGTCCAAGATCAAGTATCTCGACCGCATGGAACGTATCGAGGACCCGAAGAAGGCCGATACGAAAGCCTTTAAAGCCCGTTTTACCTGCGGCGTTCGCGGCGGCAAGAACGTGCTTTCCCTCGATCATTTCCAGGCGGGATACGACCGTCCTCTTTGCGAAGTATCTCTCAATATCCAGAGAGGGGACAGGATCTGCATCATGGGCGATAACGGAACCGGCAAGTCGACACTGCTGAAGACGATCACCGGCGAGATCCCGTCTTTAGGCGGATACATGCTGCTGGGACATCAGATCGAGATCGGCTACTTCGACCAGAATCTGGCCAATGTCCGTTCCTCGAATACGGTACTGGAAGAAGTGTGGAACGAGTATCCGCAGCTGGATATGTATCAGGTGCGCAGTACTCTCGGCGCTTTCCTTTTCACTGCCGATGAAGTGTTCAAGGAAGTCTCCGTCTTATCGGGAGGGGAGAAAGTGCGTCTCTCTCTGGCCAAACTGATGCTCAGGAAGGCGAATTTCCTGATCCTCGATGAACCGACCAACCATCTCGATATCGTCTCCAAGGAAGCCTTGGAACAGGCTCTGAAGGACTATGACGGCACGATCCTCTTCGTATCCCATGACCGTTATTTCATCCGTCAGATCGCTACATCATGTCTCGTGATCGATAAAGATAAAGTCACGTATTATCCGGATGGCTATAAAGACTATATCGACGAGAAAAAGAAGACTGAGCTGAAAAAGGAAGCAGAGACGAAAAAAGAAAACAAGCCTCTGAAAGAACTGAAACAGCGTCCGAAATACAACCTCAAAAAGATCGAAGAAGAGATCTCCATGCTGGAAGGCTTGCTCGAAGAAAAAAGAGATCTGAGATTCGAACCGGAATACTATCAGGATTCGATGAAAATGCAGGAACTGGACGAAGAGATCGACGAGATCCACAACAGGATCCATGCAGCTACACAGAAGTGGGAAGAAGCGATGGAAGAAAGCGAACGATGAGGTTTTTCCTGCTCAGTAAACATTTAACCGTATATGAAAAAACGGTTTTTTTAGACCCAAATCAAAATGAAAATTGTTACAAAAAAAAGTGAAAGTTTGGTGAAAAAAATAATTGACTACAGGTACCTATAATAATAAAATATAGACATAGGTTTTTTTCACCTTAAGAAAGGAAGACGTACATGAAAAAATTACTAACTGTCTTACTTGCTTTAGCAATGGTATTCAGTTTAGCAGCTTGCTCCGGCGGCAATCAGGGTGGCGATACTCCTGAAGAACCGACAGAAAAGACTTACGATCAGATCTCTGAAGAAGTCTATATGGCTAACCTGGGCGAGTTCTACAACACTTACTTAGCTGCTAAAGAAGAAAAGAACATC
This sequence comes from Erysipelotrichaceae bacterium, assembly GCA_045544415.1. Taxonomy (GTDB): domain Bacteria; phylum Bacillota_I; class Bacilli_A; order Erysipelotrichales; family Erysipelotrichaceae; genus Colivicinus. Next base: position 2,917 of record JAZPYW010000143.1, read on the forward strand.
TCCACTAAGTTTGCGAAAATGGCTCAGGCCGAAGCAAAATTAATGGAATCCGCTGTCATGCTGCCTCTTTACACTAGAGGTGGTAACTATGCTATTTCCAGAGTTGCTCCGTATACTACAGACTTCGCTCTCTGGGGCGTATCCGATGAAAGAGTTGAAACTGCTTTAGTTGCAACTGAACTCATCACTGTCGCTGATAGAGATGAAATGAAGGCTAAGTACAACGAGCTCCGTGGTACTGGAACTTATCATGACTGGGCTAAGGACTTCCTTGCTTCCAAGGGTTACACGCTCAAGAATGATTACAGCATTGCTTACACTTCCGATGCCAACACTTGGGATGCATTAGCTACTTCCCGTGAAGCCGATACTGAAAAGATCATCCAGACTCTCGATCTCTTAATGAGATATGACTGTGAAGGTATCCAGCAGCCGGCTCTTGCTGAAAGCTACACTGTATCCGAAGACGGAACTGTTTACACATTCACACTCCGTGAAGGTGTCAAGTGGGTTGATTCCCAGGGTAGAGAAGTTGCTGATGTCACTGCTGACGACTTCGTAGCAGGTATGCAGCATGCTCTTGATGCTCAGGGCGGTCTGGAATACTTAGTACAGGGTGTCATCGTCAATGCTGACGAATACATCAAAGGTGAAGTTACAGACTTCTCTCAAGTCGGTGTCAAGGCTCTTGATGATCGTACAGTTGAATACACTTTAACTGACAACATCACTTACTTCCCGACAATGGTCACTTACAACATCTTCGCTCCGTTATGCAGATCCTACTATGAATCCTTAGGTGGAACTTTCGGTCTCGAAACTTACACTGCCGGTACATACGGAACTTCTCCGGAAACGATCGTTGCTTGCGGTCCGTACCTGATCACCGGTTACACTCCGGAAAACTCCATCAACTTCACTCTGAACGATACTTACTGGAACAAGGATAACGTTGAAGTTACAACTTATACTTGGAAGTACAACGATGGAACGGATACTACGAAGTCTTATGAAGATGCTAAGGCCGGAACGATCGATGGCGCTGGCTTAACAGCTGCTACGATGGTCAACGCTAAGACTGATGGTCTCTTCGATGACTACGCATACGTATCCTTAACTCAGGCTACTACATTCGTTTCCTTCTACAACCTGAACCGTGCTGCATTTGCTAACGTCAACGACGGTGCAGTTGCAACTCCTCAGTCCGCTGATGAACAGGCTAGAACGAATGCTGCAATGAACAATGTTCACTTCCGTAGAGCTATCTCCTTCGCTTACTCCAGAGCTGATTCTCAGGCTCAGAGAAACGGTGAAGAACTTAAGTACAACGCTCTGAGAAACTCCTACACTCCGTATAACTTCGTCACTCTTGATGAAGAAGTAACGATCGATGTCAATGGTACATCCAAGACATATCCGGCCGGTACAGTTTACGGACAGATCATGCAGGATCAGATCGATGCCGATGGCGTCAAGATGACTGTTTATGATCCGGCTCAGCCGAATGGCGGCGACTCCTTCGATGGCTGGTACAACGTTGACAACGCTGTTGCAGAACTCGATCTCGCTATCGCTGAACTCGCTGAACAGGGTGTTGAAGTATCCGCTGAAAAGCCGATCTATGTTGACCTCCCGACATTCGTTTCCAACGAAACATACAACAACATGGGCAACGCTTACAAGCAGTCCGTTGAGAACGCTTTAGGCGGCAAGGTCATCATGAACCTGACAGCTTGCCAGACAGCTGATGAATGGTACTATGCAGGTTACTACACTGACTACGGTTACGAAGCTAACTACGATATCTATGACCTGAGCGGTTGGGGCCCAGACTATGGTGATCCAGCTACTTATCTGGATACAATGTTACCTTACGGCGCCGGCTACATGGTCAAGTGCTTAGGTATCTATTAATCGACAGATCACACATTTCGATTTAATACCAAACTAATACATACAGGAGAGTTGCTGAAACTCTCCTGTATGTTCGTAGAAAGCAGGGGTTCTTTATGACAAAATACTTATTGCGAAGACTGTTACATGGCTTCCTCTCCGTTGTCGCGGTAGTGGCTTTGGTCATGCTTCTGATCTATTCCTTGATGGATAGAAACCTTATCTTTGCTCAGGATTCCGTTTATACCCATCTGGCAAATAATGCTAAAACAGTCTATACATATCAGCAGTGGGAACTCTACGGCTATCTTGATTACGTTTCTTATTCTGATTACATCAACTCTCTGGCTACACAAGGCGAAATCACATCTGAGGAACGAGATCAGGCCGTTTTGCTCGGCCGTACTGCCGAGGGTGATTCCGCTATCACTAAAAAATACGTTCAGAGTTTCTATGATTATTACCAGGACAGAGGTTACTCCGTCCGTCGTCTCAAAGCAGTGACGATCAACGGGACCAAGATCGCTTCCGGCGGTAATGCCGCTCTGTTCGCCTACAAGGACACACCGATCCTTTCCCGTGTGTGGGCCTATTTCTCCGGTATGCTGCAGTTTGATGATCTCAAATATGCAGAGAATATCGTCGGAGACAGAAAACTGACATTCACACTTCACGATCCGTTATACGAAGGAAAATTCGCTCCGGCGATCATCGGTAACGGAACGCAGCACAAATATTTACTTTACATCGATTCGCAATTCCCGTATATTCATCAAAATATAGTCAATATAAAATTAGGTACTTCGTATACTGTCAATAAAGGTATCGATGTCCTCCGCTCTATGACGATCTCTCAGGGTTCGTATGTAAAATCGACAGTCACTTATCCTACAGGTCTTACTGAAGTCAGCGCCGATAATCTGCATTCTGCATCTTATCTCGCTGGATCGAGAGACGGTCTGATCACCAACAAAGCACGTTATGTCGACGATTACACGATGGTCGAGACTTATAAGAACGGTATGTCCAAGATCGGATATTCCTTCTCTATCGGTATCATCTCTGTGTTCCTGGCTTATCTGATCGGTATCCCGCTAGGTGTCATCATGGCCAGAAACAAGGACAAGCTCGTTGATAAGATCGGTTCGATCTACATCATCTTCATCATCGCTGTTCCATCTCTGGCATACATCTTCCTCTTCAAGGCAATCGGCGGTTCCTTAGGTCTGCCGACAACCTTCGATCTGCAGTCTACATCAAAACTGATGTATGTACTGCCGATCATCTCTCTGTCGCTTCCGTCTGTTGCCTCCCTCATGAAGTGGCTGCGCCGCTACATGATTGACCAGATGAATTCCGACTATGTCAAATTTGCCCGAAGCGGCGGTCTGACAGAGAATGAGATCTTCTCGAAACATGTCCTGAAGAACGCAGCGATCCCGATCGTTCACGGTATCCCGGGTTCCATCCTCGGGGCTCTGACCGGCGCGATCATTACCGAACGTGTCTATGTCGTTCCTGGTACCGGTAACTTACTGACGACCGCTATCAACAAATACGATAACGGCGTTATCGTCGGTGTCACATTCTTCTATGCGATGCTGTCGATCGTATCGATCATCCTCGGTGATATCCTGATGTCCATGATCGATCCGCGAATCTCCTATACAACGAAGAGCAGGTAATCAACTATGAACAATGAAGAAAAGAAAATCAATGAATTCACGGATGAGGAACTGTTCTCGGTGATCGATCATAACGATCTGGAATCCGAAAAGATCACAGCACCTCGTTATTCCTACTGGCAGTCTGTTTTCCGCGTCTTCTTCAAGAAGAAACTGAATATCGTCATTCTTTCATTACTGGCGATCATCATCATCTTCGCCTATGTCTATCCGTTGATCTATCATTACGATCCGTACGCAAACCTTCTGAACGGCTACTTAAAGCATTTAAGTCCGTCCAAGGCGATCAAAGTCATGGGTCTCAGCATCCATTCCATCTTAGGTACCGGCGGTGCCGGACAGTCGACATTCGATGCCGTATGGAACGGTGCACGAATCTCCATTTCCCTGGCTTTCATTTGTGCGGCCATCAACATGACGATCGGTGTCATCGTCGGTGCGGTCTGGGGCTTCTCCAAGCGTTTTGACCTCTTCATGACTGAGGTCTACAACATCCTCGGAAACGTCCCGTATATCCTGTTTATTTCGGTCATGGTCATGCTGTTCTCTGCGAGCTTCTGGACCATGGTCTTCGCACTCACCGTCACCGGATGGCTCTCGATCGCGTACTTCATCCGTACTCAGGTCGTCATCATCCGTGACCGTGAATACAACCTCGCCAGCAAATGTCTCGGCACTTCAACGTTGAAGATCGCCATCAAGAACATCCTGCCGTTCATGACTTCCGTCATCGTTACGCTGCTGGCTACCGAGATCCCGTCGTATATCTCCTACGAAGTCTTCCTGTCCTACATCGGCATGGGTCTTTCGGATATGTCCCTCGGTAAACTCATCTATGTCGGTGAAACGTCCATGGTCACTCCGGGATGGGAATTCGAATTCTGGAGCCCGGTCGTTATCTCCGCTATCATCACGATCGTCCTTTATGTGGTCGGACAGAACCTCGGCGATGCTTCTGACCCTAGGACACATATGTAAGGAGGGGAAATATGGAAGACAAGAAAGTTCTCTTATCCATTAAGGACCTGGATGTCAAATTCCACGTCCGCGGCCGTATCCTTACAGCCATCAGAGGTATCTCCTTAGATATCTACGAAAATGAATCGATCGCGATCGTCGGTGAATCCGGTTCCGGTAAATCCGTCTTTACGAAGACCTTTGCGGGCATGCTGGATTCCAACGGTTTTATCGATAACGGTTCTATCATCTTCTACGATGATGAACTCTCCAAGACGAATGCCGTCCTTGACGACAAGGCGAAACAGAAGATCGCTGAATTGAAGCAGAGTCTGGATTCCTACTCCAAACTGGAAGCGGGCAAGGACATCTATCTTGAGATCGAAAAGATCAATAACGAGATCAAGAATCACGGTCTGATCTCCGAAGAAGAACAGGCTGCATTCGATAAGCGCATCGCCGATACGACACACGATCTGACGGAACTGCAGAACTACCGTCAGACACTTGATAAGAATGAGAAAGATCAGATCAAGCCGACAGATCTGAAGATCAAGGAACTCCAAAAAGAACTGAAGTCCATCGATAAAGAAGTCGAAGCTGCCAAGAAGGCCGCCAAGGCACGTCTGAAAGGGGACTCTCAGTTCGTCAAGGAACGCAATGCCCGTATCTCTGAACTCTATGCAGAGTATGCGAAAGTCACGAATGTTGCGGTGACTCCGGAACAGGAAGAAAGAAACCTTCGTTTAGCGAAAGAGATCTACCTTTCCACCGCCCGTTTCAAACTCCGCAAACGTGCAAAATGCGAGAAGGGACTCCTGGAATCTCTGAAGAAGGCAATGTCCATCGGTGCTGATCTCAATGATGAGATGACCCTGAATGGTGTATTCGAAAATGTGACGATGCGTGTCCGCTATCTCGATGAATCCGAGACGGAACTGCACGGATATGCGATCTCCAACCTCGCTAAGATCAACGATGAACACGACTGGTCTATGATCCGAGGCAGCCGTATCGCCACGGTCTTCCAGGACCCGATGACTTCTCTGAACCCGATCATCACGATCGGCAAGCAGATCACTTCCGTCATCCTGAAACACCAGAATGTCAGCGAAGTAGAAGCGCGCAAACAGGCGATCGATCTGATGAATAAAGTCGGTATCCCGAATGCGGAACAGCGTTTTGACGATTATCCGTTCCAGTATTCCGGCGGTATGAGACAGCGTATCGTTATTGCGATCGCGCTGAGCTGCCAGCCGAAGATCCTCATCTGCGATGAGCCGACGACTGCTCTGGACGTTACCATCCAGGCACAGATCCTGAAACTGATCAAAGACCTTCAGAAAGAGTTCAATTACACGATCGTCTTCATTACGCATGACCTCGGTGTCGTTGCGAATATCGCCGATCGTGTCGCCGTCCTCTATGCCGGACAGATCATTGAACTCGGTACGGTCGAAGAGATCTTCTATGATCCTCGTCATCCGTACACATGGGCTCTTCTGTCCTCTCTGCCTCAGCTTGCCGAGAGAAACACGAAGCTCTATTCCATCACGGGTACACCGCCGTCTCTCTATAACACGATCGTCGGCGACGCATTTGCCCCGAGAAATCCATACTGTCTGAAGATCGATACATTGAAGGAACCGCCGATGTTCCAGGTAAGCGAAACACACTGGGCTAAGACCTGGCTGCTCGATAAAAGAGCTCCGAAAATCGAAAAACCGGCGGCTATCCACAACATCCACGAAAAACTCGTAAAGGGATTCAATATACAGGAGAACTGATATGGCATTGGAAAAATTAAAGAAAAACGATACCGCAAATCAGGTCCTTCCTGAACACGGTCCTATTACTGAAGACGGGAAAGAGATCCTCTTATCCCTCAAAAACGTCGACATTACCTTCGGAAAAGGGGATAATGCCGTAAAAGCTGTTCAGAACGCAAGTTTCGATATCTATAAAGGAGAAACGTTCTCCCTCGTCGGTGAATCCGGTTCCGGTAAGACGACGATCGGCCGTGCCGTCATTCGTGTCAACGAACTGTCCGGCGAAGTCGGAGGCCAAGCGGTCTTAGGAAGACAAACCAAATGATCA
>JAZPYW010000144.1:0-7974 GCA_045544415.1 Erysipelotrichaceae bacterium
GGCTACGATCCGACTTACTTCTTCATGATTGAGGATGCGGACGATGTTGATGCGGTGTTTGAACAGCATGACGACGGCCAATACGGCCAGTACGGCGATCGTGATCGGGGAAGCCTTCATGAAGATATAGTAGATCAGGACGATGAAGGTAGTCGTGATGGTGGCCAGAGCGATATAGTCGCTGATCAGGGTGACGAGAGCTCCATAGACGATCATGACCAGAGCCAGCTTCCAGTTGATCCCCAGCAGCATGCCGATATAAGAAGCATAGCCTTTGCCGCCTTTGAATCCCATAAAGAACGGAAAGATATGACCTAAGACTGCTGCGCCTCCCGCTACGAACATAGCGGAATCGAGGTCCGGAAAGAAGTGCTTTGCGAGATATACCGCAAGAAAAGCCTTGAAGATGTCAAAGAGTGCGGTGATGATCCCGGCCTTCCAGCCCAGAGCCATCTTGACATTGGAAGCACCGGCGTTCCCGCTGCCGGTCTTGCGGATGTCAAAGCCATTGAGCCTTCCCAGGATGTAGGCAAAATTGATGCAGCCCAGTAAATAGCCGCCGATGATGCAGTATAGATAGTTCATACAACTAAACTATATCATAGGCATATATGACTGCGGTCATTCTCTTTGACATCGGTCCTTCCTGTTTGAAATAATATAGTCGATCAGATGACATGAAGTCATCAGCGATACTGAAGTAGAGCACGATTTTTTTGAATGTGCTCTTTTTTGAAGGAGAAGCTATGAAACTGTATATCGAATGCAACATGGGACTCGCCGGCGATATGCTGACGGGAGCACTGCTGGAACTTTTCTCAGATCCGGATAAAGTCCTCGAAGAACTGAATCAGATGGGGATACCGGGTGTCGAATTTAAAAGAAGCATCGGAGAAAAGTGCGGTATACAGGGCACGAATATCTCGGTGATCTATGAAGGGGAAGAAGAGAACGAGGAGATGTTCAATCATCACCATGACCACGATCACGATCACGAACATCACCATCATCATCACGTTCATCTGAGCGATGTCAAAGGGATCATCTCTTCTCTGAATATTCCGGACACCGTAAAGAAAAAAACGATGGCCGTCTATGATCTGCTGGCGGAAGCGGAAGCTCATGCGCACGGTACTACGATCGATCAGATCCACTTCCATGAAGTAGGAACGATGGATGCGGTAGCGGATATCACGGCAGTATCCTATCTGATGGAGAAGCTCTCAGCTGAAGAAGTCATCATTTCGCCGATCCATGTGGGAAGAGGTTTCGTAAGATGTGCACACGGCATCCTGCCGGTCCCGGCTCCGGCTACAGCGTATCTGCTGAAAGACATCCCGGTCTATTCGAAAGAGTTCATCGAAGGAGAACTCTGTACGCCTACCGGTGCTGTGCTGGCGAAATGCTTCGGAGACCGCTTTGAATATCTTCCGGTCGCAAAGATCGTGAAGACGGGATACGGCTTAGGAAAGAAAGATTTCCCGGCAGCCAATGCGGTACGGGCGATGCTGATAGAGACGGATGCGAATACGCAGAAGATCGTCGAATTCGATACGAATCTCGATGATATGACCGGAGAAGAGATCGGCTTTGCCTGCGAAGAGATCCTGAAGGCGGGAGCCAATGAAGTCTTCACGACGAATGTCAATATGAAGAAGAACCGTCCGGGTGTATTGCTTACGGTGCTCGTGGAGAAAGAAAGAAGAGAAGAAGTGCTCCGCTGCATCTTTGCGAATACGACGACCTTAGGAGTACGGGAAGTAGAGAAAGAGCGTACCTTCTTGAACAGAGAGATCGTCGAGGAAGAAAGCGGCTACGGACTCATCCGCAACAAGAGATCCTCCGGTATGGGCATCGAGAGGGAAAAATACGAATATGAAGATCTGGCGAAGATCGCCAGAGATAATAACTGGAGTCTTTTAGAGACCAAGAGGAAAATATATGGGAAGAAATAAGTCTTTATTCTTATTAGTGCTGGCAGCCCTGTTCCTGGCGATAGGACAGGTATTGCCGTTCATCACGGCTCAGATACCGCAGATCGGAGCGATGTTATCTCCGATGCATATCCCGGTGCTGTTATGCGGCTATGTCTGCGGGCCTTTGTACGGTGCTTTAGTCGGTGTCATCTGTCCATTGCTTCGTTCGGTGCTCTTCGGTTTTCCGAAGATGGTGCCTACTGCTTTGGCCATGGCCTTTGAACTCTGTGCCTACGGTTTCTTTGCGGGCTTCCTCTTCAGCAGAATGAAGAAGAAGACGCTGCCGAACATCTATCTGTCTCTGATCATCACGATGGTCCTGGGAAGACTCGTCTGGGGCCTGGCACAGACCGTTATCCTGGGTCTGACGGGTTCTGCCTTCACGCTGAAGATGTTTCTGGCAGGCGCTCTGATCAATGCCGTACCGGCCATCATCCTGCAGCTCGTCCTCATTCCTTACCTCGTACTGACGCTGGATAAGCTCGTACATAAGAGAGGCTGAAAAAGATATTAAATATTTAGCACTCTCCTCTTGACATTGCTAAAAGAAGGGACTATAACATAATTGAACAAGGGATGAGGGTATCGAAAGATACCGGCCCACACTTGCTCCAACATATCAGGCAGATATGTAAAAGATTGCTATACGCAAAGAAAGAAGGAATGATTTATGTTGATGCCTACGATTTTTGGAGAAGATCTGTTCGATGATCTGTTTGACACGGAAAGATGGGAAAGAGAATTGGCGAATACCCAGAGAAGACTCTATGGCCATCATGCGAGAAATGAGATGAAGACCGATGTCAAGGAGAATGAAAACAACTATGAGATCTATATCGATCTCCCTGGTTTCAAGAAGGAAGAAGTTAAGATCACTCTGGAGAACGGCTATCTGACCGTTTCAGCTGAGAAGGGTCTTGAAGAAAAGGATGAAAACAAGGATACCGGCAAGTATATCCGTCAGGAGAGATGGTACGGTTCCATGTCCAGAAGCTTCTATGTAGGTGAAGAGATCACTCAGGAAGAAGTCAAGGCCGGATTTGAATCCGGTGTCCTGAAGATCACATTGCCGAAGAAGGAGAAGAAGGAAGAAGTCGTCCACAATAACTACATCGCGATCGAATAATCATGAAGGACCCGTCAAGGACGGGTCTTCTTTTTGTATAATTGAAGTAGTCATGAAGTCCGTAATAAAGAAATACCATTATGAAAACAGCGAGATACAGAGGGTCCAGATCGTCACATTGGATGACTGGAGAGATCTCGACTTTCTGATGCCAAAGCCTTATGAGAAAGCTTATTCCCATATGGCAGATATCTACCGGGATTATGTGATCCCTAAAGCCTCTTTTTTATTCGGGACCTTATATTTCTATACGATACCGGAAGATATGGAACTGCCTTTTGCATGTGTCCATAAAGACCGTTTCATCGACTCCAAGATCTTTCTGAAGAAAGAATATAAGAATGAGAAAGGAAAGAGTTTTCTGAAGGAATTGGATAAGAGAGGCTGTCTTCGTATCGTGAAGGGAAAGCGTCCTTCCAAAGTATCCTTTCTGCCTTTCCGGGATACTTTAGGATACCTCTCTGAGAGCGAAAAAGAGAGCCCTTTACGGGTGAATTCCTCTTTCTTTACCTTCGATGTCTTCGACTGTCCAACGCCTTATGACAGCCATGGAACGCCTTTAGGACTGATGGTGAAAGACGGGAAGATCCTCAATCCTCCGCAGTATGGAAGAGAGGCTCTTCTCGTGGATAAAGAAGGGAATGTCCGTATCCGGAAGATCTCTTTGAAAGACATTACGATCAGTATCAAAGGAAAGATCTATGAGCGTCCGAAGTATAAGAAAACACCGAAGGGAAAGGGGAAAGATGTCTTCATCATCCGGAACAGAGTCGTCGATGTGAAGGGAGGAGGAGGTCATATCGTTCCTGCTTCCGGGTATATCCTTCATACGGAAGAAGATGTGGAGATCGGAGATACTGTGGAATACAGCGGACTCGAAGACTGCATCTTTGCGCTGCAGTGCGGAAACAGTATCGTGATCGACGGTGTAAAGACGGAGAAGTTCCTGTCTCCGTTCTACAATATCCGCAAGCTGGAAAGTGTCTCCTATCCGCCGAGCCTTTATCCGCTGAACTTTGAAAAAGACCGGGCTCCGCGTATCGCCTTAGGGGAAGATCAGGATCATCATCCGGTCCTCATCTGGGCGGAAGGTCCGGGGAAGGATTCTTATACAGCCGGAAAAGACAGCTGCGGGGCGAGTCTCAGTGAACTGGGAGATATCCTGATGGATCTCGGGATCCGGAATGCGGTCAATCTCGATGGAGGAGGTTCCGCGGAGATATTCTACAAGGGGAAACGGGAGCTGAAGGTATCCGACCGGGATATAGAGAAGGGAAAAGAGAAGGAAAGACCGATACCTATCGGATTATATGTACATAAATAGAAAGAGGGAAGGAGAGATCCTTCCTTTCGTTTTAAAAGGACTTAGGGTACAATAGACCCATGGTCAAAGATAAGACGTTCTATAATAACCTGTTTTTTCTGACACTTCCTCTGGTCATACAGGAGATCATCAACTTCTGTGTCCAGATGCTGGATACGGTCATGGTCGGCATGCTGGGAGATGAAGCGATCTCGGCAGTCACCCTGGCTTCCCAGCCGTATTTCATATACAATACATTGGTTTTCGGCATCACCTCCGGCGGTGCCGTCATCATCTCTCAATACTATGGAAAACGGGATATGGAGAGGATACGCAAGACCGTGAGTCTGATGATCGTCATGGTGATGCTGGTATCCTTCACGTATCTCCTGCTCTGCCGCAGTATTCCGGAGCTCATCATGTCGATCTTCTCGGAAGATGCATCCCTCATCGAAAGAGGCAAGGGATATCTTTCTACTGTAGCTCTCTCCTATGTCCTGACCGGACTCAACGGCTGTTTTGCGGCGACACTGAATGCGAAGGGAAATACGCGGGTATCGGCTTTTGCGAACACCGTGTCTTTCTTCGTGAACATGGCTGCCAACTATGCCTTCATCTTCGGAAGACTGGGTGCCCCGGCCTTAGGCGTCGTCGGTGCAGCCGTAGGAACGATCATCGCGAGAACGGTGCAGCTGCTGATCACCGGTTTCTATTTCATCTTCAAAGAAAACGAGATCGATTTCCGTTTCCGCGATCTCCTTCATCCCGATATGTCTTTATTCCCGGGCTATATGAAAGTCGTCCTCCCGGTCATGGGCGATGATTTCGTCTGGTCTCTTTATGCCAGTGCCCAATTGGCTATCATCGGTCATCTGTCTACTTCCTATGTGGCTTCTGCCTCCATTGCGAACGTCGCTCAGCAGTTCACCCTCATCTTCATCTTTGCGATCGCCCGGGCAGCCGGCATCGTCGTCGGCCAGAGTGTCGGAGAAGGAGATCGGGAACATACCCTCAAAGTCGGCAGGACCTTCCTCGTACTGTCTCTTTTCTTCGGCATCTTCGCCTCGCTGACGATGCTGGGAGTAAAGGAGCCGGTACTGCTGTTATATCCGAATGTCTCGTTAGAGGGAAAGATGCTTGCGAAAGAGATCATGAACGTCATTGCCGGCATCATGGTCCTGGCCGGAGCAGAAGCGACCCTCATCGTCGGGGTCATGAGAGGAGCCGGTGACCTCCAGTTCTCTTTCTGGGTCGATACTGCCTGCATGTGGCTGATCGCCATCCCGATGGGATATCTGGCAGCCTTCGTCTGGAAGCTGCCGGTCGTCTGGGTCTATCTGTGTCTTCGTTCCGATATCTTCCTGAAGATCATCATCTGCATCATCCGGGTATTACGGGGCAGATATATCCGCGATCTTACGATACAATAAAGCTATGAAAATACTGGATGTCGCCGCAGCCGTCATCGAAAAGGACGGAAAGATCTTCGCAGCCCAGAGAGGCTATGGAGACTATAAAGACTACTGGGAATTCCCGGGAGGAAAGATCGAAGAGGGAGAAAGTCCCGAGGAGGCCCTGAAGAGGGAGATCCTCGAAGAGCTCGATACGAAGATCGAGGTACGGGAAAAGATCGCCCTGATCGAAGAAGACTATCCGGAATTCCATCTGAGACTGCACTGTTATAAATGCACTATCTTAGAAGGAGATCTGATCCTGAAGGAAGCGGAAGATGCCCGCTGGCTCAAAAGAGAAGACTATGACAGCGTCTCGTGGTTAAAGGCCGATCAGCGTCTCATCGACATCCTGAAAGGAACGATCAAAGCCGTATTATTCGATTTCAACGGGACCTTATTCTTCGATGGCCTATACAATGCGATGGGCTGGGAATACATCCTCAATAAGATCACGGACGGAAGAGTCGACTTCGAAGACTTCCATCCGCGTTATGCCTCTGTCAACAACGCCGTAGAGATACGGGCCTGTCTTGAGGAATACGGCATCCCCTATGATGAAGACTTTGTACAGAAGGCCTCTCATGAAAAAGAAGTCTTCTATCAGACCTACATAAGAGAGAATCATCTGGCGAAACTCGCCAAAGGAGCGGAACGCTTTCTGGACTATCTGAAGGAAAGAAAGATTCCGATCAATATGGCGACTGCTTCGATCGAATTCAACCGCGATTTCTATTTTTCGGACTTTCCTCTGGCAAAGTGGTTCGATATAGACCTCGTCGTCTATGATGACGGAAGCTTTGAAGATAAGACCGATATGTACCGGGAGGCCGCAAGACGCATCGGGGTACTGCCGGAAGAGTGCCTGGTGATCGAGGACCGGGAGAAGGGGATGAGAGAAGCCCTGAAGGCCGGTGTCCGGAAACTGATCTATATGAACTCCAATCACATCGATTCCTTCCTGCCGGAGATCGTTCAGGAAGCGAAGGATTTCGATGAGATCGACCGGAATATCTTAGGAGGAGAATAGTATGACGGAAAGAAAGAATATCTCTCTGGAAGGACTGATCAATGTCCGGGATCTCGGCGGTGTCCTCAATGAAGAGGGAAAACGGGTCAAGAGAAAGAAACTGCTCAGAGGTATACTGCTGGATGGTATGACGGAAAACGATATGAAGATCCTGAGAGATGAGTATGAGGTAGACCTCGTCATCGATCTGAGAGCGGAATCGGAAGTCAGCCAGGAGCCGGATCCCGAGATCGAAGGAGTGAGGAACGTCTTCGTACCGATCCTTTCTACCGAGAAGCACGGCATCACCTGGGGCAAGGGAACGATCGAACAGATCCGCGAGAAACCGGATATGGGAGGGCTCTATGTGCTGATGGTGTCCGATCCGATCTGCATGGCCCAGTTCCGCGAAGTCCTGCGTCTCATCATGAAGAACGAGGGAGCTGCCTACTATCACTGCACGACCGGAAAGGACCGTACGGGCATCACTTCCTTACTGCTGTATGCGATGCTGAAGGTCAGTGAAGAAGAAGCACTGGATGATTATGAATACTCCAATGTGGATATGATGGCCCCGGCTGAGAAGAGATGGCAGAGTGTCTATGAACTCACCGGCAGTAAAGAGACGGCCGATATCGTCAAGAGCGTCTCTCTGGTGGACCGTTCTTATTTAAAGAGGGCGATCGGCTATATGAAAGAAAAGGATGGAAGCATCCTGAACTACATAAAAAAGAGCCTTTTGATCTCCGAAGAAGAGATCCGGCTCTTTCAGGATAAGATGCTGGAGGAAGCTTAAGCTTCCTTTTTTTATTTCAGTAAGGTCTTCAAGAACTTCTTGGCCTGGCGGAAGCCGGTGTTGATGAGTTCGTTCTGAAGCTTGTTGATGGTCTTGCGGGCGATACGGTCGGAAAGAGATTTTCTCCTCTTTGCCTCGGCTTTCGCCTCTTTTTCTCTTCTGGCTTCTTCTGCCTGCCGGGCCTTCTCCTCTTCGGCTTCCTTCTTGGCCTTTTCTTCTTCCTGACGCATATCGTCCAAGGTCTCATAGGCGCTTTCCGGATCGAAGACCCGTTCGTATTTGCCATAGAGGTCGCTGACTTCGATCGCATACA
>JAZPYW010000145.1:0-4852 GCA_045544415.1 Erysipelotrichaceae bacterium
GTATCGGCTCCGACAGCGTTCGGACTCTTACCGACGCAGACCAGAATGTTTCCTCCGCTGAAGCCTGCTTCCTTCAGGATGTTGATGTTTGTCTCATAGCGGTTAGAACCTTCCAGTCTCTTCGGCGTCACTTTGAGGCCGGTGAGCCAGTCATAAGGTACAGCAGTGGTTCCGCCGAGAACATAGACCGTTCCTCCGTCCACGAGATTATCATTGATATAATCGATCACCTTTTCACGGTCCTGTTTTCTTTGGCGGATGAGAAGGACCGGAGCGTCTTTCTTGTTGGCTAAGTAAGATCCGGCCAAAGCATCCGCAAAGCCTTCTCCGGTAGTCAGGACGATCGTATCAAACTTGTCTTTATGCAGGATCTCCTTGAGATAGTCGGCAGACTTAATGGCCGTGTCATAGCGATTGCTTCCGGCGATACGGTCTGCAAGAATCTCTGCAGCTTTCTTCCAGTTCGGACGGATGTCGATGTCTTCATTGACGGTGATTGTCGCGCCCGATTTCAGACCATCGTTTATACAGACGTTGTCCTTGATACTGACGACATACCAGCTGTCAAAGACATAGCCATCCATAGTAAATGCACATTCCGGCAGTGTGTACTCACTGTTTTTCGGTACGAAGACGTTTGCCATAGAACCTGTTCCGCCGTTGCTGCTGAAGGAAACAGTATAACTTTCTGTCGGTATTTCCTTCCAGTTCGGCCAGATCTCGATATCTTCCTTTACCGTGTACTTTTCACCAGGTGCGATCTCCGCGACGATCACAGCGTTCAGCGCTTTTGAAATGATAGACCAGGAAGCGAATGCATCGCCTTCCGGCGGCGCAAAGGTGCACTCCGGCAGTGTGATCTCGGTATTTTCTTCTACCGTCATCGCCGGCATAGAGCCAGTTCCACCGTTGTTTATGAATTCAACGGTGTATTCGACAGCGGCCGGTTTGAACACCGCATAGAAAGTATTATCATTCTCGACTGTATATGTATATATCTCTGATGTAGAGACTGAGGCACCGCTCGCATTGTTTCTTGCCCAGTGGTCAAAGACATATCCCTCATTTGCCCGAGCCTCCAGAGTCGCTTCTTCGAACTTGTAGACCCAGCTTCCCGCATTATTATAGAAAGAACTGTCATTGACGCGCACAGTACCAGCACCGCTTGGGTAAACTACCGCCATCTGATAAAAATCTTTGATCCTCCATCCGGCATAGAGAACGATGTTTCCGGTGACAGGACTGGAGAAGTCAAAGGAATTTTCGCATTCTTTCTCCAGATACCAGTCCTGGAACGCATAATCCGGATCCGTAGGATCAGCCGGTTTGACTGCCTTATCTCCGTCAGGGATCGACTGGCTTGCCGGTACAGCACTGTTCCCGTGACCGTTGAGGTCAAAGGAAACGGTGTAGTAGATATCTCCGACAGTGATCGTACAGACATCATATATACTTGGATCCTGACGGGAAGCAGCTGTGATCACAGCTGTTCCTTCGCCGGTCGCATAGACCGTTCCGTCATTGGTGACAGAGACTATAGATGGATCGGATGTCGTCCAGATCAGACCGGTATCCGAAGCATTGGACGGAGAGATGACAGCCGATAGTTTATCTGTATCGCCTTTCATCATCGAGACGGTATGTCTGTCCAAAGTGATGGAAGTCACGGAAGTTCCCACAAAATAAGGGATGTAGAAGGTCGTGTACTCCGGCGGATCATTTACCGTCTTATCGCAGTCGACTTCCTTTCCGTTGGCAGTCACTTTGTATGCCGCTTTCCTTCCGAGATATGTCGACGCGAAAGCATGGCTGCCGTCATAGGCACCCAGCGCGACTGCCAAATAATAGGTATTCCCTTCCTCGAAATTATCCTCGAGGGTAGGATAGGTGTTTCCGTCTTTATAGCACCACCACGCATCATCGATCTCATAGAGTCCCTCAAACGGTGCACCCGACGGGATGACGACGTTCCCTGACGGATAGTCATCCGGAGACTGTCCGGCAGAGATGCCCGGGAAGCTGATGCGGATATCATCGATCGCATCGTACCAGGAGGCATAGATCGTCGTATTGGCGTTGATCGCATGAGACACCCAGACATTGTCAGTCAAGGCAGGATCATAGTACCATTCGCCGAAGACCTTTGTGCCGTCCATGGAATCTAATCCGTAATCATCAAAATCCGGAATCAGCTCCGAGAATTTCGTTCCCTTTTCAATATAGAGAGGATGGATCCTTTCTTTCGGGGTGACGCCGTTTGGATCAAAGAAAAGCGCTGCGACTAAGTAGTGGTCCGGATCATAGTCATAAGATATCCCCTCCCAGACGTTGGAGATCCTGTGGCTGGAATCATCTACTGCGTATATGGTGACCGGATTATATCCGATCGTTGTCCTCCCGTATTTCTCTCCTTCGGCGCAGGCCATGAAGAGATTCACACTTGTTTCGCCATCAGTGACGACCCCTTCATTACCGCCGACCGTAAAGGCATAGCGGTCCGCATTCGGGAAGGCGTCCCAGTAAAGATAGTGTTCGGAGATATACACACCATCCATGTCTTCCTGCGCTTTCCAGACAGCTGTTACGACCAGATCTCCTGTAATATCCTCTATCTTCTCGCCGGGCTGGTAGTTCCCTCCCGCTGACCAGGAGTCAAAGATATATCCATAAGGAGGATAGAATTCGCAATAAGGCAGTTTCAGTTCTCCGTGATCATTCACATAGCAAGGGACCATGGACCCGCTTCCACCATTGCTGTCAAAGGTCACTCTGTGCTGGAGGGTCTGTCCTTCCAGATAGACACGCAGAAAGGCATCCACATGTCCCGTCGGACTCTGAGATCCCCAACTCACATAATCGGCCGGAACGCCATTGATCGTCACATTCGGAAGATGACTGACATCAAAGGAATAAGCGGAACTGTTTTCGATATTGAAACGCAGGTAGTATTCTTTCGAAGGATCGAACTGGTCTGTGGAATCTGTGTATACCATCATATAGGATGTCTCATCGCTCTCTTTTTCAGCCACATTCGTGGATCCAAAATCGATGAATGATCCTTCGCCGCTTTCATACTGTGTCGCGTTCTTCAGCGCTTCTGTTACCGGACCGATCGCTGTCCCCGGTTTCAGGATGATCTTCGATTCATCGTATACGATCGCCACATCAGTGATGAAATCCCCCGGATCAATGATCACTTTGACCTCATCGTACTTCTCCGGTACTTTTTTTGAAGCAGCGCGTACGATCAGCTCATCGGCAGATTCTATAATGTTGACAGATACGCTCGCGTATAAATTATGTTCACCATAAGAACTGATATAACTTTTATTGTCTATACTGCCGGTGAGGGTCCATACGAGGTCAGGATCTTCTGTTCCGTTGACTGTTACGTTGCTGAAGGTATAGGAATCCCCTCTCTTCACATAGACGACATCTTCTCCGATCGAAACAGAAGAAATATAGACAGGATAGTCTGTGACTGTGATCTGCGCTTCATCATAAACATTTGGATTGAGCTTTGAAGTTGCCCGGACAGTCAGTGTTTCCGATGTTTCATCCGGACCGATCTGAACAAGCCCCTCACTGTCGACCTTTGTCATCGGATCGGAATTGCCGGACAGAGACCAGCTCACTGTTTTCACGCTACCGAAGACTTCCGTCGAGAAGCGGAACGAAGTGTTCTTCATGACCTTCTGTGCCTTCGGCGAGACATCGATCTTGAATACAGCGTCTTCATTGCAGAGATCCACTTTGATAAACGCATTGACGTGTCCGGTCGCGCTCTGATATCCCCATTCCACATAGTCAGCCACAGCGCCGTTGATCGTCACATTCGGAAGATGGTCGGTATCAAAGAAATAACTTTGATTCTCCTCGATATTGAAACAAAGGTAATAATCCCCGCCGGTATCCAGTCTGCTCATATCATTGGGGTAGTAAAACTCAAACAGCCATTCTTCTCCGGGGTACTTTCTCACAAGATTTGTACTGCCCAGATCGACGTGAGACATTTCATCCACTTGCCAGTCAGTCACCGTCCGAAGAGCCTGCGTCAGCTCTCCCACAGTGAACTTCGTGGATGCTTTAAACCTTCCGGCATCATACGTGATCGCCACATTCGTGATCGTTCCTTCTGCTTTCACTTCTGCAGAATTCCCTGTTACCAGAGTTGAAGTAAGAATGAGAAGAAGCGATAAAATGACAGTTACGAGCTTTTTCATATTTCTCCCTCCATATGATCGATTAGATAATAAAAAAGATATTTCTACTATAATTGTAAAAATTCCGTTTACGGTTTACCTCACTCATTAGAGGGATTCTCACAGTTATGATAGTGATCGCAACCAAAAGACAATTCCATCGTAAGGACAGAATAATACCGATAATACACTATTGTTCAGAAAAGAAATATCGTTTACAAGAACGCTCAAAAGAACCTGGTTTTCAGGTTCTTTTGAATAGTTTGAATAGATGGCCGATAAGAATCTATCTGTTTGTCTCGATTATGGTACTTCTGAAGATATAGTCTACTGATTCTTCATCGATGAGTTCTTCTCCTCCAAGCACGGCTCCTTCATGGATGTTGCGGGAAGAGGTATAGTCATAGGCTTTCTGTCTCTTCGGCACGAACAGTGTTCACTGTAAAAACAGATACTGCGAGTAAAAGAGATAATATGATGCGAATTATTCTATTCCTTCCATTGGTTTACGGAATACTTCTAGAAATATATTATTATAGACTTTCGTTCCGTAAATAAGAATCCACCGGCCTAGCCGGTGGTTTTTCATATACGGGCACAGCCCTCACCTGCAGAGCTGCGCTTTCAGCGCTGTGTGGTCTGCGGCGTGC
>JAZPYW010000146.1:0-16527 GCA_045544415.1 Erysipelotrichaceae bacterium
TGTGCTTCGATCCATCCGCTTCCTTTCCAGAAGGATACTGCGAAAGTCGATACGCCGATCATGCTGGGACTCACATTCATCCTCTTCCTGTTCGGTAACTTCTTCTTCGGAGACAAGATCTCCCGCGTAGAAGGCATCATCCTTCTGCTTCTTACAGCTGCTTATATCGTCTATAATGTCGTCAAAGCACTTCATTCGAAAGCAGAAAGCGAAGAAGAGATCTCCGATATGCCGGTATGGCAGTCGATCATTTATATGGTGATCGGTATCGTCGGCCTGAAGTTCGGCGGCGACTTCGTCTGTGACAATGCAGTCGCGATCGCGAAAGCTATGGGCATCTCCGAGAAACTCATCGGTGTCACGATCGTATCGATCGCTACCTCTCTTCCGGAACTCGTCACTTCCCTTACCGCCACGAAAAAAGGCGATGTCGACATCGCCATCGGGAATATCATCGGTTCCAATATCTTCAATATCTGTCTGATCATCGGTACATCGGCAACGATCTCTCCGATCACTTATTCCTTAGCGTACAACTATGATTTCATCTTCCTGTTTGCGGCTTCGATCCTGCTGACGATCTTCCCGTTCATCAAGAACCGCTATGAAATGACCAGAACGCACGGTCTTATCTATCTCGTCTTATACGTCGTCTTTATCGTTTATTCCATCATGAAAGGCTAGATCTCTCTTATAGAGATTGAGCTGCTTCTCATTGTACAGGGATCTCAGAAAGTTCTCTCTTGCCTGAGGGTACTTATGATAGAGAGATATTAGCATCTCTTTCATCTCCTGACGTTCTGTATGACCATCATTCGGACAGCCGGACTTTACGATCGGTATCGAGAGTTCCTTGACTGTCCTTTTTATATCCTTTTCAAAAGATAAGGCGAAAGGGCGTATGAAGGTGATCCCGGAATGATCGAGATACATCTTCGCATCGAAGGTAGCGATCCTTCCTCCGTAGATCATATTCATCAGCAATGTCTCCAGGGCATCATCCGCATGATGCGCAAAAGCGACCTTATTGCATCCGAGTTTCTTTGCGGCCTTGATCACGGCGCCTTTCTTCAGCTGGGAACAGAGACTGCAGGAGAGTTTATCTTCTTTCTTATGGAGGGCCAGTATATCGGCAATGTAGGACTTCTCGCTGTAATAGGAGATGTGGTTTTCTTCCAGGAAAGAATAGAGAGGACTCATATCGTCTTCTCCGAAGTTCAAGTCGACATGAAGACCGATGACCTCAAAAGATCCATGCCGGATATTTTGAAAGACATAGCGGTAAAGATGCAGCGCATAGAGAAGAAGGGTGGAATCCTTTCCGCCGCTCAGACCTACCGCTATGCGGTCTCCATCCTGTATCAGAGAGAACATCTCATCGGCTTTGCGTATATCTCCCAATATCTTTTTCATACTCATATTTCCATATTAACATAGGGGAGTTTGCTATAATGGGAGAGATGGATACGATTTTATATATTGATAAACCGAAGGGAATGACTTCCTTTGATATATGCCGGAGACTCAGAAAGACCTTTCTGATCAAGAAGATCGGTCATACGGGAACTCTCGATCCTAATGCGACCGGCGTCATGATCCTGCTGCTGGGAAATACTACGAAAGCCTCGCAGTTTCTTTCTTCCGATACAAAAGAGTACATTACCGAGGTAAAACTCGGGGCCGCTACCGATACTCTGGATATTGACGGAAAGGTCCTGGAAGAAAGAGCAGGTCAGGTATTGGATGCAGAGAAACTGAAAGAAGTCCTTTCCCATTACCATGGAAAGATGAAACAGCTTCCGCCGATGACTTCTGCCATCAAGGTAAACGGAAAGAAACTCTATGAATATCAGAGACAGGGGATCGAAGTCGATGTAGAGGAAAGAGATGTCGAGATCTTTGATATCGAACTGCTCAGCAGCGATGCGGATTCTTTCTGTTTCCGTACCGTCGTCTCCGGAGGAACTTATGTACGCTCTCTTGTCCGGGACATCCTTGAAGAGATGGATCTCATCGGTACACTAAAAGAACTAAGACGCACCAGGATCGACGACATCACCTTAGAGGACTGCGATACACTGGAAGATATCGAAGCAGGAAACTATACGGAACATACGCTGAAAGAACTGCTGGGAAGACGCTTTCCGATCGTCGAAGCGGAAAACATAAAGGATATCTTCAGCGGCAAGAAGATGCATTTTGACAGCGATGCTGAAGAAGTACTCGTCTGCAAGGGAGACACCGTTCTGGCGATGTATCGCAAAGAAGGAGATCACTACTCCTGTAAAAGGGGTCTATTATGAGAACAGTCTATTTTAAAGAAGATAGAGATATACAGAGAAATGTCGCCTGCATCGGCTTTTTTGACGGGGTGCATCGGGGACATCAGAAGCTGATCGCTCATGCGGTCTCTCTGGCAAGAGAAAAAGGACTGGTGCCTACCCTGATCACCTTCGATAAGGATCCGGATTCGGTGATCGATGGAAAAGAACATTTCCAGATCCATTCTTTTGAAGAACGCGCTGCCCTCTATGAACATTTCGGCATCGAACAGCTGATCGTCATCCCGTTCGACAAAGAAGTCATGAGGACGCCGAAAGAAGCCTTTGTGAGGGATTATCTGAATCAGATGAATATCGATACCCTGATCTGCGGTTTTGACTTCTCCTTCGGCTTTAAAGGGGAAGGAAACGGAAGATTCCTTCTGAATGATCCTGAATGTACCTTTGATACCCTGATCGAAGAAGAAGTGACGTATTATCGGAAGAAGATCTCTTCCACCAGGATCAAGGATGAACTGAAGAAGGGAAACATAACCCTCGTCAATAAAATGCTCGGATATGAATACCGTAAAAAATGATTTGTTTATAAAGAGATGCAGGGAATATTTCGGCGAAGATGCCGGACCTTTTCTCGAGCTGCTGGAAGAGCCCTGCACAAAGGGCTTCTTTCTCAATGAACGGAAAACTTCCGCAGAGAAGATCCTTTCACTGATCGATTTTCCTTATGAAGCATCGGATCTCACTTCCTCTTCTTTCTATCATCAGGAAGAGAATATCGGCAAATCGCTCGTTTATGACCTGGGACTGATCTATCCTCAGGAGATCGCTGCCTCCTTGCCGTCATCGCTTCTCAAAGGAAAAGAAACAGGGATCATCCTCGATCTATGCGCAGCTCCGGGAGGAAAATCCATCAACATCCTCAACCGTGTGAAGGCCGATCTGCTGATATCCAATGATGTCTCCTATAAAAGGGCTCTGACGATGTCCTCCAACTTTGAACGTCTCGGTCTCTCCAATGTCCTCATCACATCGAAAAAGCCCGAGGAACTATCCTGTCTGCTGAAGGGATCCTGCGACATCGTCCTGCTGGATGCGCCATGCAGCGGCGAAGGGATGCTGAGAAAATATCCGGAGATCCTCGATACGTATTCTTTATCGAACATAGAAGAGCTTTCCGGGATACAGAAAGAGCTTCTGGAGAATGCTTATGAGTGTCTGAAAGAAGACGGCATCCTGGTCTACAGCACCTGTACCTATGCCTTTGAAGAAGATGAAGATCAGATACGAGGTCTTCTCGCGAGACATCCGGATATGGAACTGATCCCGTCGGATATAACAGACAATCATTCGTCGATACCGGGATGCGTCAAGCTGTCACCGCTCAATCATACCGAAGGCCAGTTCTTTGCGATATTGAAACGAACCAGCAGAAACGAAGCCGCCCGTATGAAGCATCTCAAGGAAGTCAAAGACAGAGAAGTACAGTCCTTTATCGAAGAGAATCTGGATCTGACAGAATATCATCTGTACCGAAACAAAGACGCTTATTATCTGTCACTAACAGAACTTCCGGATCTCGGAAGCGGTGTGATCCGCATGGGCGTCATGATCGGAGAGAAGGGCAGTCACGGATTCGAACCTTCTCACGCCTTATACCGTTCCAATGAACTGCGTCCTTATTTCCGTTATGTATACGAACTGAACGACGATGAATACAGACGCTATATAAACGGCCAGGAGCTCTCCTGCAGCATCGATGATCACTATTACCTGCTTACCTATAAAGGCCTCTCTGCGGGCTTTGGAAGGGCTCGTAAGGGACGTTTGAAAAATAAATATCCTAAGGGATTGAGAAGGATGCTATAATATTTTTTGAGGTAAAACGACTATGGAATTAGAAAACGTAAATGAGATCGGTAAGATCGTTCTGCAGGAAAAAGTCTTCCGGGATATTGCCCAGATCGCCACATTAAAAGTTGACGGTATCTATCCGGTCAAGAAGAATGATTTCGCCGACATCAAGATGAAAGACGAAAAGCTCAGTGTCATCCTCCATATCAAATTAGGTCAGGACATCGATATCGTAAAAGCCTGTACAAAAGCCCAGATGAAAGTCCGGGAAGCTCTTGAAGATATGACAGGTCTTCCGGTCGGAAGCATCAACGTCGATATCCAGGGCTTTGTGAAAGAAAAAGAAGACAAGGAATCCCGTAAGTGATCGAATCAGAAGAAGCAGAGATGCTTCTTTTTTCATGCATAAGAAAAGCCCCTTTAGAAGGGGCTTGATCTTTATTCGACAACAGTGATCGATACGGTATTCGTTTCTATTCCGCTGATATACATCTTCACACGGATCTCTGCACCGACCGTCGCATCTTCGTTGATCGTGATCGTATAACCGCTGCGGTTCACGAATTCAATGCCCTGATCGAACTGCCAGCTGACGGAAGTTCCTTCCGGTAAAGCCGGACTTACGGTGATCGTGACACTTTCTCCTCTGCGAGCAGTAGGAGAAGAGACGGCGATCGCATACTGGTCGATGTAGTAGATGCATTCCAGTCTCAGAGCAGATACCTGAGATTTCCTGATGATGATCTGCTGATTGTAGTTGTAGTTCTCACCGGTAGCCGGGTTCATGATGATGAAGGTCCCTGCCGGGTTGTTCTGGCTGGCCGGACGTTCCGTGATCGTCATATTGATGCCGTTGTTGTTGGCCCAGGCCTGAAGATCTGCTTTCTTTCCGAAGTAGGTCGCATCCGGGAATTTGATCGTCTTTTCCGGGTCGGATACGGTGTAGTCCTTAGCGATCTTGCTGGAATTGATATCCTTGTTTTCAAAACCGTAATAAGCTTCTACGACGACTTTATCGCCAGGGAAGACCGCATAGGTCTTGGTCGCTGTGTTCTGATCGCTGACGATCGTATCAACGACTGCGTCATTCACTTTGACATCAGCCTTGTATCTTATTGCACCATAGACCCAGGAATAATCGAATAATCTCTTTCCTTCAGCTGCCAGACGAACTTCGCCGCTGCTGTTCTTCAAGGAGATATCCATCGTTTCCGGAGCTACTTTGAGTTTCTCTTCATCCGGGTATGTCGGCCAGTCGATCTTGACGGTCACATCGATCGTATCCGGATTGTTTTCGGTCTCAGCGGTAGTGAAGCCGATATTTGCGCCGGTGATCTCTTCGATCTTGGCGTTTTCCGGAGCGACGAGACTTGCGAATTTGGAATTGATCAGACCGGTCGTGATGTATTTGCTGTCCATACCGTCGATAGGGGACGCATACGGATAAGTCGCAATGATATGCGTGATATTCACGATACCATCCGGTCTGCTGACGCGGGACGGCATTCCGTGGACGTTGACATCCTCATCCAGGATGAGGTTCGTGACTTTACCCTGGATATTGGACAGGTACACCTGATACTGTACATAGGAAGGTTTATCAGCCTGCGCTTTTTCATATCCGATCCAGGTAGCGACCGTATATTCGGAAGTGGAACCGATCATCCATCCGTCTTTGATCGAGCCGTCCGGGATCCCGTATTCTCTGCCGCTGTTTCCCCAGTCGGTAGTACCTGTCTTGGCATATACCGGATAATCATCGATCAGTACCTGCATCAGGTTGGCATATCCGCCGTTGACGTTGCTGTAGAGAAGCTCGGTCGTTAAGAAGGCAGACTGTTCGGAAACCGTCTGGACCGGAGTATATACCGGAGTGATCGGAGCTTTCTCGGAAGAGAACTCGATCCTCTGTATCGTATGCGGTGTGATGTACTGACCATAGTTCATCAGTGCAGCTTGTGCGGCAGCCATCTGTTCGCAGGATACGGCGATCGAGGAACCGCCGATCGCATACTGGATATTGAAGTCTTCCAGCGTAATATCGAAGCCCATGGACTTCATATATTCGACGACATATTCATTGGAGGTCTTATTGATGACTTCATGAAGAGCCTGTATCGCAGGAGTATTCAGCGAGTTGCCGACAGCATCTTTCAGTGTCGTCTGACCATTGTATCTTCCAGTCGCATTGGAGACAATGAGACTCGTACCCGGATAGGTGATCGGTTTATCTTCGACTACATGGCTTGTAGCCCAGCCTAGATTCTCGAATGCCAGCGCATAGTCGAGGATCGGCTTGATCGATGAACCAGGCTGCTTATACTGATCAGTCGCATGATTCAGAAGCAGGGCACCGCCGCCGGCATAGTTTCTTCCGCCCAGTACACCGTTGATCGCACCGGTCTGGTTGTTGATGGAGATCGAAGCGAGTTCGAATTCATCATCCGGATATTCGAAGTATCCGTCTACTTCTCCGGCCTGAATGGAATCCATCAGCGTCTGTACTTCCGGATCCATATAGGTATATACCTGCATGGTCGTCGTATACGGATCGAGTCCGGTCAGATCATAGATCTCCTGTACGACGACATCGATATAGGACTGGTAGGCATATCCGTCTCCGGAGGTCTTGGAAGAACTGTACGGATCGACGAGCAGGTCTTCGACCTTGATCGCTTTTGCCAGTTCATATTCGGCATCGGTGATGTATCCGTGATAGTTCATCTGATAGAGAACTTGATCTCTTCTCTCGGTCGCATGATCGAGGTGATTGTACGGATTGTAGTAAGTAGGGGCATTGATGACTCCGGCCAGCAGGGCGCTTTCCGAAAGGTTGAGCTCCTGCACATCCTTGCCGAAGAAATATTCGGCTGCCTTCTGCACGCCGCGGATATTGCGGCTGCCCCCGAAGTTGATCTTATTCAGATACAGTTCCAGGATATTCTGCTTGCTGGTGTTCTTATCCAGTTCGATCGCCAGAGAGATCTCCTGTACCTTACGCCTGATACCGTCCAGACCGCTTCTTGCCGCCTGTTCTCCGGTATCGTCATTGGTGAAGAAGGTATTCTTGACCAGCTGCATCGTAAAAGTCGATCCTCCCTGAGAGAACGACATGGTCCTCAGGTTGCTTAGAATAGCTTTTGCGAAACGAGGCATATCGAAGCCGTTGTGCTGGAAGAAACGGGAGTCTTCCACCGATACGAATGCATCGACGAGACATACCGGCAGATCTTCATAAGATACGTTTTCCCGGATGGTCATACCCAGTTCGGCAATGACATTTCCATGAACATCATACACGACACTGGATTCCTTGTTTTCCAGTTTCTGCATATCCAGTTCCGGACGATCCTTCAGCATGGTAGCCATAATGCCGACACCGGCAGCCATGCCGATGAGGGCGATCACGCAGATGATCGATACGATGATCGCGGCGATCTTTGTGCCTGAGGTCTTCTTCTTTTTTGTTTTCACTTTCTTATTGCTCATGCAAACTCCTAAAGTCCGAAGACTTCATCTACGACCCTTAAATAATCGCATGGTCTCTGATAGGTCATCGGGATCTCGTGACCGTGTTCCTTGATCCATGCATAGGTGATGGATTTGCGTGTTCCTCCTCTATAGAACGATGCAAATTCATCAGCCCTGATCAGATAATCGATCCCGTACTGAGTCATCCTTATGATCAGAAAGGCGACCGCACCATGTCTCATGACACTCTCAAGATGAGTGACCTGATGCTCATGGATGGAACCGAACGGAAATGATGTACGCGAATTGCATTCTTTCGCCTCGAAATCGATATACTTTCCCTTATAGATCCCGTTGTAGTCTGTCGTACTCGGGAGCTTGAAATAAGCTTCCGAGATCTTGGCAGCGCTTCGTTTCGGATAGTCGACCTTGACGATCGTGATCGGGGTAGGCTTCTTATGGATATTGGCCTTGTCTTCTAAAAGATAGAAGTCATTGGTCTTGTTGATATCCTCTTCCAGAGACATTCCCCGGTTCGATGCCGAGATCTGAGACTTCTGATAAGTACTTCGTTTATTCGGGTAGTTCATCATTTCACTAAATAATTATATAATACTGGAAAATAAAAATGAAGTCGCTTGAATGAGTACCCTGATTGTCGTAAAATAATGAAGGAGAGTGACCATGGAAAAATTGAATTTGACCCCGGAAGAAATTCTCAATAAGGAATTCAACGTCGATTTCAAAGGCTATTCTGCTGTAGAAGTAGATAACTTTTTGGATTTGATCTTGGATGACTATCAGAAGATGGAAGGAAATGTTCAGGAACTTCTGGATACGATCGCATCCCTGCAGAGCGAGATCAAGGAACTCAATTCCGAAAAGATCGAGCTGGAAGGAAGACAGAAAGCATTCGATCTGTCCAATACCACGTCTTATTCTTCTGTCGATATTCTGAAAAGGATTTCCCGGCTGGAAGAGCAATTATTGAAAAAGTAATATTCAGACAACCGCTGGTTATTCCAGAGGAAAGTCCATGCTCGCACATTCTGAGATGAATGTAGTGTTTATGCCAGGCGAAACGATAAGCCTGGGCAGGGTAATGCCTGACGGCTGAAAATCTCCTAAGGGAAACTATGGAGAGGATCTGTAAAAGTGTCAAAGAGACGAGTCTTATAGAAATATAAGAGTGGAACGTGATAAAC
The DNA here is from genome assembly GCA_045544415.1 of Erysipelotrichaceae bacterium. GTDB lineage: Bacteria > Bacillota_I > Bacilli_A > Erysipelotrichales > Erysipelotrichaceae > Colivicinus. Next base: position 8,810 of record JAZPYW010000146.1, read on the forward strand.
CCCATAAGCGAGAAACCCAAATTCGGTAGGGGAACTTCGGAAAGCGAAATGAAGCGATTCCGGGGGTGCAGCAATGCACAGATAAATGGTTGTCCAGTACAGAACATGGCTTATTGAATATTATTTCTAAAAGAGAGTGCAAACTCTTCTTTTTATAGAGTGTTACTTGAATAAATGTCAAGTATCGATTATACTTGAGATGTATCCTTAATAGAAAGGCAGGATATACGATGAATCTACCAAATAAACTGACTTTGGTCCGTATCGTTCTCGTACCGGTCGTATTGCTGGTATGGCTGTTTCCTTACACATCCTTCGGGATCTCTTTGCCGATCATTCCGGTCGGACAGGTCTCTTTGCCGGTCCTCAATCTGATCGTTCTGGCAATATTCTCATTTGCATCCTTTACGGATTTCCTCGATGGCAGCATCGCCCGCAAGAAAGGCCTGGTGACTACATTCGGAAAGTTTGCCGATCCGATCGCCGATAAGCTTCTGACTACATCCGTTCTCGTCGTTCTGGCAGTAAAGGGAAATATTCCGTTTCTGCCGGTCATCATCATGCTGGCGAGAGATATCATCGTCGACGGATGCCGTATGCTGGCAGCTCAGAACGGTATCGTCATCGCAGCCGGAATGCTGGGCAAGCTGAAAACAGTACTGCAGATGCTGACGATCATTATTGCATTATTGAATAATCTTCCATTTGAATTGTATTTCTTCCCGATGAAGGATCTGCTGATCTGGTTTACAGCCTTCATCTCTATTGCCGGCGGATATTCCTATTTCATGCAGGTCAAAGATTTTGTGTTTGAATCAATGTAGGAATCTTGGAAAACGGCGGAAATAAATATATAGGAGGCTGTTATGGCAAAAGCAAATACAGATACAGAAGTCAAAAAGACAGAAAACGAAAAAGAGAAACTGCTCAATGAAGCATTGAAGCAGATCGAAAAACAATATGGTAAAGGTTCCGTTATGAAACTCGGCGAACATGCCAACGTCGACGTCGATGTCATCTCATCCGGATCTTTGGCCATCGACCATTGTCTCGGTGTCGGAGGCTTCCCGAGAGGCCGTATCATCGAGATCTACGGTCCGGAATCTTCCGGTAAGACGACACTGGCTCTTCAGGCGATCGCCGAATGTCAGAAAGACGGCGGCAAAGCAGCGTTTATCGATGCCGAACATGCGATCGATCCTCGTTATGCCAAAGCCCTCGGTGTCGATGTCGATGAACTGATCCTCTCCCAGCCGGACAGTGGTGAACAGGCTCTGGAGATCGCCGAAGTGCTGATCAAATCCGGAGCGATCGATCTGGTCGTTGTCGACTCGGTCGCAGCTCTCGTTCCGCAGGCAGAACTGGATGGAGAAATGGGCGATTCCAATATCGGTCTCCATGCCCGTCTGATGTCTAAGGCTATGAGAAAACTCGCCGGTGCGATGAATGCCAACAACTGCACGACGATCTTCATCAACCAGCTCAGAGAAAAAGTAGGGGTCATGTTCGGTAATCCGGAAGTGACTACCGGCGGACGTGCGCTGAAGTTCTATGCAACGATCCGTCTGGAAGTACGTAAATCCGAGGCGATCAAGAGCGGTTCCGAGATCATCGGCAACAAAGTCAATGTCAAGGTCGCAAAGAATAAAGTAGCTCCTCCGTTCAAGTCCTGTCAGGTAGAGATCTATTACGGAGAAGGCATCTCTCATCTCTCCGAGATCATCAGTCTCGGTGTACAAACCGGTGTCATCGATAAATCCGGTTCCTGGTTCTCCTATAACGGAGAAAAGATAGGACAGGGGGCTGAAGCCGTACGTGCTTATCTGAAGGCAAATCCTTCTATCGATCAGGAGATCACCGATAAAGTCAAAGCTATATTAAACAACGATGAAATGCAGGATTGATCCTGCATTTATTGTAAATCGGGGCATTTAAGGCTATAATAATTTATGGGTCTATGCCCAAATTATGCAATAATGGGGGTAAAATATGAATGATTTCAGTATTACTTCCGTTTTATTAGGTGCCATCATAGGTCTGATCATTGGCGTAATCGCCATGCTTATTGCAAACAATATCGGTCTGACAAAGGCTAAGGAAGAAGCGAAACGGTATATACAGGACGCCGAAGCCGAAGCAAAGAACACTTTGAAGCAGGCTGTTTTGGATGGAAAAACACAGGTTTATGACTTAAAACTCCAAGCTGAAAAAGAGATCAAGGAGAGAAGAAGCGAGATCACTTCCCAGGAGAACAAGCTCCAGAGGAGAGAAGATTCCCTCAATTTCCGCGATGAGAACCTCACCAAAAAAGAGAGAAACTTAGACGAAAAACTAAGAAAAGCTGAAGAGAAAAATGCACAATTAGATAAGATGGAAGCTGACTTGCAGGCTCGTATTGACGGACAGATCGCTTTATTAGAGCATGTCTCCAATATGTCTCAGGAAGACGCCAAGAAAGAACTCATGGATGTCGTTGAGAAGAAGATCCAGGATGAAGTGGCAGCCTATATCCGCGAGCAGGAAGATGAAGCACGCGCACAGGCGAGAACCAACGCCCAGGAGATCATCGCTACAGCGATCCAGAGATATTCTCAGGAAGAAGCTCTTGAGAGAACGGTGTCTGTCGTAGCTCTGCCTTCTGAAGAGATGAAGGGACGCATCATCGGCCGTGAAGGAAGAAACATCCGTGCCATCGAACAGGCTACGGGAGTCGACCTGATCATCGATGATACACCGGAAGTCATTACTGTCTCCTGCTTCGATCCGATCCGCAGAGAGATCGCCAGACAGTCTCTGGAGAACCTCATCCGCGATGGCCGTATCCAGCCGGGACGTATCGAAGATGTCGTCAACAAAGTCCGCAAGGAAATGGATGACAATATCCAGAAGTATGGTGAAGAAGCCTGCTTCAAGCTCAAGATCGGCAAGATCGACAAGGAACTTGTCCGTATGCTGGGCCGTATGCGCTATAGATATTCCTATGGCCAGAATGGTCTCGAACATTCCATTGAAGTCGCATCCTTCGCAGGTATGATGGCTGCTGAACTCGGTCTCAATCAGAATCTCGCTAAGAGAGCCGGATTGCTGCACGATATCGGTAAAGCCGTCGACTTCGAACAGGAAGGAACGCACGTTGAACTCGGTGCAAAACTCGCAAAGAAACACGGTGAGAATGCCGTTGTCGTCAATGCGATTGAATCGCACCACGGTGATGTACCGGCTACCGGTATCATCTCCCAGCTCGTCGCTGCAGCGGATGCCTTATCTGCCGCTAGACCGGGCGCACGTTACGAAGGAATTGAAAACTACATCAACCGTCTGGAGAATCTGGAAAAGATCGCCAACGAATTCGATGGAGTCGATAAAGCTTATGCGATCCAGGCCGGACGTGAGATCCGCGTCATGGTCCTCCCGGATAAGGTCGATGACAACAAGTGTCATGTGATCGCCAGAGAGATCAAGGAACGCATCGAAAATGAACTGACTTACCCGGGTCAGATCAAAGTAACGGTCATTCGTGAAATGAGAGCGAATGAAGTAGCGAAGTAATGAATGTACTGTTTTTAGGTGATATCGTTGGAAAAAGCGGAAGAGACATTGTCTCTTCGCTTTTAAATAGTCTGAAAGAACGCTATTCCATCGATCTGACGATCGTAAATGGAGAGAATGCTGCGCATGGAAAGGGGATCACGATCCGCATCTATGATTCCCTGATCAATGCCGGAGCCGACTATATCACCATGGGAAACCACGTATTCTCCAAACGGGAGATATTCGATCATCTCGATGAGATGGAACGTATCGTTCTTCCGGAAAATCATATCCTGAACGATACCGGAAAGAACCATCTGATCTTTGAATCAAAAGGACTTCGATTCTGCCTCGTAAATATCCTTGGCGATGTATTGATGAATGATATTTCGACTGATCCGTATGAAGCTATGGATCATGTGCTTGAAAAGACGAAAGATGAGGATATCGACATCTATTTCGTGGACTATCATGGAGAAACGACTGCAGAAAAGAGGATCTTTGCGGAATACTACCGCGACAGGATCGATATTTTAATCGGAACACATACTCATGTACAGACGGCAGATGAACAGATGATCGGTGATCTAGCCTATATCACCGATGTCGGCATGTGCGGTCCATTTGAATCGATCATCGGCCGTGATATCGAAGAATCGATCCGGGTGAGAGTCCATCATGAAAAGACCCGTTATTCCGTCGCTGAAGGAAAGGGCGTCCTCTGCGGCGTAGTGATCCATATCGACGAGGACACAAAGAAAGCTGTCTCTATAGAACGAATCCAGATAAGGCCATAGGAGGGAATATGAAATATCAGATCAGAGAAATAGGTAAAGATACCTATGCGATCGATGAAGGTTTTGTCCGCTGCTTTCTCCTGATCGGGGAAAGATCCGCTTTACTGCTCGATACCGGAATGAATCTGACTTTCATTAAGGAAATCGTCCAAAGCATCACCGACAAGGACGTTATTCTGGTAAATTCGCACTGCGATCGGGATCATATCTCCTGCAACAGGGAATTTGACACCGTTTATATCCATCCATCTGAAACAGTAAACTACCGTTCACTTATGGATCATCATCAGGAAATACGCTTTCTGGAAGAAGGAGATCGCATCGATCTGGGAAACAGAGAGATATCTGTCTTCCATATTCCGGGCCATACACCGGGTTCTATTGCGCTGCTTGATCCGGTGAACCGTTTCCTGTTCACCGGCGATAGTGTCCAGTCCGGGAACAACATCTTTATGCACGGTCCGATGAGAGATCTTCGTTCGTATCATTATTCTCTGATGAAACTGGAAGGATTGAAAGATCAGTATGATTACTGTATCTCCTGCCACGGAGAGACGAAAGTCGATCCTTCCATCGTATCGAAACTTCGCCGTTCTGTTGAAGAGATCCTCGATGGAACACGAAAAGGTGAAATTATTGAATTTCATGGGAAACAAATCCAGCGTTTCGATGTACAATATGCATGTATAGATACCGATCTTTGAATCGGTACTATGGGGCATTAGCTCAGCTGGGAGAGCGCATGGTTCGCAATCATGAGGTCACGGGTTCGATCCCCGTATGCTCCACCACAGAGAACAAACAGGACTGTCACAGTCCTGTTTTTGTATAATTAATTTAGACATGCATTCCGGAAATTGATAAGGAGACAGTTCATGGATAAAGAATTTGAATCATCAGATCTGTTATGTACCTCAAAGCCTGCGAAACCGACAAAGAAAAACGGCAATAACTGGACGGCATATTATGACCCGGATAGCGGACGCTATTTTGCGGAGATCATATATACCAGCCACGAGGGCCGTGAACAGTATGATTACGAAATAAGCAGCGATATCTACGATTTACTCGGAACGTTTTCTGATGACATCGAAAACGAGCACCTCATAAAGACTGCAAAGATGACTTATTCCTTCGAAAACACCATGTACGGTACCCTCGGTCCGGAGCGTATCGTCTGGGATGATGAAGCTGATGAAGCTAGGAAAGCGGCAGAAGAAAAGCACAGCAAAGACTGCTGACAAAAGTTCTGATCCTGACAAACCGTCATCCTCATAGTAACGGGTATTTGTTTGGCACATTTGCCGGAAGTGATCTGTATCATGATCGAAGAATCGGACACGAAAACATATAAAGAGGCAATGCCCATATTGCCTTTTTCTATACTCATTGAAGATAACACAGGAACTCACTTATGCAGCAGCGTTGCCGGAAGATGCATTTCTTTCTTTCAGGAGGGCATATCCGGTCGTAACGATCGTCAGGATATTCGTCACGATGCTGACGACATTTCCGGTGACAAAACCGTATACCGTGAAGCCGAGTGAATTCAGGATAAGCGTATATTTCAGCAGTTTCGGACTGCTGTTTTTCATGATGGATGCCGCTGCCAGCGGGAAGGAACCGAAGACCGGAAGAAGGCCCAGGAAGCCTTTATTATTGAAATAGATACCGAAGAAGAGCCCGGCAAATACCAAGATCCGGCCGATGACCATCTGTTTCGGAAAATAGATCGCTACGATGTTCCGGAAGAATCCAACGACATTCTGCACGACAGCACTGTATCCTTTCAGGATCGTCCATGCGGCTAAGTAGAATACGCAGGCGATCTCCTGCATGATGAGGATCTTTTTTCGGGTGTCTAAGGTCCCGCTCCAGGTCATCACGAGCGAGGCGATGAGTGTTAATAGATTTCCAATTACGATCGGTAACATAGATTCATCCTACCACAATAAGTTTAATAATGAGATAGAATTATCTTGAAGGGAGGATCTGGATATGTCTTTTACCAGCTGGTACATCCGAAGATCTTTTTCAAAAGGAGACAGAAAACGGGATGATGGCCTGAGTATTCCGGAAGACGTCTGTTATATACGGGATATCCCTTATGGTGCAGATCCTGTCTGGAATACACTGGATATCGCTTATCCGAAAGATCGATCCGTAAAACTGCCGGTGATCATCAGCGTACATGGCGGAGCCTATGTCTATGGAAGTACGAAGGAATATCAGTTCTACTCCGCATCTCTTGCGCAGAGAGGATTTTCCGTCATCAATTTCAATTACCGTCTGGCACCGGAAACGAGATATCCGGGACAGCTTCATGACCTCAACGAAGTAATACGATGGATGATCGATCATGCAGAAGAATACCCGTTCGATCTCAACAATATCTTCCTGGTCGGAGATTCTGCCGGTGCACAGATGCTGAGTCAGTATATGGTCCTCTGTACTAGTGAAGAATACCGGAAAACATTGGATATCCTGCCGCCGGAATTCACTGTCCGTGCCATAGGTCTCAACTGCGGTATGTATGATATCGAAAGTATGGTATCCGACAAAGGAAACAAAGGGATCGTCAATGACTATCTCGGGAAAGATCGTTTGAAATGGGCCGATAGTTTCAAGGTGCTGAAATATATCGATGACCGTTTTCCTCCGACTTATCTCTTTTCCGCAGGAGGAGACTTCCTGCTGAAGGAATGCAGTCCGATGTATGAACTGCTGAAAGAGAAGGGTATCGAATGTCAGATGAAGATCTACGGAGACAAAGATACAGGTCATGTATTCCATTTGGATATGCGTTCCGAGATCGGAAAACAGGCTAATGATGATGAGACCGAGTTTTTCAGAAAGTTTATCGTTTAGTACTTCAGATCTGAAGTTAGTATTATGAAAATTGACTATAAAAGACCGTTTTGTGTTATTTTTATATAGTTAGTAAATATGCAGGTTACCAGGAAAGAAAAGAAGATGGACATCCTCTTCGTCAGTATCGTCATCCTGCTGATCCTCATCGGAATTGCAGGGTCTTTTCTGGTGCATACATCTCATGGATTTCAGGAAGAGTCAAAACCGCTTCCTTCCGGAAATGACTATCATGTGAACGGTCTGATCATCACTGAAGTCGTCACCAATAACGGCGGGGTCTTTGTGAATGAGAACGGAAAGATCTGCGATTATATCGAGATCTACAATGGAAAAGACAAAGCAGTGGATCTGAAAGGATACGGTCTTTCCGATGATCCGAATACGATCAAATGGGTCTTCTCGGATGTCGTGATCGAGCCGCACCAGTATCTGGTCGTTTCCCTGACGGGAGATCTCGAAGCCGGACTAAACGCTCCGTTCAAACTCTCTTCCAAAGGAGGAGAACGCATCATCCTGGCC
>JAZPYW010000147.1:0-16709 GCA_045544415.1 Erysipelotrichaceae bacterium
CTGCAGCACAGAGAAGTCTGATGAAATGAATACAAATGATAAGATCAGGATCGTTGCGACGATCTTCCCGGAGTATGACTGGGTGATGAATGTGCTGGGAAAGAAGGCTTCCGATGCGGAAGTCACACTGCTGCTTGAAAACGGAGCCGATCTGCACAATTATCAGGCGAGCGTAGAGGATATCACGAAGATCGCTGTCTGCGACCTCTTTATCTATGTCGGAGGAGAATCCGACGAATGGGTCGAAGGGGCGCTGGCAGAGGCGGTCAATAAGAATATGATTGTCATCGATCTCATGGAAGAATTGAAAGATCGCGTCAAAGAAGAAGAGGCCGTTGAAGGCATGGAAGAAGACCATGACCATGACCATGAAGAAGGACACGATCACGAAGAGGAGATCGAATATGACGAACATGTCTGGCTCTCTTTAAAGAATGCTTCCTTAGTCGTTGAAAGGATCGCAGAAGAACTGTCCGTGATCGATCCGGAGAACGGATCATACTATAAAGACAACGCTTCAAAATATATCGAAAAGCTGAACGAACTTGACAAACGCTATGAAGAGACGGTACAGAATGCAGAACTCGATACGATCCTCTTCGGAGACCGTTTCCCGTTCCGCTATCTGGCGGATGATTATGAGCTGTCTTATTATGCGGCTTTTCCGGGCTGTTCGGCCGAGACGGAAGCCAGCTTCGAGACCGTCATCTTTCTGGCGGGAAAATGCGATGAACTCTCTCTTCCGGTCATTCTGACGATCGAAGGGAGCGATCAGCGCATCGCCGGGACGATCCGTGAGAATACCGTATCCAAAGATCAGAAGATCCTGGTCATGGATTCTATGCAGGGGACTTCGAAAAACGATATCGCCGGCGGCATCACTTACCTTTCCGTCATGGAAGGGAATCTTGAAGTGCTGAAGGAAGCACTGATGAAGGAGTAAGGTATGGCATTGCTTACGATAGAAGGACTTACGATCGGCTATGAAGGAAGAAGCGTCGTTAAAGACCTGAATTTTCATGTGGATCCGGGAGATTATCTCTGCATCGTCGGAGAGAACGGATCGGGCAAATCCACTTTGATGAAGACGCTGCTTCATCTGCAGGGACCGCTCTCGGGGAAGATCGTCATGGGAGACGGACTGAAACGGAATGAGATCGGCTATCTTCCTCAGCAGACGGAGGTCCAGAGAGATTTTCCGGCTTCGGTAGAAGAGATCGTCCTCTCGGGCTGTCAGGGACGCTGCGGTCTGAGACCTTTCTATAATGCAGAAGAAAAGAAGCTGGCCGAAGAGAATATGACAAAGATGGATATCCTTTCGCTGAGGAAACGTTCCTACAGAGAACTCTCCGGCGGTCAGCAGCAGAGAGTCCTTCTGGCCAGAGCGTTATGTTCTGCCGGGAAGATCCTGCTTCTGGATGAACCGACATCCGGACTCGATCCGATAGTCACAGACGAGATGTATAAACTGATCGCATCTTTGAATAAAGAGGGGATCACGATCATCATGATCACCCATGACATACAGGCTGCTTTACAGTATGCGGATCATATCCTGCATATCGACGATACGGTCTTCTTCGGCACGAAAGAAGATTATCTCTCCGGCAGGATCGGCAGACGCTATACCGGAAAAGAAGAAAGAGGGGAAGAAGTATGATCGATAAACTGATGATGTATCTGCAGTTTCCCTTCGTGCGCTATGCGCTCATCGTCGGGGTACTGATCGCCCTGTGTTCTTCTTTACTGGGAGTGACACTCGTATTAAAGAGATATTCCTTTATCGGAGACGGTCTTTCCCATGTTGCCTTTGGTGCGATGTCGATCGCTACGGTGATGCATCTGAGCGACGATATGTTTCTGGTGCTTCCGGTCACGATCCTTTCCGCTGTTCTCCTGCTTCGAAACGGACAGAATGCCAAAATAAAAGGCGATGCGATGATCGCCATGATCTCGGTCGGCGCTCTGGCTTTCGGCTATCTCCTGGTCAATCTGTTTTCTTCTTCCGCAAACATCTCCGGTGATGTCTGCAGCACGCTGTTCGGTTCGACCTCGATCCTGACGCTCCGTTCTTCGGAGGTCTGGCTCTGCGTGATCCTTTCGATCATCATCCTGGCTCTCTACGTGTTCTTCTATCACAAGATCTTCGCGGTCACTTTCGATGAGAACTTTGCGGATGCGACCGGTACTTCTGCCAAACGCTACAACCTTCTGATCGCTGTCATCATTGCCGTCATCATCGTTCTGGCCATCAATCTGGTCGGATCTCTGCTGATATCGGCACTGGTGATCTTTCCGGCTCTTTCTGCCATGCGGATCTTCCACAGTTTCAAAAGCGTCACGATCTTCTCGGCTGTATTCTCAGTCATCGCTTCACTGCTGGGACTGATCGCCTCGATCCTTGCGGGTACACCGGTTGGTTCCACGATCGTGGCTGCCGATGTCCTCGGTTTCCTGTTATGCATGCTGATCGGAAAGATGGTCAGGAGGAAAGCTGTATGAAGATCTTTCTGTCCTTTCTGATCCTGATGATGCTGTGTTCCTGCGGAGCAAAAGAAAAAGAAGTTCCGCTGAGTGACGATACTGCCGAAGCCCAGACAGAGCCGGAAGAAGAGATCGTTCCCGAACAGGAAGAGAAACCCGCCTTCGACATCGATATCTCCGAAGTCTCTCAGACCGTCGCTTATGCCCAGATCTTGGATATGGCTTCCAATCCGGACAATTATAAAGGGAAGAGCGTCCGCATGAGAGGGACCTTCTTCTACTACTATGATCAGGCCAAGGATATTGCCTACTATACCTGTGCTGTTCAGGATGCGACGCTGTGCTGCGCTCAGGGCATCGAATTCGAACTGGCTGAGGATAAAGTATACCCGGATGATTATCCGGCCGAGAACGCGATCTTTACGGTCAGCGGCATCTTCGATACCTATCAGGAGACGACGGAAGCAGCCGGCAATGTCTATACTTTTGAATACTGTATCCTGCGCGATGCGGTGATCGAATAAAAAATACGTTCCTGAGGGAACGTATTATTTTGTATTCAAGACTCTTTCGGTATTCTTGAAATGGAGTTTGGCGACCTTGCCGAGATTCTCTTTTCCGTATCTCTTTACGAAGGCGATCGCATCTGCTTCCGTCTCATCACCGGCTCCTTTATGGAAAGAGATCTGGTACTGCTTTTCCATGCTTTCCATATACTTGAGGAAGGCATAGCGGGAAATGACGGAAGCTACGGCTACGGCCGGATATTTCTCTTCGGCCTTGGTCTCGAAGATGAGATCGCGGTAGATGTTCTTTTCCCGAAGCAGATATTTGAAGTAGGTATCTTTCGGAATGAACTGATCGACATAGGCAGCCTTCGGGATCGAATAACCCTTGGAGAGAAGATTGAGATAGGCCTGATTGTGCATCTTGGCTTTGATCTCATTCATATTGTTGGAATCGTGGACTTTGTTGTAACGGGACGGATCGAGGATCAGCAGGGAATGCGCAAACTTCTCCATCAGTTCCGGTCCCAGCCGGTATATCGTCTTATCGTCCATCTGTTTGGAATCGGTGATGCCGTGCGATTCCAGGTAAGGATAATCTCCTTCCTCGACGATGGCAGCTGTAACGATGACCGGTCCGAAGTAATCTCCGGTACCGACTTCATCGGATCCTGCCTGTCTCATCTTTTTCGTCTCAATGAAAGAAGAGCCGTAGAAGAGGGCATCTTTTCCCTGGAATACGACTTTCCGGGAAGTATAGATCGTGATCGTCACATCATCGTTCTGGATGAAGGTATCGACGTACTCGTTCTTGTTCGGCTGTATCGAATCTTTAAAAGTCTTTTTCAGTTTCTCGATCTGGGCATCGCTCAGTTTGAGGGATATATTACTCATGATACAATTCTAGCACAGTTGAGAAATGGAGGACGTTATTTTAAAATAGAACTATGACAATATCTTCGAATTATTACATCGTTATCGACATACTCATTCTGGCGATCTATCTGTCTTCTCTGATCGTCTCTTTTAAGAACGGACTCCTCTACGGTATCCTGGATCTCATATACACCGGACTCTGCCTGGCAGGTGCGTATTTTGCGGCTCCGGTCCTGGCTTCACTGTTTCCGATCGTAGAATTGGATTCGGTATACAAGATGATGAATCTCGAGCCGATCGTCAATACCGTCGTCTTTTTCGTGATCATCACCTTAGTGCTGAAACTGCTGGGTCTCATCATCCTGCCGCTGTTCAAATCCGTTTCGAAGCTGCCGCTCATCGGTTCCCTGAATAAGCTCTTGGGCCTCGTTCTCGGTTTCCTCAACGCGACAGTCATCGTACTGGCTTTAGGTGTCCTTCTGAATACACCTCTGATCAAAAACGGCAGCGATGTGAAGGAAGGGACGCTGTTCAAATATGTCAGTGTCTATTCCGAAAAAGCGATCACATATGTGAGCGACAATATCCCGCTCGATACCTTCAAAGACAAGATCGCCGACTTTGATGTAGACAAGGCCAGAGAAGCTTTCAAAGAATGGCTCGTGAAGAAGGAGATCGTTTCCGAATGAATCTGTACGAGTCTTTAGACCTCGATAAGGTCAAAGAGAAGATCGCTTCCTATGCATCTATCAGCGAAGCGAAGACCTTCATCATGGAAGAGGAAGTTCCTTTCAATCCTCTGATCATACGAAACAATCTTGCCTATACGAAGGAAGCCCTGCATGTCCTCGATCAGGGACATATCTTTTCTTTTGACGGGATCATCAACTGCAATGATCTCTTTGAGAAAGCCGATAAGAATATCCTGCTGACCGGTCCGGAACTGAACCGGCTTTTAAGTTTCCATCACCACTGCGAGCGGATCAAGAAACAGTTCACTTTCTTCTCGCAGGATCTCTTACTGAGAGATTTCTCGGATTCGATCATGCTGGATAAGAAGGTCTTTGAAAGGATCGAAGACACCATCGACAATATGGGAGAAGTACGGGAAGATGCCAGTGAAGAACTCAAACGTCTTTCCAATGAACTGCGCAGTCTGGAGAAAGATCTCCTGTCCCGTGCCCAGCGCTTCATCGCGACCCATGGTCCGTCTTTACAGGAACCGGTCTATTATATCCGCAACGGACGGATCACTTTCCTCATCCGCAATTCCGACAAGAACCGTTTCGGAGGCTATACCTACGGTACCTCTGCTTCCGGTCTGGCTACGTATGTGGAACCGGGAACCTTTGTGGAGATCGACAATAAAAAAGGGGAACTGGAAGAGAAGAGAGAAGATGAGATCGCCCGGATCCTGATGGAACTGACTTATCACGTCTCGACGGTCTCTCACGAATATACCAACAACTTTGAATCGCTTCTGCTGCTGAACGTGATCTTTGCGAAGGCTACCTACGGTCTCAACAATCACGGGATCGTCGCCGAGCTTTCGGAGAATGAACTGAGACTCGCCGAAGTCGCTCATCCGCTCATCGACCGCAGCAAAGTCGTATCCAATACCTATACACTTTCCGATAAGTATCAGGGCATCGTCATCTCCGGTTCCAATACCGGAGGCAAGACCGTCGGTCTCAAGGTCATCGGTCTATCGATCGTGTCCTCTTATCTGGGTATCCCGCTCATCGCTTCGGAGGCGTATCTGCCGCTCTATGATCACGTCTATGTCGACATCGACGACAATCAGTCCATCTCCGATTCTCTGAGTACCTTCAGTGCCCATATCACCAATATCAACGACATCCTGACGCATGCGAGCAGTCATTCTTTCATATTGATCGATGAGCTGATCTCCGGTACCGACCCGAAGGAAGCTCAGGCCATCTCTCTGGCTATCATCGACCGGATCAAAGAGATCGGGGCCCGTTTCGTGATCACGACGCATTTTGACGACATCAAGAATTACGCGTATAAAGATGAGTCGATCATGCTGTCGGCCGTCAGTTTCGATATGGAAGAGCTGCGTCCGACCTATCACTATATCGAAAACAGCGTCGGTTCTTCCAACGCTCTGGAGATCGCTTCCCGCTACTTTGATGATCCGCGTATCATCGCCAAGGCATCCGAGTATCTGAATGCCGGAAAGACGGAAGAAGACGGTCTGATGAAGAAACTGGAAAAGAACATCGCCGATTATGAGAAGCTCAACGAGAAGCTGAAGAAACAGGAAGAAGAAAACCGCAGGCTCAAAGAAGAATACGATACCAGACTGAGGTCTTTTGAAGCAGAGAAGGGCCTGATGAAGGAGAAATACCGGAAAGAACTGGAAGACTATCTGAATCTCATCAAAGAGGAAGCGAAGGAAAAGCTCGAAGCGATCAGCTCGAAAGAAGATGTGAAGAAGGTAGAAGAGATCGAACAGATTTTCACTGAAGAAGAGATCCCACAGGAGAAAGAGGAGACCTTTGCGGTCGGAGATAATGTCCGTATCAACGATAATGAACAGATTGGTGTCCTGGAAGAGATCAAGGGAGACCGGGCTGTCGTCAATATCCGCGGCATGAAGGTGCGCACGAAACTCTCTACGCTCAAGAAGATGCCGAAGACGAAGAAAAGCAAGAACACTTATCACGTCAAGGCGAAACGGGCTTCCGCGCCAAGGGAGATCAACCTCGTCGGCAAGAGAGTCGAAGAAGCGCTGGATGAACTGGAAGTCTACCTGGATAATGCCTATGCGGCCAATCTGTCTTCCGTCAAGATCATCCACGGCATCGGTACCGGAGCGCTCCGGGAAGCGATACGTGCACGTCTCAAGAAGATGTCCTTTGTGAAGTCAGCCAATAACGGTGACTTCTATGACGGAGGATCGGCAGTGACGATCGTGGAGTTCAAGCGATGAATCTCAAAGAGAAACTCAAGACATTGCCTCTGAAACCGGGCTGTTATCTGATGAAAGATGAGAACGGTACTGTCATCTATGTCGGCAAGGCCATCAAACTGAAAAACAGAGTCAATTCCTACTTTATGGGAGCCCACGACTATAAGACGACCAAGATGGTGTCGAATATCCGGGACTTCGATTTTATCGTGACCAAAAGCGAGAAGGAAGCCCTCATTCTCGAATACAACCTGATCAAGGAATACGATCCGAAATTCAATATCGTCTTCAAGGACGACAAGTCCTATCCGTATATCCTCTTATCGGATTCCAATGAACCGTACTGCAGTGTCGTACGGAAAAAGAAGAAGGGGAAGTTCAAGGGGAAACTCTTCGGACCGTATACTGATGTCGGAGCTGCCCGCAATATTCTCGATCTCATCAATACATTATTCCCGACCCGCAAGTGTGAGAGGATGAAGAAAGAATTATGTCTCTACTATCATCTCAAGCAGTGCCCGGGATACTGCGTGATGGAGACGGATCCGAAGGAGAATGAATCAGTCAAGGAAAAGATCGCCCGTTTCCTGAACGGGGATACGAGAGAAGTGATCTCGGAACTGAAACAGCTGATGAACGAAGCCGGAGAACGGCTGGATTTCGAGAAGGCTGCCTATTACCGGGATCTGATACAGGATGTCAATGTAACGATACTCCGTCAGGATGTCCAGGCCAATAACCGGGAATCTTTCGATGTGTTCAACTATGCGGTGGAAGACGGCTATTTTGCGGTGACCGGACTCTTTGTGAAACAGGGAAGACTGTTAAGTTCCCACAAGTTTATCGATTATCTGGTAGGTGATATCGAGAATGTCGTCTCCTCCTATATCTATCAGTTCTATCAGATCAATCCGGGACCGAAGAAACTCTATGTGCCGGAAGCGCTTCTGGCCTACCTCGAAGGAAACTTCGATTTTGAAGTGACGACTGCAGAAAGAGGATACAAGCACTCTCTGCTCAAACAGGCCAGAGAGAACTCGGAAGTGGCTCTCACTCAGCATAAGACCGTCATCGTCCGCAAGGAGAACTATACCGATGACCTGCAGCAGGAATTCACGAGGCTCTTCGGCAAGCCGATACACAGGATCGAGCTCTTCGATAATTCTCATACCGGAGGAGTCAATACGGTGGCGGGCATGGTCGTCTATGAAGACTTCAAGCCTTCCAGAAAAGACTACCGTCTTTATAAGATCGAAGATTCGGCCGATGACCTCTCTTCGATGAAAGAGGTCCTGTACCGCCGCTATTTCCGGGTACTCAGAGATGATCTGAAACGTCCGGACCTGCTGATCGTCGACGGCGGAGAGAACCAGATACGGATCGCCAAAGAGATCCTTTCTTCATTAGGAATGGATCAGGATATCCTCATCGCCGGTCTGGGCAAAGATGACCATCACAACACTGCCTATCTGATGGATGCGGATCTGAACAAAATGGAGACAGGGGATGACTCGCGGATCTTCTTCTTCCTGACGAATGCCCAGGATGAAGTCCACCGCTTTGCGATCACCTATCATAAGAAACTCCGTCAGAAAGCTGTCTACCGTTCATTCCTGGACGGTATCGAAGGACTGGGCCCGCAGACGAGAAAGAAACTGCTGAACCGTTTCAAGTCCGTTGCCAATATCAAGGAACAGTCTCTGGAGGAACTGGAGACGGTTTTGAATAAAAAAGTCGCACTGAGACTGTATAATAAGATACAGGAAGAAAAACATGCTGAGAAATCTGAATGATGTGATCACCTTATTCACTCTGATCGCCCTTGTGGTCATGACCGTCCGTATCTCGTTCGGGACCCTCTTTAATTTCGGTTCCAACAATGATGACGACGATTTCTGGACCTTATTGAAAAACTATCGGGAGAACGAAGAAGACTAGTTCTTCTTTTTTATCGTTATGGAAAAAGACTTATTGATCCTGCTGCTGTCCATGGCTGCCATGTTTCTGATCTTCATCATCGTGATGATCGTTTTGTTCCGCTTCAGCAACCGCCGCAATGACGAAAAAATCTCGGCGATGCGCAAGGACATGAACGAGAAAGCCGGACTTATGTCTCAGATGAATATGAATCTCAGTTCCAGCATCAGCAGTGTGGAGACATCTCTGAATCGGGAACTGCTCGATTTCTATGAACGGATGAACCGGGATTTCGATGACCTCAATGAACGTACTTCGGGAAGGATACTCCATATGGAAGAGAGGATCTCCCGGAACATACAGACTTCCAATGAACGCTCCTCGGAAGTCTTCTCCGATCTCAAGGAACGCATGGCGAGACTCGATGAGACCCAGAAGGAATTCCTTTCTTTATCACAGGAGATCTCTTCGCTGCAGAACATCCTGCAGGACAAGAAGACAAGAGGCATCTTCGGGGAGATCGAACTCTATTCGTTATTAGAGAATGTCCTGGGTCAGGAAGGGATACTCTACCGCAAACAGGTGAAACTCTCCAACGGCTGCATCGCCGATGCGGTCGTCGAAGGAGGAGAAAAGATCGGAAAGATCTGTATCGATTCGAAATTTCCGCTGGAAAACTACCGGAGGATGTATAATAGTGAACTATCCAAGCAGGACCGCGATCTTGCGAGGAGACAGTTTGAAGGGGATGTCCGCAAGCATATCGGCGATATCCGTCTGAAATATCTGATCAAGGGAGAAACGGCGGAGACGGCGTATATGTTCATACCGGCTGAAGCAGTGTATTCCGAGATATATGCCAACTATGATGCCTTAGTCGATTTGTCCTACCGTTCCAAGGTGCTGATCGTCTCTCCGACGACGCTCGTCGCTTATCTCACGGCGATCAAAAGCATCTATCTGGGATTGAAGAAAGATGAAAAGGCGGAAGAGATCCGGGCATTGCTCGTGGATCTTTCCAAAGATTTCAAGAACTTTTCGGAGAGGACCGGCAATCTGTCCAGACACTTCAACGATTTAGAAAAGGACTTCCACGATATCGAGAATACCGGCAAGAAGATCCTCAAGAAATTCGCAATGATCAATGATGGAGAATTCCAAGATGAAAAACACTAAGATCCAGGATGTGCAGAGACTCATCTGGACATTACTGTCCGGCACTCTGTATTCTTTCAATATCGTATCTCTCACAGCGCCTCACGGTCTCTACCCAAGCGGCTTTTCGGGACTGTCACGGCTGATCTCCGACCTTTCCCATGACTTTCTGCCGTTTACGATCCCGTTCAATGTACCATATCTGCTGCTGAACTTCTTTTCGGTCCTGCTGGTCTATAAGAATATCGGCAAGAAGTTCACGTTCTTTTCTTCGCTGCAGATCCTTACCGTCGCACTTTTGACCTCGATCATCAAACCGGTGTACTTTACCGATGATATCCTGCTGGCCAGTGTCTTTGGAGGCATCATCGGGGGCTTTGCGATCGTCATGGCCCTGCAGCACAATTCTTCGAGCGGCGGTACGGACTTCATCGCGATCTACATCTCCAACAAGTATCACGTATCCAGCTGGAACGGCATCATGGTGTTCAATGTCCTGATCCTTTCCATCGCCGGTCTTGTATACGGCTGGGAGAAGGCCCTGTATTCCATCATCTATCAGTTCTGTTCGACTCAGGTCATCAAGAACTTCCACAACCGCTTCACTCATGAGACCATCACGATCATCACCCGTATGCCGGATGAAGTCATCTCTTCGATCCTCGCCAATACCCGTCACGGTATCACCGTCGAGAAAGCGCAGGGTGCCTATCTGCATCAGGATGAGAGCGTCTTATACATGGTCGTCAATTCCTTCGAGACTCCGGAAGTCCTGAAGTCGGCATTAAAAATAGACCCGCATGCCTTCATCAACATTCAGGACAGTAAGCGGGTCGTTGGTAATTTCTATCAGAAGCCTCTCGATTAGAATTCGAGACCGATCTTCTTCTTTACTTGAGCGACTGTCTCATCAGCGATGAGGGCCGCTTTTTTTGCGCCTTTTTCCATGATCTCATAGAGTTCTCCGGAAGCGATGACTTCGCGGTATCTGGCCTGTATCTTTTCAAGTTCGGCACAGACGACATCGGCGACATATCTCTTGAGCTGGCCGTATCCGGCATCTTTATATTCTTCTGCGATCTCTTCCATCGATCTTCCGCTCAGGGAAGAAGCGATCTCGATGAGGTTGTAGAGACCCGGCTGATTGACCTTATCCAGCTGTACCTTTCCGATGGAATCGGTGACGGCAGACATGATCTTCTTGCGGGCGACTTTCGGATCATCCAGCAGGTAGATGCAGCCCTTGTTGGTCTGATCGGACTTGGACATCTTCTTGGACGGATCTGAGAGAGACATGATGCGGGCGCCTACTTTGGCAACGAGCGGTTCCGGCATCTTAAAGGTATCTCCATAGAGGTTGTTGAAACGGTGGGCGATATCTCTGGCCAGTTCGACATGCTGCTTCTGGTCATCTCCTACCGGGACGTAATCAGGATTGTACAGAAGGATATCGGCTGTCATCAGACACGGATAGGTATACATGCCGGCTGAGACGTTTCCTTCACCCTTAGCCATCTTGTCCTTGAACTGCGTCATGCGGTTGAGTTCGCCCATATAGGTATGGCAGGCCATGATGTAGCCCAGCGTCGCATGAGACGGTACATCGGTCTGAAGGAAGATCGTCGACTTCTCCGGATCGAGACCGCAGGCGATATAGAGAGCGATCGCATCTCTCAGGTTCTCCGATAACTGTTTCGGTTCCTGATATTCGGTGATGCAGTGGAGATTGGCGATGAAGACGATCATCTCGTAATCATCCTGATATTTGACAAAGTTTCTCAGGGCACCGATATAGTTCCCCAGTGTCAGCTGTCCGGTCGGCTTGATGCCCGATAACATTCTTTTCATAATGACCTCCAAAAATAAAAAAAGCACCCATTGGGACGGAGAAACTCCGTGGTGCCACCCAAATTCATCCCTAAGGATCTTGAAGACTATAACCCGTCACGAACCAGTTCGTCAAAAGGGGGACAGATACTTTCAGCGGCCGTATCCTCTCTATAGACCCTGTCTTTTCACTACTACATTAATCTTACTTCAACACCCATTTATTTACAACTTGAATTAGTTTATAATAATCTCATGATCGTAATCTATACTTCACCGGGCTGTGCATCCTGCCGGAAAGCGAAAAACTACATGAAAGAGAACCGTCTTCCGTTCGTCGAGAAGAACATTTTCAATGTGATGCTGAATGACGAAGAGATACGCTATCTTTTAAGAAGAAGTGAAAACGGTACGGATGACATCATCTCCAAGCGTTCCAAGATCGTCCAGGAAAACAAAGTAGACATCGAGTCCATGTCTCTGGATCAGCTGGTCCGTTTCGTTGTCAACAATCCTTCTGTTCTGAAGAGACCGATCATTCTCGATGATAAGAATATGCAGGTCGGCTATGATGCCGAAGAGATCGACGCCTTCCGAAAAAACGAACTGCGCAAGATGGGCTCTGCCTGCGATAATAACTGTCCTCATTATTCTGCCTGCGGATGTTTCCGGGAGGAAGTCTGATGAGAGTACTCGTCGGACTATCCGGCGGTGTTGATTCCGCTGTAGCAGCCTATCTCTTAAAAAAGCAGGGCCACGATGTGACCTGCTGTTTTATGAGAAACTGGGACTCTGCTTTAAACAATGATACATTGGGCAATGATACCCTGAACAACGATATCTGTCCTCAGGAAGAAGACTACAACGATGCGAAAGCCGTAGCGGAGAAACTGGGGCTGGAACTATTAAGAAGCGATTATATCGGAGAATACTGGAACGAAGTGTTCCGGGTCTTCGTAGATGAATACAGCAGGGGAAGGACGCCGAATCCGGATATCCTCTGCAATAAATACATCAAGTTCGATCATTTTCTGTCCTTCGCTAAGTCGAAGGGTTTTGACAAGATCGCTACAGGACACTATTTCAAGGCGGATAACGGCCATTTCTATAAAGCAGGGGATCTCAATAAGGACCAGTCCTATTTTCTTGCACAGGTCAAAAGAGAAGCTCTGGAAGCCTGCATGTTTCCTCTGGGAGATATCCATAAAGATGAGGTACGGAAGATCGCTTCCGAACTGGATCTGAGTATTGCAGCCAAGAAGGATTCTACCGGTATCTGCTTTATCGGCGAGAGAAACTTCCGGGAATTCCTGAAGAACTATATCCCGATGAAGGAAGGAAATATCATCGACATCGATACGAGAGAAGTGATCGGCAGACATCAGGGTGTCTTCTACTATACGATCGGACAGAGAAAGGGCTTCGGAGTAGGTGGAAACAGGGGACCGTACTTCTGTGCCGGCAAGGATGTCGAAAACAACGAATTATATCTCACCTCCGTGAAGAATGAAGAATATCTCTATTCCGATGAAGCACTGATCAGCGATATCAACTGGATCGATGTTCCGGAGAATGACAGCGATATCCAGTGCAAGTTCCGCTACCGCCAGCCGGACCAGGAAGTTCATCTCCATATCAATGAAGACAGATCCGTCACCCTGACCTATCCTCAGGGCATCAAGGCCGTCACACCGGGACAGCAGGCAGTATTCTACCTCAACGGCAGACTCTTGGGCGGAGGAACGATCGAGAATACCTTCCTCAAAGGCAAAGATGTCGCACAGAGCCTGAAGGAGAGAGTACACCATGGCTGATGAACTGCTGGAAGAGATCAGCGGTGTCTTCACTTATACCCTGTATAAGTCCGATACCTACATGGTGACAAAATTCGATAGCGAAGAAGGGACCATCACTGTGACCGGTCCCTCTTTTGAATATGAAAAGGGTGTACGCTACCGTCTGAGCGGTACTTATTTCGAACATTCGCGCTACGGCTTTCAGTTCAATATGCTGACAGTACAGAAAGAGATGCCGAAGGCAAAGGAAGATATCATCTCCTTCCTCTCTTCTAAACTCTTCAAAGGTGTCGGCAAGAAAGCTGCGGCCAGGATCTATGAAGCTTTCGGGGATGAGACCCTGGAACTGCTGAAGAACGATATCACTTTACTGGACTGCCTCGATCTGACGGTCAAACAGATGGAATCGCTGGAAGAAGGCTTCAAGTCTCTCTCGGATCCGGAAAACGAGATCCTCTTCTATCTGATCTCCAACGGTTTCAATTCTCTGGATGCCCAGAAGATCTTTGCGAAATTCAAGCTCGCCAGCATCGAAGTAGGCAAGGAGAATCCGTTCCGCTACTACAATGACATCTACGGGATGTCTTTCGATAAAGTGAAGAACTACGCTTCCAAGATCGATTTTGAAGACAAGGAACTCAAATACCGGGAAGCCTTCATCCTCTACTATCTGACCGATTCTCTGTTTCAGAGCGGCGATACCTATATCCTGAAAGAGGAGCTTTTCCGCGGTCTGCAGAAGGCCGGGATGATCGATGCGGAAGAAGCTTATGAGAGGGCAGTCGGAAACGAATATCTGATCGTTGAGGATGAAAGAGTCTATCTGGCAAACGATTATTACAATGAACGTTTCATCAGCGATTATCTGAAGGGCTTCAAAGGCTCTCTGATCGTCGAAGAAGAGAATGTCGAAGAAAGTATCGACGAGAACGAAAGGACCCGTTCCATCTTCTATGATGAGGCACAGAGAGCCGCGATCCGTTCTTTCTTTACCAACGATATTTCCCTGATCGCCGGAGGTCCGGGTACCGGAAAGACGACGATCGTCAAGGCCATGGTCGATATCTTCCGGGAACACTTTCCTTTCAACAACATCATTGTCCTCGCTCCTACCGGCCGGGCAGCAAAGCGTATCGGCGAGATCTGCGATGTGGAGGCTAAGACCATCCACTCTCTTTTGCGCTGGAACAAAGAGACCAATACTTTCAATTTCAATATCGAGAATCCGGTCCTCTATGACACCGTCATCATCGATGAGTTCTCTATGGTCGATGCCGATCTGTTCGCTTCTTTGCTGAAGGCAGGATCGCTCTTCAAGAAAATCTGCATCATCGGCGATGACAATCAGCTTCCGTCCATTCGTCCGGGCAATGTCCTGGCCGACCTCATCGCTTCCGGCACTTTTCCTCTGACCCGTCTCTCTGTCAATTTCCGTCAGCGGGAAGGCAGCGAGATCATCGATCTGGCCCAGGGGATCCTGAACGGTCATGTGCAGCTTGATTCCTATACGAAAGATATCGAGTTTCACGATATGCGTTCTTCCGATCCCGACCTCATCTCCATGATGAAGAAGGACTATGACGAAGGAAACGATCTCGATGATATCCAGGTGCTTACACCGATGTATCGGGGGGAATGGGGCATCGACAATCTGAACATCCTGATACAGAATTCCTTCAATAAACGGGATCTTTTGAAGAAGGAGAAACAGTACGGACATACGCTATTCCGTGAGGGAGACAAGATCCTGCAGCTCAAGAACCGTCCTTCTGAAGACGTCTATAACGGCGACATCGGTATCCTGAAAGATATCGATATGAAGGAGAAGGAACTGCTGGTAGACTATCAGGGCATCTATGTCTTCTATCCGTTTGAAGACCTCTCGGATATCTCTTTAGCCTATGTGATGTCGGTCCATAAATCTCAGGGCAGCGAGTATCCGGTCGTCTATTTCATCCTCTCCCGCTACAATCTGCATATGCTGAATAAGAATCTCTTATATACGGCCGTAACGAGAGCCAGAAGAAAGCTCGTGATCATCGCTGAAGAGGAAGTCTTCTATGAAGGACTCAAGAGAACGCAGAAGAAGCGGAGAACGACACTGACGATGCGTCTTCAGGCATAAATTCCTATTTAATATTTATTTATTTGTGTTAAGATATTTAGGAAAGATGAGTAGTCACAGGAAAGTCTTGAAGAGAACAGGCGGATGGTGCGAGCCTGCAGACGGATGTGATGAAGCTGCTTTCCCCGTACCGGCCAATCCCCGGCGTATCTCCTGCGATAAAGGAACGAAAGGGCAGAGGAAACTCTGAACTAAGGTGGTACCGCGTTTGACGTCCTTAGAACAGGACGTTTTATTTTTGAGGAGGAACTTATGAAACAGCTCACAGGAAATCAGGTAAGACAGATGTTTCTGGATTACTTCGTATCAAAGGGACACATGGTTGAACCGGGTGCATCGCTCATTCCGGTAAACGATCCGACACTGTTGTGGATCAATGCCGGTGTCGCTGCACTGAAGAAATATCTGGACGGCAGAGAGAAACCTCGCTGCAACCGTATCTGCAATGCCCAGAAATGTATCCGTACCAACGATATCGAGAATGTCGGCAAGACCAGCCGTCACCATACATTCTTCGAGATGCTGGGAAACTGGTCCATCGGCGATTATTTTAAAGAAGAATCCCTGAAGATGTCTTGGGAATTCCTGACATCTCCGGAATGGATCGGTTTTGATCCGAAGCGCATCTACGTCACGATCTATCCGGATGATGAGGAATCCTACCGCATCTGGACGGAGGAGATCGGACTGGATCCTTCCCACATCCTGAAGTCCTACGACAACTTCTGGGAGATCGGTGAAGGTCCGTGCGGACCGGACTCCGAGATCTATTACGACAGGGGTCCGAAATACGATCCGGAAGGCATCGGCGAAAGACTCTTCTTTGAAGAGCTGGAGAATGACCGCTATATCGAAGTCTGGAACAACGTCTTCTCTCAGTATGATGCCAAGGAAGGTGTCGACAGAAAAGACTACAAGGAACTTCCTCAGAAGAACATCGATACCGGTATGGGTCTGGAAAGACTGGTATGTCTCATCCAGGACGGCGAGACCAACTTCGATACCGACCTCTTCCTGCCGATCATCCGCAAGACCGAAGAATATACGAATATCAAATATGCCGACAATAAGATGGCATACCGCGTCAT
>JAZPYW010000148.1:0-12074 GCA_045544415.1 Erysipelotrichaceae bacterium
CATGGCTACGATCCGACTTATCATGCCGGGAGATATGGAATTATTAGCTCAGGCCAAGATCGACTTCATCGCCGTCAACTGCTACCGTTCCGATGTCGGCAAATGGCCGGATCCGTCCTACACTCAGGAGATCGGCTTGAACAAATACGGCCGCAAAGGTGAATTCGTCTATACCAACTGGCCGGGCGAATATGCCTTAGACAGAAATCCGTTCGTAGAGACGACGGACTGGGACTGGCACATCGACGGAGTCTCGATGAGATACGCATTACGTTATCTCTGGGATCACTACCATCTGCCTATGGTCATCACGGAGGCCGGTTTCGGTGCTCATGAAGACCTGGATGAGAACGGCGAGATCCACGATCAGTACCGTATCGATTATCTGAGAGACTACATCTACAATGTCGGTCTGGCGATCGAAGACGGTGTCGAAGTCTTCGGTTTCAACCCTTGGTCCTTCACCGACCTCTTATCTACTGGCAACGGTATGGCCAAGAGATACGGCTTAGTCTTTGTCAACAGAACAGACGATGATCTCAGAGATATGAAGAGATACAAGAAAGATTCCTACTACTGGTATTCCAAACTGATCAAGTCCAACGGTCAGGAATGGAGCTATGACATGTCTGAATGGAGAGACTTCACGAAGACATCGAAGATCGCTTCGGATCTGAAAGACAAGATCAAAGATCCGGACTGGAACAAGTAGTTTATTCTTTACCAAAGAAAGGGGAAAATTATGGCAAAGAAAGATTATAAAGCATTATCTGACAGTATCATCGCAGCTGTCGGCGGTGTCGAAAACATCCGCAGCGCTTCTCACTGCATGACTCGTCTTCGTCTGAACCTGAAAGATGATTCCAAGCTGAATGTCGAAGAGGCAAAGAAGATCCCTGGCGTCATCAACATCATCATGCAGAATGGTGAACAGCAGTTCGTCATCGGTCAGGATGTCGGCAACCTCTATGAGGAAGTCGTCAAGAACGACATCAAAGCAGCCGGTTCCGTAGATGATGCGGAAGCTCTCAAGGCAGACACGCAGAAGAAGGGAAATGTCGTTGAGACCGTCATGTCCTATGTCGGCGGCACCTTCTCTCCGATCATTCCGGTATTCATTGCCGGAGGTCTTACCGGTGCGGTCATCTCTCTTCTGCAGACATTCGCAGGTCTCTCTTCCGAGAGCGGCGTCGTCTTCGTTCTGTCTGCGATCCAGCAGGCTATGCTGTACTTCTTACCGATCTACATCGGCTACTCTTCTGCTTCCCGTTTAAAATCCAATCCGTACCTGGGTGCATTCTTAGGTGCTGTCCTCTTATATGTCACGGCGAACCGTCCGGAAACACTGAACTTCTTAGGTATCCCGGTAGCCAATATCGGCTATAACGGCCAGATCTTCCCGGTCGTTCTGGGAACGCTGTTCATGAGTGTCGTCTACCGTTTCCTGCAGAAAGTCTTACCGGTCGTCTTCAGAACTGTATTATTACCGGTATTGACGATGCTGATCGTCGTTCCGGTCACTCTGATCGTCTTAGGCCCGATCGGTTACTGGGTAGGTACTGCTCTGGCTAACGCTGTCTTAGCGATCTACCGTTTCGCTCCGCCTATCGCTGTTGCGATCATCGGTGCTACGACGGTATGGCTCGTCTTCTTCGGTATGAACAACGCTACTTATCCGGTCCTCTTCCTCCTGCTGGCTGAACTCGGTTCCGACCCGCTGATCTGTACCGGTATGGCTCCGGCCAACGTCGCAGTCGGCGGTGCCTGCTTAGCTTACGCACTCTTACAGAAGGATGTCGATAAGAGAGGTGTCGGTATCTCCTCCGGTATCACAGCCTTATCCGGTATCACGGAACCGGGTGTCTACGGTGTCCTGTTCCCGAACCGTTATCCGCTCATCGGCGCTATGGTCGGCGGCGGTATTGGCGGCTTCATCGCCGGTCTCTTCGGTCTGACTCAGTATGTCGTTGCCAACCCTGGCTTCATCTCCTTCGCGGCTTACATCAATCCGGATGGCACATGGGGCAACTTCTGGGGCATGATGGGTGTCATGGTCCTGGCAGTAGTCGTCGGCTTCGTCGTAACCTATGTCTTAGGCAAGAGAACTGCGAAAAACGCATAAACTTATTTAATACAGATTATCAGGGCAAGGTGAAAACGAAGGTTTTCACCTTTCCTTTAGAAAGGATATCTATGGATTCCCGCTATTATGAAAAGATGCTGTGGGGTGCTTCTACGAGTGCCTATCAGGTTGAAGGCGCTGCAGAAGAAGAAGGAAAAGGACTCTCTCAGCAGGATGTGATCAATAAGCAGAGCTATGAGACGTACGGCTTTGCGGATGCCTCAGCCGCTTCCGATCAGTATCATCACTATAAAGAAGATGTCGCACTGATGAAGGAGATGGGTTTCACCTGTTACCGTTTCTCTATTTCCTGGTCGAGGATCTTCCCGAAAGGAAGGGGAGAAGTCAATAAGAAGGGCGTGCAGTACTACCATGACCTCATTCGTGAACTGAAGACAAACGGCATTGAGCCGATCGTTACGATGTATCACTACGACTGTCCTATGGCCTTAGTAGAAGAATACGGAGGCTGGCTGGACCGGAAGATCATAAAGGACTTTGAGGCGTACGCCCGTTTCATCATCAATGAATACAAGGATGAAGTGAAGATCTGGACGACCATCAACGAACAGTCCATCATCGTCCAGTACTGGACCCAGAAGTGCTATATCCCGGAAGAATACTTAGACGGAAAGCACGATCAGCTGCGCTATCAGATCAATCACTATATGAACCTCTGTCATGCGCTGGCCTGCAATATGGTCCACGAGATGGTACCGGGAGGTATCGTCGGTTCCGCCATCGGCTATTCCTGTATCTATCCGCTCTCTTCTTCCGCTGAAGATGTCATGGCCATGCAGAATGCGCAGGCACTGAGAAACGACTACTATACCGATGTCTATTTCAAAGGACACTACAATAAAGCAGCTGAGATCTATCTGGAAGAGAACGGGCTGGCACCGGTGAAGGAAGAAGGAGATGATGAGCTCATCGCTTCTGCCTCTTCCGATTTCCTGGCGCTGAACTACTATGCAAGCGAGTGTGCCAGAGCCTGTCCGGAAGGTGAGAAGAGAAGGTGGTCCGGAGTCAACCGTTCCGGAAAGAAGGGAGAGATCGATGGTTTCGAGACACAGCCGGGATTCTATCAGATGTGTAAAAACCCTCTCTTAGATACGACCGACTGGGACTGGGCTATCGATCCTACGGGACTCGAATACCTCCTCAGAGACCTGTATAACCGCTACAACAAGCCTCTGATGATCACAGAAAACGGTCTGGGGGCCTATGACAGCCTCACAGAAGACGAAAAGATCCACGATGGATATCGCATCGATTATCTGAAAAAACACGTTCAGGCGCTTAAAAAGGCCATGAGATACGGTGTTGAGATGATCGCCTACTGTCCATGGTCCTATTGCGATCTTCTCTCTACTTCCAACGGTTATCAGAAGAGATACGGTCTCGTCTATATCGATCGGACGGATGATGATCCGAAAGACTGTAAAAGGATACGTAAAGACTCCTTTTTCTGGTATAAAGAATGTATTGCCAGAGAAGGAGAAGATCTTGAATGAAGAAAGTAACGTTCTATTATGTCCGGCATGGCCAGACCCTGTTCAATGTCACGAAACAGATGCAGGGATGGAGCGACTCTCCGCTTACCGATAAGGGAATAAAAGATGCCTATGAGGCGAAAGAGAGCCTGAAGGATATTCCTCTCAATAAAGCTTATACGTCCAGCAGCGAACGCTGTATCGATACAGCTGAGATCATTCTGGAAGGAAGAGATATCCCGCTTAAGAAGATGAAGGGACTCAAAGAGATGTATTTCGGTACCTATGAGGGTGTATCGATCCCCGAACATCAGGAAGAGATCGATAAGATCCGTTTCCATACCTTTGACTGGAGAGAATACGGCGGAGAAGATGTACCGATGCTGAAGGAGAGGATGTCCAGAGCCTACGATGAGATCTATGCCGAAGCGAAAGACGGCGATCATGTCCTCATCGTCTCGCACGGCGCCAACTTCCTTCATTCCCTGGGTTTCCTCTTCCATATCGATACCCACAAGTATATGGATATGGTCCTGAAGGGAGATAGAGAACTCATGCCGATACCGAACGGTTTTGCGGCCGTATTTGAAAGAAAGGGAGATGAGTATACGCTTCTCTCCCTGAACAAACGAAGCGATTCCTTTATGGAAGAACTGTTAAAAGGATGACTCATTTGAGCCATCCTTTTTATGATTCATTGACGATCTTTCCGGATATATGTTCCGGTATCAGTGCGAACATCAGGGTCTTATCCAGTGATCTGCGTATCTCTTCTTCGATATAGCGGTCATCATCTGTGAACTTATAAGACAGTTTCCGGGAGATCTCTTCGATCTTCTCTTTGTCTTCGATGAATTCGATACGTCCGAAGACGATGACACTGCGGATATTGAGAGACCATTCTCCCTCTCTCCGATATCCTTCATCATAGACACAGTAGGAGACTTTGTCGTGTGCCTGCATCGCCTCGATCTTATGTCCCTTCTTGCCGCTGTGAAAGTAGATCTTTCCGTCTTCTTCGTTATAGTAGTGATTTAAAGGGATGCCGTATGGATAATCATCATCCCCGAGCACCGACAGCACTCCCCGTTTTTCTTCTTTCAGGATACGGAGGCATTCTTCCGGGGAGATCTGCTGGCGTATCCTCGACATATTCCGGAACATAGGCATTTACCGGATGTAGATGAGGGTCTGATACGGAAGAGAAGTGACATTCGCTTCATTTCCGTCTAAGACATCCAAGGTATTGAGATAGAGTTCATAGCCCGATACATCATAGTCCTGAGAAGTCTCTACCCCGTTATTGTGGAGGATGAGGACATCTTTTCCGTTGCCGGAGAAGCTGATCTTCAGGATTTCTCCTTTGCCTCCTTCTTCCACAGTGATATCTGTACCGTCTCCCTGCAGGGCCTTCATCTCCTGCTTGAAGGAGATGAGTTTCCGGTAGTTCTCGAAGAGATCGAGATTCCTGATCTTCAGGGAATAATCGAAGTTATTGATGGAATCCGGAGACTTGTAGGAATTGGAATCTCCCTGTTTGGTCCTCAGGAATTCTTCTCCTCCCAGCATGAATGTCGTACCGTTCGAAGTGAATACGACACTGTTCGCCAGCATAGCCATCTTCTTCACGGTCTCTTCATCCTGGATACCGGCTGCTTTGATACGGTCGTAGAGGGTGTAGTTATCGTGGCAGGTCACATAGTTGACTGTCTTGTCCGGATCGTTGATCTGGTAGGCGGCATTATAGGTATAGCCCTTGATGCCTTCTTCGATGGCTTTGAGATCGCTCTTGGAGAGAGTGGTTCCGGTGACCCAGCCTAAGGCAGACTTGTCGTTGAGACCGCCCTTGATCAGGGCATCTCTCATCTGGTCATTGAACTGGCCGTATCCTTCGAATTTGTTCGCATTGGCCTGTATCGCCTGATCGTCCGCCGGCAGGGTCGTTCCTCCTCCGGTCCACGGTTCACCGTAGATGACGATACCCGGATCGATCTCCCGGACAGCCTTAACAACTTCGTTCATCGTCTCGATGTCATGAAGACCCATCAGGTCGAAACGGAAGCCTCCGAACTTGTATTCTTCTGTCCAGAAACAGACGGAATCGATGATGAACTTGCGGACCATCGCATTCTCCGAAGCGACTTCATTGCCGCATCCCGATCCGTTGGACAATGTCCCGTCGTTTTTATAGCGGAAGAAGTAATTCGGCATCAGGACATCGAAGGCAAGTCCGTCTACGGAATTCATGTGGTTGTATACGACATCCATGATCGTGACGATTCCTTCGTCATGGAAGGCCTTGACGACTTCCTTGAGTTCTCTCATGCGGACATAGCCGTCATACGGATCTGAGGAATACATACCTTCGACGACGTTGTAGTTGAGAGGATTGTAGCCCCAGTTGAAGGTGTAGGTCCTCTCGTCATTGGCCTGATCGAATACCGGCAAAAGCTGCACCGCATTGACGCCCAGTTCCTTTATGTGATCGAAACCGGTCGATACTGTCGTACTTCCTTCGGTGTAGGTCGTTCCTTCTTCGATGAGACCTTTATAGGTACGGGAGAGTTCCTTCGGACCTCCCCAGGTATCGGAAGAAGTCACATCGGCTACATGGGTCTCATAGACGGTCAGTGCCTTGCGGTCGATATCGAGAGGCCGGACATCATCCCAGCCTTCCGGATCGCTCTTGTCGAAGTCGACGACCATAGCGCGCAGACCGTTGATGCCTGCTGAATAGGTGTACGGATCGACGATTTCTCTTCCTTCCGGATATTTGGAAGAAGTCACGAAATAGGTGTAGTATTTTCCTTCCTGATCCCCGTCCAGTGTATAGGACCATACGGCCTTATCTCCCTTTACGAGCGGATATTCCGTATACGTATCATCTCCGCCCAGAGACTTCGGTGTACCGGTCTCATAGACACGAAGGGAAACAGAATCCACGAACGGCGACCAGACTTTGAATTCCGTCTTATTTTTGGAATAGAGAGCACCGAGTTCTCCGTCGTAGTAATAGAGGTCATTGAAGACATCGCTGTTATAAAGACCGGTCAGGGATACCGGAGCCTTCATCACATTTCCCGTCTCCCGGAATTCTACCTCGACACTG
This sequence comes from Erysipelotrichaceae bacterium, assembly GCA_045544415.1. Lineage (GTDB taxonomy): Bacteria > Bacillota_I > Bacilli_A > Erysipelotrichales > Erysipelotrichaceae > Colivicinus. The sequence goes on from JAZPYW010000148.1 coordinate 6,725, forward strand.
TATTCCTTGGCGAAGTCGGCCGTCACATCCAGACGGTCGGAGAAGGTCGTTCTTCCCGAACCGTTCTGTTCCGTCAATAATGTCCCGTTCTCATAGAGACGGTATTTCTCGACTTTATTGGTACAGGAGATATACAGGGTATTCTCGGTGAGGAAGTTGGCGGTATTGATGTCATCGAAGATGATCCTCTCCGGCGAATTATAGATATGAGGGTCATTCTGTGTGATATAGACGTGGTAGATGCCTTTATCATCTTTCTGGAAACGGGACAACTCGATGAATCGGTCCGCATCTCCTCCGTCCTTGTAGGACCAGGTATCTTTCTTCTTTACGATCATTCCCAATCTGTCTCCTGTAAGTCCGAAGTGTGACAGCGGATAATAAGCGATCACACCGTAATCATCCTGATAATTGAAATAGTCTTCCTGATTGTCGTCCGTACCGTTCGGATCCCAGAGCCAGAGAGCTTTATCCGCATAGGAATTGTCCTCTCTATAGTAGTGGATCGCGATACTGTCTTCTCCGTTGTCCGGAAGTTCTGACGGATAGCCGACATCCCGGTCCGGATAGGCCGGAGTCTCCTCCTTCTGGCAGCTGCATAAGAGAAGAAACAGAGATAGAAAAAGGATGATATACCTCTTCATAATGCCTCCATAGATTTTAAAGTACGTTCTTTTAATCTCATTATAGCGCAGAAGATTCTCTGTTAGAATGAGAGAGGAAAGGAGATGGTCCTATGGGAAAGAAGATGAAACGCTTATTGAGACTGGCCGGTCTTTCAGCCCTGACCTATACCTATGTATTGGGAAAACATGCGGAAGAAAGGGAAGAACTGGAACAGCTCATCCATAAGGATGTGACGATAAAGGGAAAGAGAGTCAATATCGAAGTGAGCGGAGAAGGAAAAGACATCCTGATCGCTTTTCCGGGATTGTCTTCGGGAAGTGTGACGGTCTCCTATAAACCGCTGATGAGCGAACTGGCGAAACGCTTTACCATCGCCGTCGTGGAACCGCTCAACTACGGATCTTCGGATGATACCGATGAGAACCGGGATGTCGATACGATCGCAGAGGAATATCATGAGATCATCAAGGCGATCGGTGTAAAGAGATACTATCTGATGGCCCATTCCTTAGGAGGCATCTACTGTCTGAAACTGATGAACGATCATCCGGAAGAAGTGAAGGGCTATATCGGACTGGATACGACAGTACCGGATGCTTATGAATATATGAACGAAGAAAAAGAAGGGGAACAGGCCGGAAAGATCCTGTCCTTCTTCAGCAAGTTCGGCCTGACGAGACTCTTATACAAACTGGATAAGGACCGTTTTGAGATCTTTGCGGAGGATTATCCGTATACGGAAGAAGATCGGGAGATATCCCGCAAGGTGCTTTTACACAGGATGTATGAGAATTCTCTGCAGAAGGAAAGCGAAAAGACGCCTTATAATCTTCTGAAGATGAGAGAGGCTCTCATTCCGGAGAATATCCCTGTCTGCAATATCGTATCGAAGAAGTCCGACGAGTATCTGGTCTCAAGAGGCGCCAGAGAGGGATTGTGGATCGATGCGCACAGAAGACAGTCAGCCAATAAACGTTCCGTATGCGAGGTATTGGACCTGCCGCATACGATGCATATCACAGACTATAAGAAAGTAGCGGAAGTCATATTGAGGTGGATGGATGAAAAATGAGAGAGAATACGCACAGGTGATCATCACCAAGAAGGGAGAAAGATGGCAGGAGTCCTCTCATCCCTGGGTGTATGAGAGCGATATACAGGAGATAAAAGGAGAATATGAGAACGGCGATATCGTCGATGTATTATCTCAGAAAGGGAAGTATATCGGCTCCGGTATCATCTCGGAAAACAGTAAGATCCGGGTCCGCATCTTCAGCAGAGACCACACTTCTGTCTATGACCGCGATTTCTGGAAGAGAAGGATCGAATATGCCTGGAATTTCCGAAGGAGCGCTGTCGGCGATCAATTGGATTGCTGCAGAGTGATCTTTGGAGAATCCGATCAGTTCCCGGGACTGACGGTCGACCGATTCAACGATATCCTCGTCATACAGACTCTCACTTACGGCATGGAGAAACGGAAAGATGTCCTCTTTCCTTTACTGGTAGAAGTATTGGAAGAAGACGGACAGAAGATCTCCGGGATCTATGAACGAAACGACGTGGCGATACGGAAACTGGAAGGTCTTGAAGAATACAAGGGATGGTATGAACTTAAAGACCGGAAGATTCCGGATATCACCGAGACCATCATCTGTGAGAACGGCATCAAATACTATGTCGACTTCATCAGCGGTCAGAAGACCGGTTTCTTCCTCGATCAGAAGAGAAACAGAGAACTGGCCGGAAAGCTTGCGAAGGGGAAGAAGGTCCTCGACTGTTTCACTCATACCGGTTCCTTTGCGCTGAACTGTGCCAAGGCCGGTGCGAAGGAAGTCACGGCAGTCGATATCTCGGAGAAAGCCATCGAGCAGACAAAGAGGAATGCCGAACTCAACAGCCTGACACTAAAGACCGTCACCGCCGATGTCTTCGAATATCTGGACCAGGTCAAGAAGAAAGAGTACGAGATGATCATACTCGATCCTCCGGCCTTCACCAAGAACCGCAAGACCGTCAACAATGCCTACAACGGCTATCTCGAGATCAATATGAAAGCCATCCGTCTTCTGAGCAGAGGAGGATATCTGGCGACCTGTTCCTGTTCGCACTTCATGCCTCATGAACTCTTTGAGAAGATGCTGAAGGAAGCATCAGTCAGAACAGGCTACCAGCTCAAGCTCATCTCAGTCACTCAGCAGTGCGGCGATCACCCGATCATGCTGAATGTACCGGAGACGGACTACCTGAAGTTTTATCTGCTTCAGGTGATCTGATTGTGCTACCATAATAGGTGGAGACTTAGCTCAGCGGGAGAGCATACCCTTCACAGGGGTGGGGTCATGGGTTCGAATCCCATAGCCTCCACCATTGAAAATAAGCCTTGAATAAAGGCTTTTTGTTTACTTTGGTCTCTTAGTCAAGTACCTGAAAAACGTCCTGTTTTCTTAAAAAGCGGACCAAAAGCGGACCTCACGTTTTATTTTGTGATTTAATTTAGGTAGATAATTCTTTGAATGGGTGAGTGTTTAACGGCTGTTCACTCCTTAGATAGACTCTTTCTCCGGGGGCTTTTCTTTTTTGTTTTAGCATGATATAAATTAATTTAGAGGTAGGCCTGGACCAGTGCGGACCGGGGACCTCTTTTTTTATTGTTTTCCTCTTTTTTGGTATAAGAAAACCACCCGAAGGTGGTTAAATAGCGTGCTTTATTATATATAAGCCTCAGTAAATGTCACGGAATAATCCATTTTTTTATCTTCTTTTTCTTTAGCCACAAGCAACGGCCATAGTTTCAAGACTCTGTCCTTTATATCCTCCGGACAGTCTTTGGTAAAAAAGAGTGTGTCCTCTGTCGTGCCTTTGAAACCGGCTGGAACAACGCCAAAATAACCAAGCGCAAAATCTAACTCCTTGTAGCTCATCTTTTCCACTCCTCTATTATGTCCTCCTTTTACTCGTTTTTTTTCGCAGTACGGCGGCTGAAGGACAGAAGGCCACCTGGTGGGGGTAGTGTGGCCCCCGGTTATTATTATATAAGATCTATGCACTGCTTTCTATAAAACCTATATGCTGCTTTCTGCATGAGATCTCTGCGAAAAATATTCGCAGTACGGCGGCCCGGTTGTCAGAGGCACCCCTGCACGGGTCCTACCCCCCATTTCTTCCTGAATATCAGCAAGGCTACTGTATTTTTATATTTAATGCTCTTCCAAATTCTTCTATAGATTTTAAAGATTGTCTGTAATATGTCAGCTCTGCCTCTGCCTGCTCTATCTTTTCAGACATACGGTAATAAAAATCAGCTGCACTTGATTTATTATAATTGCCCTTTGTTCGTGTTGGATCTGCAGCCTTTAACCCGGACAATCTATAATAATAGCTATCTATGAGATCCTCCAGCCTTTTACATTTATCTACTAGTTCAGATCTTGTTTTCAGGTAGTATTTAATGCTTTCGGGGGTTAATTCCTCATATTCCATATTTCTATTGTATCTCATGAAAAAAAGCCCGCTAGGGGGCTTATTCAGGCTTATTAAAACATCAATTTATGCTCGTAATATGGCTCAATTTCATCTGTATAATTTGAGGCTTCGTTTCTAATCCGGTTAGCCATAACACTGGCAGAGTATCCTTTATATGAAACTTTCTTTGTTATGTCTAGTGCACCATTTTTAAAATATATATTCTGTCTTAAAATTGACTCCTGATATGTAGTCAGCAGATCGTTACATTCATCAGCTGCCGCCTTTGATTCCTCGCCTATTTCTATAATTTGTTTTACTAAACCGGCAATTTTCTTAACTGCTGCAATATTTTTTGCTGTAGCCTTTTGGATCAGATCAGCGGAAATGTCTTTAAATTCCTTTTCAGTGATAAGGGGCTTATTTTTTACTGTGTTCAGCAACTTTTCCAACATGGCAATATCATCATCTGTGTTTCTGATCTCTGCCCGGATCCGCTGGCAAGAATCAGCGTTCCCTTCTTTAAAATCTTTGTCAAAAGAAATGTTTAACTGTTCCAGTTTCTCTCTTGCTGCATCAATTTTTCCCTGGATCTCTGCCACTGCTTCACGGCTCTTTTCCAGCAGTTTGGCAGCTTTCTTCTTGTATTCTTCGTTATTCATGATTATTTTTCCTTTCTCTTATCGTTTTTGTAAATGCAGCTGAAGACATATTTTTTAATATCCCTGATCGGGGTTTTCTCTCTGGCTTCGGATACCGCCTCTATAATGCCCTTCAGCCGTTCGCAATGAATAGATTTCATATTACATGTCTTTATCAGATCTGTTATGAAATCATCGTCAGCTGGGATCTTATGCTGTATCAGAAGGACCTTTACCAGATCTGCATTCAGTCTTTCTTTTTCTTCTTTGTTCTCATCAGCAAGGATCCGTTTTATTTTGTCCAGGCTATATATAGCCTCATCTACCGCCTTAATAATGGCTTCTCTTTTATCCGGCATCAGTACTCCTTGCGATCTTGTTCTATACGTTCGCTTACCGCTTTAGAAAAATCTTTCCAGGCTTTATCAAGATCGCTGCGGCCGTACTTCTTCAGGATCTCTTCTTCTGCCTTTTTTGCTGCTTCAGCCTTTTCTTTCTCTATGGCAAGATCTTTCTCTTTCTCTAGTTGTTCTCTGGCCAGATCGTCAAGTTTAGCGATATATACCGTGCCTTGTTTCCCTACATTATTTAAGTATTCATGGAAATTCTTTTCTCTT
>JAZPYW010000149.1:0-23804 GCA_045544415.1 Erysipelotrichaceae bacterium
CACAGTACGACATGGCTACGATCCGACTTATGCTTGAAATTGGTAGGGGAGACCTTGAACGTCAGATCGCGGTAGGAGACCTGCCATTCATCTTTGATCTTCCGTTTGAATTCCCAGTGCCCGCCTCCTTTATTGGAACGGTGATAGAAGGCATCGGCTTTCTGCCAGAGTTCTTCCTTTTCTTTCGGCCAGATGGCCAATGGGTCCGGACGCCGTAAAACGACGTCTTTCCAGAGTTCGAGTTTCTCTTCACCGCCGGCATCCAGCAGCTGATAATCCTGAAATGAAGTACTTGTGATCATACTTAAATCTTATCATGAAAGCAGGACTATTTTACGGTATACTATATAGGAAATGGTTAAGTATTCAGACTTGAATGACGCTCAGAAAAGAGCGGTCACAGACACACATTCCCATATACGCATCATAGCCGGAGCCGGGTCGGGAAAGACCCGTGTTTTGACGATGCGTATCGCATACCTTATTGAACAGATGGGCATTCCGCCGTATCATATCCTGGCCATCACCTTTACCAACAAGGCTGCCAAGGAGATGAAATCCCGTATCCAGGACATGCTGAAAGAAGAGGGAACCGGAGTCCATATCTCGACGATCCATTCCCTGTGCATGCGTATCTTATCCGAGGATATCGGAGCTTTGAATTATCCGAAGAACTTCACGGTCATCGATCAGAATGACCAGCATCAGATCCTCAAGGAAGCTTATAAAGAGATCGGTCTAGAGAAGAAAGAATACCCGTATGGAGCCGTACTGGATTATATCGCCAGCCTGAAGTATGAAGATATCTCTCCGGAAAAGGCCTTAGAACAGTCATACGGTGAAGAGAGAACGATAAATAAAGCGAAGGTATATGCCTATTACGACAATCGGCTGAAGAAGATGTACGGCCTTGATTTCGACGATCTGATCCTGTTTACGACACGGATGTTCCGTTTATTCCCGGTCATTCAGGAGAAGTGGGCGAGAAAGTTCCACTACATCCATGTGGATGAATTCCAGGATATCGATAAGGAACAGTACCGCCTGATCAAACAGCTCTCTTCTGTACACGACAACATCTATGTCGTAGGCGATCCGGACCAGACGATCTATACCTGGAGAGGTGCCGATGTCAACATCATCGTCAACTTCGACAGAGACTTCCCGGATACCGAGACGATCGTCCTCAATGAGAACTACCGTTCCACCAACAACATCCTTTCCGGAGCCAACTCCGTCATCAAAAACAATAAGGCCAGAGTCGATAAAGACCTCTTCTCAAGGAAAGGGGACGGAGACAAGATCATCCACAAATCCCTGCAGAGTGAAACAGGAGAGGCCAATTATGTCGTATCCAAAGTAGAGGATATGCATGCGGAAGGCTACCGCTACAGCGATATGGCGGTACTCTACCGTTCCAACTATCTCTCAAGAGAAGTAGAAAAAGCGCTCATCGAGAACCGTATCCCGTATGTGATCTATGGAGGACTCCGCTTCTATGAACGTATGGAAGTCAAGGATATCCTCTGCTATCTGAGAATGATCACGAGAGGCGATGATCTGGCTTTCGTACGCATCATCAACACCCCGCGAAGAGGCATCGGACAGAAGACCTTAGACAATCTTCTGGAGATCGCTCAGGATAAGGGGATGACGATGTATGAAGTCATCAAGAACGGACTTTATCCGAAGAATAAAGACGTCTTCAGCAAATTCGTGAAGATGGTCGAGAAATGGCGTGAAGACGTCAATACGATCGAACTGGAACTTCTCTTACAGGAAGTGCTCGATGATTCGGGATACCGGACGATGCTGGAGAAAGAGAACGAGACGGAACGTCTCGAAAACGTCAAATCCCTTCTGGATGATATTAAAGACTACCAGGAGAACTATCCGGATTCTACACTGGATGAATATCTGCAGATGATCTCCTTATACACCGACAGAGCTTCCGAGAACGTCGGAGATGCCCTGAACTTATTGACGATCCATTCTGCCAAGGGACTGGAATTCGATGTCGTATTCGTCATCGGTTTATCGGAAGGAGTATTCCCGTCGGAAAGAACACTGACGGAAGGACAGAAGGGTCTCGAGGAAGAAAGAAGACTGGCCTACGTAGCTTATACGAGAGCCAGAGAAAAACTCTTCCTGACGGAATCCAATTCCTTCTCCTATGTCCTGCAGTCTTCCAAACTTCCATCCCGTTTCATCAAGGAGATCGACAGCAGATGCATCGATCATGTGGATGATGTCCCGGTACGGAAGAAATCGGCCGTATTCGATATCGATATCGTACCGAAAGAGAGAAAGAAAGAGATGCCTTCCGCTCCATACCGCAACGGTGATCTCGTCACGCATGCGATCTTCGGAGAAGGTGTCGTCATCTCCAACACCAACGGAGTCCTCTCCATTGCCTTCTCTCATCCATACGGGGTCAGGAAGATATTGGCGAGTCATCCTTCCATACGGAAGAAATCTAGAGAGGAAATGAATTAAACGAAGAAGATCCCGGGGATCTTCTTTCTTTTATGCAGGCCTTTTTGAATGCCGTCAAACTTCACATTCTATAACTATGTGTGTATGGCCTTATCCTATTTTTGTTTTAGGGTAAAAGAGGATAGTAAGGAGATATTTTTATGAAACGAATAAGACGCACTTTTGTGATGTTATCCCTGATACTCCTTTTGACCCTGTCGTCCTGTAGTGCTGCTTCACCGGAAAAAGACCATCCATCCGAAACCGTTTCTGATGAACTGATAGTCCGAAATCTATCGGATGAGTATACGGTAAAAGATAGAGAACTGTCGGAAAGCTTCAATACTCTGTTTGACAGGCTGTGGCCAATAAAGGAAAGCACAGATGAAGTGATATATCTTCCGGATCAACCGTATGAAACAGAAGCATCTATTGCCCTCAGACAGGGAGATAAGAGTCTGGGCTACTGTTTCTTCGGACATCATTCCGATAAGAATATGAAGGATGCGGAGAATGTCATTTATATGATCCTGTCGGATGGGGAAGATGCGCATGGATATCTCATTCCCGAGAAGACGGATCTTCACCGGCAGATCGGAGAATTGATAGGGAATATTCAGAAATAAAAAGGCCGTCATATCTGACGGTCTTCATTTCAATAGTTCAAATGATGAGAGAAGTTCGCTGTATAGAGCTTCTTTTTCGTTATCGGGGATCCTTTCCTCATGGGCATCGTAATTTGGTGCAGAGACCGTTTTTACGACATCTCCGTCTTTGATGAAGACGAGGAAAGGGGTATAGAGATGAGGGATCCCGTTTTCATCTTCCTGCAGGTATTCCTTTAAACGTTCTGCCAGCAGATCATAGTCATCGATATCGATATTGGATTTCCATTCTTCCTTTTCTCTCGTATCGATGTAGGAGACCGGATATCCGGCTTCCTTAGCGGCATCATTGAGGATCGGCATCATATCCCGGCACCATGGACAGCGGGCGAAACCGAAATAGACAACGAAGGTCTCATGATCATCCATTTTCTTCAGCATACCTTTCACATTCGACTTGAGAAATACGTACTCTTCTCCTTCGATGTAGAACTCATAGGAAGACATATCTGCTTCTTCATTGCAGGAAACGGCTATATCGCAGCCGGAAACATTACCGGTATCCTGTTTGTTCGTACAGCTGCATAGGAGCGTGATGATCAATAGAGACAGGAAGATCTTTTTCATTCTCCCATTATAGCATTTCCAGTTCTTTCAGTTCTTCCGAGACTCTCTTCTCCCAGGAAGAAGCCTGGACTTCGGCGATGTGATGCTTGTTCAGAAGAAGGAGGTAGACCCGGGATTCGCCGATGCCTCCGCCGATACTGTAAGGGACTTTCCGATTGAGGATCATCTGGTGGTACGGCAGGGTCATACGGTCTTCCGCATGGGCTCTGCGCAGCTGATCGAAGAGGGAGCGTTCATCGACTCTTATTCCCATAGAGGAGATCTCGATCGTTTCCTTCAGTACCGGATCATAGATCATGAGGTCTCCGTTGAGTGCCCAGTCGTCGTAGTCGGGAGAACGCAGATCGTGCGGCTGTCCGTTGCTTAAAAGACCGCCGATGCCGATCAGGAAGTAGGCCTTCACTTCTTTTCCATAGGCATTCTCTCTCTGCTTGGGAGTGAGTTTCGGATATTTCTGAAGCAGTTCTTCGGAAGTGATGAACGAGATCTCTTCCGGCAGTTCAAGACGGTTGTTTCCCAGTACTTCCGCCGTCTCTTTGAATGCTTCATAGATCTCCCGTACCGTCTTTTTCAGGTAATCGATATTGCGGTCTTCTTTACTGATGACCTTCTCGAAATCCCATTGTTCGACATAGAGGGAATGAAGAGGATCTACGGTCTCTCCCTGACGGATGGCCTTCATGTTGGCGTAAAGACCGCTGTGCATCGCAAATCCGTACTTGCCTAAAGCGACTCTTTTCCATTTGGCCAGAGAGTGTACGATCTCGAATTCATCGCCGTTCTTGGCGAAAGAGATCGCTTTCTCGCTTCCTGTCAGATTGTCCTGCAGACCGGAGTCGCTGCGTACGAAGAGGGGATTCGGTACTTTGATGATATTCAGTTTTTCTTCCAGCTTTGATTCGAAGATCTTCTTGCATAAGGAGATCTCTTTCAGTGTTTTCTGATACATTTGTGTTCACCTCAAATAAAAAACCCGTATCTTTCCGCAAAGGACGAATACGGGTATATCCGCGGTGCCACCTTTCTTATCACTAAAAGCAATCACTTTTCCGTCTTTAACGCAGGCTTACGTGTCAGTCTACTCGCATTGCTTTCGGTGACATGCTCCGGGGTGTTCTTTCGACGGTCCTCCACATCAGTTTCCACTATACCTGACTCACTAAGAAGAGGTCTTCCGTGTACTTTTCCCCATCTGTGCTGAATTTATAGTATCACTGATCTTCTTTCTTCTCGTACCACATAACTATTTGATGTGAGAACTATCGGGCGTAGAGACGGTCGAGGACCGCAAAGAGGGCGAGGTGTCTTTCCTGGATCATGGAGACATCATCAGAGAATTCGATGAGGGAGGCACTGTCGCTGTTCTGTTTCCATTCCGGCAGATCCTTTCCATTCGGATCACCGGTCTTAGCGAAATTGGCCCAGTACGTGCACATCATATCGGAGAGGGAACGGTCTTTCTCATCGTAGAGTTTCGAATCATCCGGGATCATGCCGAAGGCATAGACGAGTTCTCCCGAATGCCAGGAACCCAGTCTGCCGTTGTCTTTCGAGAAGACATACTCATAGACCGGGATATGATTGTTTCCCGCATGACGGTTGTAGCAGTAATGAGAATAATCGAAGAAGATGCAGCTGTAGATATCCGCCCAGTTCTCCTTCGCTTCCTCATCATTAGAAGCAGGGTATAAGGCCAGCACTTCATCCGCATAGTCCTTGAAGTAGGCACGTACCTTTTCTTCATAGTTCTTCATGTTTGCCTGAGAGAACAGGATGAAGGGACCGCTCTCCTTGAGGTTATAACCGTGTAAGGCTGCCTTTTCGTGGAAGGATCCTTCTTTATAGTACTCGTCAGGCGATTTTTCAAGGGTGTAGCCGTCGATCGTGATGTGGTGCTGAGTATCGGCCTCCTGAACGAGTTTCCCGGCAGGAAGAGCCCGTAATTCCTCTGCAGAGGAGACGTTATAGCGCTTGAGCAGTTCCTTTCCCGAAGATAGGGCAGCTTCGAAGGAACGGTAGGAATGAGGAGGAAGAGGGGAAGCGACGGTCGAAGATTCCATGATGATCTTATCGAAGAGACCTTCCGAGAGAGGAGAAACAGCTAATGCAGAGACGAGGACGGCTCCGGCTGATTCGCCGCAGATCGTGACGTTCTGCGGATCGCCTCCGAAGGAAGTGATATTCTTCTGTACCCATTCGAGGGCCTTGATCGTATCGAGGAGACCGTAGTTTCCGGTCGTATGATTATCGGATGCCTGTTTCAGATCCTCCGTTGCCAGAAAGCCGAAGACTCCGAGACGGTAGCCCATATTGACGACGATGCAGCCTTTCTCCGCCAGTCCTTCTCCGGCGTAGTCTTCATACCAGGGCTGACCGGTCTGCAGAGAACCGCCGTGGATATAGACGATGACCGGAAGATCCTTATCGGTATCATGAGGTCTCCATATGTTGAGGTAGAGAGAATCTTCCGATACCGGTTCACGGTAATTGTCATTCAATGAGATCTTATAGTCGTGATAACCGACGATATGGGCGATGGAAGAGAAGAAGGGAAGATTCACCGGCTGCATACTCATCGGCGCGTAGGTATCTGCTTCGAGGATCCCGTCCCAGGTTTCATTGTCCTGAGGTTCCTTCCAGCGCAGTTCTCCTACCGGGGGTTTGGCGTAAGGGATGCCCGCAAAGATCTCGACGCTTCCTTCTTCGTTGAGGACGCCCCGTACATCTCCTTTATCGGTATGAACGACTTCCGTTCTGATCGGATCTTTAAGATCGACGGCCTTCACTGCCTTGACAGGAGGCCAGGAGAGGAAGACGATGCCGCTGAATAATAACAGAAAGGCGAGAAACAAGAGGACTCCGGTAAACCATTTATGAGGCTTGAGTACAGATTCCGAGAGATATAGATAGCCTCCGAAGATAAGGATGCTCAAAAACCAGCCGAGAAGCGTGTTCTTGTTGATCTCCAGGAAGGCGAGCAGGAGAAAGAATACCAGGAATTTAATAATGATCATATGTTTATTAATCTCTTTCTATTCAGACAGATTCAGTATAACGGATATAGAGGGAGAAATCATGGGGAATGACTGAAGAAAATGTAAATTTATTTTCAGAAAATAATGTAAAATAACGGGAAACTATCTGAGAAAATCATGTAGAATAAACGTATATCACGATAGAAAGAACGAGAAACATGCTGATAAACTGGAAAGTAACGATCCCGCAGCTCACGGGAGATGAAGAGAGAAATGCCTATGTATATCTGCCGGATGAGGAGAACCGCTATCCGGTCCTGTATATGTTCGACGGCCAGAATCTCTTTGAAGATGAAGAAGCGACCTATGGAAAGTCCTGGGGACTGAAGGATTTCCTGGAAGAGAATCAGGTACCGCTCATCGTTGCGGCAGTAGAATGCAATCACCACGGAGAAGAGGAAGAGTGCGGAGGAAGACTTTCCGAATATACGCCGTTCTCCTTCCGGGATCCTCAATGGGGAAATATAGAAGCCAGAGGAAAGATCACGATGGACTGGTTCGTGAAAGAATTCAAGCCGTTCATCGATGAAAACTTCAATACACTTTCGGAGAGAAAATATACCTTCATCTCCGGAAGTTCCATGGGAGGTCTGATGACGCTCTATGCCTTATCTGCCTACAACCGGTATTTCTCCCGGGGTGCTGCCTTATCTCCGTCTCTGGGATTTGCGCCGGGGAAGGTCAAGGAGATGATCCGCAATGCACACTACCGCAGAGGTACGCATCTCTATATGGACTATGGAGAAAAGGAGATCAATTACGGCAATACCCGCAAGATCTACGGGGAAGTCACGAACCTTCTCATACAGAAGAAGGTCCTGGTCGAGAGCCGTATCGTACCGAAGGGAGAACACAATGAAGCCAGCTGGGAGAGAGCGATCCCGTTCTTCATGGAAGTTCTCTTCTATAATCTGGATCTGAAAGAGGTTTACTATGGAGATTAATTATTACGATCACTACAGCAATGAGCTTCACCGCAACATGCCGATAAAGATATACGGACACAAGGGACGTCCGGTATTGTTCATACCTTGTCAGGACGGTCACTTCTATGATTTCGAGAACTTCCATATGACCGATACCTTCGCACCGTGGATCGATAACGGCGAAGTCATCGTCTTTGCGATCGACACGATCGATATCGAGACCTGGAGCGATCTGAACGGCGATCCGTACTACCGTATCCGTCATCACGAAGAATGGATCAATTACATCACGAGAGAAGTCGTTCCGTTCATACGGAATTACGTGAATGAAAAGAACGGCTGGGAAGGCTATCCGGGAGTACTGGTCTTCGGCTGTTCGATGGGCGCTACCCACGCCCTCAATCTCTACCTCCGCTTCCCGGATCTCTTCGACCGCTGTTTGGCGTTGAGCGGCATCTATAATGCCTCCTACTTCATGAGAGACTACATGGATGAGATGGTCTACAAGAACTCCGTGACCGATTATATGGCCAACATGCCGTATGATCATCCGTACATCGAAAGATACAACCGCAACAAAGCGGTCGTCTGTGTCGGGCAGGGCGCCTGGGAAGAACCTTGGAGTACCCGCTTCGTCGATGAACAGTGCAAGAAGAGAGGCATCAATATCTGGTTCGATTACTGGGGACATGACGTCAATCACGACTGGCCTTGGTGGTATAAACAGGTTCCGTATTTCTTACCGTACCTATTGGATAAAGGGGATTAGATCATGACGAATTTTATTTACATCTCACCGAATTTTCCATCCAATCACTGGTTTTTCATCCATCATCTGAAACGCAACGGCATCAATACTCTGGGTATCGGCGATGCACCGTATGAAGAGCTGACTCAGGATCTGAAAGATTCCCTGAATGAATACTATAAAGTATCTTCTCTGGAGAACTATGATGAAGTCTACAGAGCAGTTGCGTTCTTCGCTTTCAAATACGGAAAGATCGACTGGCTCGAGACCAACAACGAATACTGGCTGGAAAGAGATGCGAAACTTCGTCAGGACTTCCATATCACTTCCGGATTCATGCCGGAAGACATGGACCTCGTGAAGTATAAGTCCCGCATGAAGGAGAACTACCGCAAGGCAGGGCTGGCTGTAGCCCGTTTCCACATGGTCGACAACTTCGATAACTGCAAGGCCTTCATCGAGGAAGTAGGCTATCCGGTCGTAGCCAAGCCGGATAACGGGGTAGGCGCCAGCGATACGCACAAGATCAAATCCGAAGACGATCTGAGACGCTTCTTCGAGACGAAGATGGATATCCAGTACATCATGGAGGAATTCATCACCGGTGAAGTACAGTCCTATGATGCGATCATCAACTCCAAGGGAGAACCGCTCTTCGAGAACGGAAACGTCACGGTATCCAATCTGATGGATACAGTCAACGATAAGCTGAATACGGTCTTCTATGAACGTTCCGTCCTTCCTGCCGATCTGCTGGATGCCGGAAGAAGAACGGTAAAGGCCTTCGGAGTAAAGAGCCGCTTCGTCCATCTGGAATTCTTCCGTCTGAGCATCGACCAGCCTTTAGGCAAAGCCGGCGATGTCGTAGGACTCGAAGTCAACATGCGTCCGCCTGGGGGCATCGCACCGACGATGATGAACTATGCGAACGGTACGGATGTCTATGAGATGTGGGCCGATATGATCGCCTACGACAAGACAGACCGCTATCGTGAACGTCAGGAAGTCTGTGTCTTCGCTTCCCGAAGAGACGGAAGAGATTTCCGCATGTCCGCAGAAGAAGTACGGGCGAAGTATCATGATCATCTGAGAGAAGAGGGCAGAGTCGATGAAGCTCTGGCCGACTGCATGTCCAACTATATGTTCCTGGCAACGTTCCCTACAGAAGAGGAATGCCGGAACTTTGCGATCGACGTTTTAACCGAAGTATAAGACCGGGGATGACCCCGGTCTTTCTTTAGGCAATAAAAAACCTGTCTTTCGACAGGTATCTTTCTTCATGGGGCGAACGATGGGACTCGAACCCACGGAATGCCAGAGCCACAATCTGGTGTGTTAACCAACTTCACCACGTCCGCCATGTGCTTACTTATTCTAACGGATTTCCTTTGAATTGTAAAGAATGAATCGCAAGTGTGTTATAGTTGGGATGGTTTCTTATTATGACAGTACTGAAGATAGGCGGACAGGAGTTTCCTGTCGAGATACAGAAGAAGAAAATGAAGACGATACGGATGAGACTGAAGGGGAATACGCTTCATGTCTCGGCTCCTTTCTGGGTGAGTGAAAGACGTATCGAAGAGTTCATTCTCGGCAATACGGAATGGATCCTGAAGACATACAAGAAGATGAACGACGGATCCCTGATGTATCGGGGAGGAGATGTTTTCTATATCTTCGGAAAAGAATACAAACTGGTCTTTTCGCTCGGGAAAAACAATGTCTCGATCCGGGAGGATACCGTCTTTCTGACATACAAAGAAGAAGATCAGGAGAAAGCGGTACGCTATCTCTATAAATACCTGGATAAGTACGTATTGGATGAAGCCCGGAAGTATCTGGAGAAATACCGGGGTCTCTTATTGGATTACGGATATCATCAGGAGCCGGAACTCAAGGTACGCGTCCTGAAGTCGAAATGGGGCGTCTGCTACACCAGACAGAACCGCATCCATGTCTCCTCCTACCTTATCCATTATCCGCTGAGATGTCTCGAATACATCGTCCTGCACGAAGTGACGCACTTCCTGATCCCAAACCATTCGGGACGTTTCTACGATATCGTCTCCAGCCGTATGCCGGACTATAAAGAGGTATTGAGACTGCTGAAATGATGAAAACACTTTCAGGAATATCTACCTTGAAAGAAAGACGTCTACAGACTAAAATAAAGTTAGGAAATCGGTATATTATCATGAGACAATACATGAGAGTCAGCAATGATATTCTGGGGGTAGTTTATACCTTACCTTCATTCAATAAAATCGTCTTTTTCATGTGAACGCACCCTTGCGTTCTTTTTTATACCGGATCACGTTTGAAAAGGAGGAACTCATAATGGATCAAACGTTAGTAAAAGAATTCTATGATGCCTGCGGAATGGGCGACTATGCCAAAGTATGTGCCTGCATCGCAAAAGGTATCGACGTCAACACCAAGAACGGTGATGGACGTACAGCCCTGATGAGAACAGCAAAGAGAGGTTACGAAGACATCGTCCGGACCCTTCTGGATCACGGTGCCGATGTCCGCGCAAGAGACAAGAACAATAAAACGGCACTCATGGGAGCTGCCAAGAACGGTCACAAATATATCTGCCAGATGCTGGTAGAAGCCGGTGCCGATGTCAATTCCCATGACAACAACGGCCGTACTGCTCTGATGAGAGCTGCCTTCTTAGGTCAGTCTCATGTCGTAGAATATCTCGTAGAACACGGTGCTCTCGTCGATGAGACAGACGCCAAGGGACGTACTGCTCTGATGGATGCCGTCCTGGCTTTCAAGGTCGATGTCATCCACTACCTCTTAGCTCATGGCGCCGATGTCAACAAACAGGACAACGAAGGCTGCACATGTCTGATGAGAGCGAGCTACGGCGGCTATACGGATCTCGTACTGTACCTGCTGAACAAGGGTGCCAATAAAGAGATCCTCGATAATCACGGAAACAAAGCTGTCCACTATCTGCGTACGGAATGTCTGGCAGAACTTCAGGATGTATTGAAATAAAAAGGGGTATCATCATATGAAAGACTATTTAGCTAATGAAATAAGGAATGTCGTCTTACTTGGGCATTCCGGAGCAGGTAAATCTGCTCTGATCGAATCTGCATTATTCTACACGAAAGCTGTTGACCGTATGGGCAAGACTACCGACGGTACTTCTACTGTCGACTTCGATCCGGAAGAGATCAAGAGAGGCTTATCCGTATTTACAGCGATCGCACCGTGCGAATGGAAGAACTACAAGATCAACTTCATCGATACGCCGGGATATCTGGACTATGAAGGCGAAAAGGCTGCCGGTTTTGCGGTAGGCGATAATGCCCTCATCGTCGTATCCGGTAAAGACGGTGTCGAATCCGGTACGGAAAATGCGATGAAGGCTGTCACCAAGAGACATATGCCGACGATCTTCTTCGTCAACAAGATGGATGATGAAAATGCGCATTTTGAAAAAGTCGTCGCTGATCTGAGAGAAGAATTCGGCAAGACTGTCATTCCGTTCGAACTGCCGATCATCGAGAGCGGCAAGCTCATCGGCTCCATCAACATCCTGAGAAGAAAAGCCTGGTACTACAACGACCTCTCCAAGGCAGAAGAAGTTCCGGCTTCCTACACTGATAAAGTTGAAGAATACTACGCTGAACTGGCAGAAGCACTGGCAGCTACCGATGATGAACTGATGGAGAAGTTCTTTGAAGAAGAACCGTTCACAGAAGATGAGATCGCCAAGGGCTTACGTATCGGCGTCCGCAACGGCGATATCAAACCGGTCTACTGCGGTTCCGCTGTAGAAGTCAAGGGTATCCAGAGACTGCTCGACCTCATCACGGAATTCTTTCCGTGCTATGCCGAAAAGGGTACCGTTACCGCAAAAGATGACAAGGGCAATGCAGTCGTTCTCGAAACGAACGAACATGAAGCATTCAGTGCTCTCGTATACAAGTCCATCGTCGACCCGTTCGTCGGCAAGATCTCCTATCTGAAGGTCATGTCCGGTGTCCTCTCCTCCGATTCTCAGGTCTACAACACCAAGAAGGATCAGATGGAAAAGGTCTCCCAGATCTTCTGTGTCAAGGGCAAGAACCAGATCGCTGTCGGCAAACTCTTCACCGGCGACTTAGGCGCTGTCACGAAGCTCTCCGTCACGCAGACCAACGATACGCTCTGCACAAAAGAGAAGAAAGTCCTCTTTGACGATATCGTCTTCCCGAGACCGATGCTGGGCGTTGCGATCTCTCCGAAGACAAAAGACGATGAAGACAAGATGTCCGAAGCGATCAAGAGGATCCTCGAAGAAGACCGTTCCCTCAAGCTCGTCAAGAATGCCGAGACCAGCGAACAGGTGCTCTATGCCGTAGGTGAGCAGCAGATCGATGTCGTCGTCAACAAACTGAAGACAAAGTATAAAGTCGAGATCAATACGAAGGAACCGAAGATCCAGTACCGTGAGACGATCCGCAAGAAAGTCGAAGCGGAAGGTAAACATAAGAAACAGTCCGGCGGTGCAGGTCAGTTCGGTGATGTATGGATCCGTTTCGAACCATGCGATTCCGAAGACATGATCTTCGAGACCGATATCTTCGGCGGCTCCGTATCCAAGGAATTCTTCCCTCCGACAGAACTCGGATTGAGAAAATGTATGGAACACGGCGAACTGGCCGGCTATAAAGTAGTCGGAGTCAAAGCCACGCTGTTCGATGGTAAGATGCATCCGGTAGATTCCAAGGCCGTTGCCTTCGAAGCAGCTGCCAGACTGGCATTCAAGGCTGCTATGCCGCAGGCAAATCCGGTACTGCTGGAACCGATCGGTAAAGTTACCGTCACTGCTCCGGAAAAGTATACCGGCGATATCATCGGCGATTTCAACAAGAGACGCGGTATGATCATCAACATCGGTACATCCGAGGATGGCGAAGGCCAGATCGATGCCGAAGTACCAATGGCTGAAATGCAGAAGTATGCGACGGAACTCCGTTCTATGACTCAGGGCCGCGGCTCCTACGTCATGGAATTCGACCGTTATGAACCGGCACCTGCCAACGTAACGGAAAAAGTCGTACGTCAGGCACAGGCTGAAAGAGAAAACCAGTAATGAAGAAAGACCTTCCGGGAACGGAAGGTCTTATTTTTACGAAAGAAAAGAGATCGATCGATCTCTTTTTAGTTGGATGTCGCTTCTTTCAATGTCACATCGAAGGTCAGCTTATCGTTTCCTCTCTGGACCGTTACGCTGATCACATCGCCGATCTCGTGACTGTCGAGGACTTTATTCAGTACCGCATAGGATGTGATGGTCGTACCATCGGCTTCCAGGATGATATCCTCAGCCTGAATACCGGCTTCTTCTGCTCCGCCGCCCGGGATGATCTCGGTGACAGGGAGTCCGCTTCCGCTGCTGTAGAAGTATCCGGAAGTCGAGAAGGCGGTGTTGACTTTGACACCTAAGGTAGCTCTTTCTTTCACGTAGCCGTATTCCTTCAGGGATTCAATGACCCAGAGGGCTCTGTTGGCCGGGATCGCATAACCCATACCTTCTACTGTTGCGGAGGCATAGGCAGAAGAGGAAGACTTCGCATTGACGATACCGACGAGGTTGCCGTAGATATCGAACAGACCGCCGCCGGAGTTGCCTTCATTGATGGAGGCATTCGTCTGAAGCAGATCCATATAAACGTTGTTCAGCAGGATCTCTTTCTCGAGAGCCGAGATGATCCCGTTTGTACAGGTCACGCCCTGTCCCAGAGGATTGCCGATCGCAATGACTTCCTGACCCATCTCCAGGGAATCGGAATCAACGAAGGTGGCATATTTCAGGTCGTTCGCATCGATCTTCAGCAGGGCGATATCGGTACGGGAATCCGATCCGATGATCTCTGCTTCATAGGTCTTTCCGGAAGAGAGTTTTACCGTGACGCTGTAGGCACCGTTCACCACATGGTGGTTCGTGACGATGTAGCCGTCGGAAGATACGATGACTCCGGAGCCCATTCCTTTCGTTTCTGCCGTTCCGAAGAAGGATGCCGTTCTGGCGGAAGATGTGATTTCGACAACTGTGTCGAAGGCTTTTTCGATCGCTTTCGTATAATCGGTCTGAGATACCGGATCGTAACTGATCTGCTGTACCTCAAGATTCGACAGCGAATTCGCTTTGGTCTCTTTTTCTTTCAGTTCCATGATGCCGAAGGTGCCGATACCGGAACCTAATAAGGCTACCAGGAATATGATCAATACTGTTTTGATGTTCAGTTTCATTTATTCATCACCTCTACTGTCCATTATAGACACGAATGTGAACTTTAACTGAAATCTTACTTCAGGGTATTCAGGATGCGGTCTGCCGTGCGTATGCCGTCCAAAGCGCAGGACATGATCCCTCCGCCGTATCCCGGTCCTTCACCCATCGGATAGAGTCCGGAAGTACTCTCGCTGCATCCGTCTTCTTTACGGGGGATACGTACCGGAGAAGAAGCTCTCGTCTCCGGAGCGACCATGATGCCGTGCTCGATGAAGCCTTCGATCTTGGAATCGAAGTTCTCCAGGGCACGTTTGAATATCGCATTCTCTTCTTCGCTGAAGAAATGATTCAGGTCATAGAGGAGCGTACCTAACGGATAGGAAGAAGGGAAGATCAGAGGATGGACTTCCCCCTGAAGATAGTCTTTTATATTCATAGAGAGAGCTTTATAAGTGGATGACAGAGAATAAGCTCTCTGTTCCATCGCTCTCAGATATTCAAAGCCTGCCAGCGCTCCTTCACCATAGAGTTCTTTCGGTACCTGTATGAGGATGGCGCTGTTGCCCAAGCGGTTTCCCCGGTCTGCATAGGACATCCCGTTGGTGACGATGGTCTCTTCATCGGAATTGGAAGGGACGACATAGCCTCCCGGACACATGCAGAAGGAATAGACGGAACGGCTGTCTTTGTAACGGAGAAAGTATTCGCTGGCTTCCAGGATCTCAGGGAAGTCTTTGCCGTACTGGTTCTCATCGAGAAGAGCCTGCGGATGTTCGACACGGAAACCGACGGCCGTGTCCTTAGGGATCATATGGACGCCTTTCTCATAGAGAACTTTGAAGGTATCGTAGGCGGAATGGCCGATGCCCAGCAGAACGAAGGAAGAAGGGTATCTTCCCTTATCGGTGATCACGGCTCTCATCGCTCCGTCTTCGATCTCGAAATCCTTCACGCCTTCTTCGAAATGGAATTCCACGCCTTTACTGATGAGATCATCGGTGATGGAAGCGATGACTTTTCTCATGACGTCGGTACCTGCATGCGGATGAGCGTCGTAGGCGATCCTCTCCGGTGCACCGTGCCTGGTGAAGATATCGGTGATATACGGAATGAAAGGGTCCTTGACCCGGGTCGTCAGTTTGGCATCGGAAAAAGTACCGGCTCCTCCTTCTCCATAGGCGACATTGCTGGAAGGGGAGAAGATGCCGTGTGTAAAGAAATCATCGATGTCTTTTTCCCGTTCCGCTACCCGTTTTCCGCGTTCGAAAACGATCGGTCTCAGCCCGGCCTCTGATAGTCTCCATGCGGCAAAGATACCGCTCGGTCCATAACCGATGATGATCGGACGGACATCGCTATCGACTTTCTCAGCAGTCAGATCTTTTATCTCATAACGGGATATATCTTTATATCTCAGATATCTATTCTCATTCTTTACCTCGATCAGCACGCTGCAGATATAATGCAGATCTTTTCTGGCATCGAGAGAGCGGCGGTGAAGGCGGAAGGAAAAGATATCCTTGAGAGGGATATGATAACGGCGGGAGATCTTCTCTTTGAGGGAGGAGACATCCTCGTCAAGAGAGAGCTTCAGGTTGTTTATCAGCAGCATATATCCCTATTATACTTCAACAATCGTGGTATCATCTTATTATGAACACTATTCTTCTGATACTCGTAATCCTGTTATCTCTCTATCTGTTCCTGCTTATGCCGTCTCTTCGCCATCCGGATGTCTCGGCATTTCTGGGACGGTATTATGCCCATAGAGGACTCCATGACAATCACAGCGATGCACCGGAAAACTCCCTCAGAGCCTTTTCCAAGGCCGTAGAAGCGGGTTACGGCATCGAGTTTGATGTACAGCTGTCCAAAGATAAAGTCCCTGTCATCGCCCATGATTTCGTTCTGGGAAGGATGTTTCATGATGAAGAGGGGAACGATGTCGAAGGCAAGTTCAAAGACTATACGTATGAGGAACTGCTGAGATATCATATCGCCGATTCGAAGGAGAAGATCCCGACGTTTCCTCAGGTACTGGAATGCGTGAACGGCAGAGTGCCGCTCATCATCGAATTGAAACTCGAGGCATCCGATGCACCGGATGAACTCTGCCGGATCGTCGAAGGATATCTGAAGGATTATAAAGGTCTTTACTGTGTGGAATCCTTCAATCCGAAAGTCGTCTACTGGTATCGGAAACATTCTCCGGAAACGATACGGGGACAGCTCTCCGAAGACTATCATAAAGAGAATCCGAAATATAAAGGCATCCTGTATTTCTTCCTGACGAATCTCCTGCTGAACTTCCTGACCAAACCGGATTTCATCGCCTACAACCATCTCCATGAGACCAATCTGTCCCGCCGTCTCTGCCGGGACCTCTATAAGAATCTGTCGGTAGCCTATACGATCAAATCACAGAAAGAACTGGATGAGATGAGTCCTCATTTCGATATCCTCATTTTCGACAGTTTTATTCCCAAAGAAACAGATTCTCTATAAAAGTTCTGTGAGGTATAATTTTCTTAATGAGTGAGAAAAAGATTTCCGAGAAGAAAGCGAAAAGCAATTTTTCGTATATCGGTCTCGTACTGATCGCCTATATATTATTTGTGCTGTATATACCGACAGCACTTCTTTCCTTTCTGCAGCTGGAAGATGCGGTCATCCGCGAAGATGCCTTCCTGGCTCTGGGTATCCGCTATATCCTGCTTACGATAGGAACAGTACTTCCGTTCTATCTCCTGCAGAAGAGATCGGGACTCAAGCTCTCCCGTTTTGCGGGAAATATCCGCGCTTCCTTCCTGGATCTCTTTGCGGAGACGGCTCTGTGCTTTGCGGCCGTGACCGGACTGATCTTCATCTCGAATATGCTGTTCAGCCGTTTCGGTCTCTCCGGGATCTTCCTCGGAAACATCGCTCTTCCGTTCTCTACCGAACATGCCGACCTGATCCTGTTTGCGTTCACCTATATCGCCGCTGCTCCGATCGTAGAAGAATATGCCTTCCGCGGTGTCCTGCTGAACGTCCTCGGGAGATACGGAAAATTCTTTGCGCTGCTGACCACTTCCTTCTTATTTGCCCTGGCTCACGCAGACCTCATCGACTTCCTTCCGGCTTTCGCCTTAGGCTATCTTCTGGGCAGGATCGAGATCCGCTATCATTCGATACAGCCTACACTGGCGATCCATATCCTCTTTAATCTCTTCACTTATGCCCTGTGCTTCATTCCGCCGGGCTACTATATGGCATTCATCCTTCTGGCCGTCTACGTCCTTGCGATCGTGATGTATCTGCTTCGCCGCAGGAACTTCCTGATCATACGCCGCAGCCGGGCCGGAAAGATCGCCGCCTCTCTCTTCTACAGCCGCTTCAGCGTCATCGCGGCGATCCTGCTGATGATCGGGCATATCATCCTGGTCACCTTTATCCTCTAGATCATTTGAAACATTTAAAAAGGAGAAGCGCGCTTCTCCTTTTTCTATTGGTTTTTATTTTTTACCAGTCGATGATCGGAGACTTATAGAAACGTCTCGTGCTCAGATCGAGAGTCAGCCGGGCACTTCCGTATTTGTTGCCGAGGACGTCGTATCTGCCCCAGACATCATTGCGCAGGTAGCTCTGTTTATGAGCAGTGACCGGTCTTAAGAAGTAATTTCCGTCTTCCCGATTGAGTCCGAACAGCGCCCTAAGAGGTGTCACGAAGAGATTGGAGGAAAGCAGAGGTACGACATCCGAAACATCGCCGAGCCTCCGTATCGTTCCTTCCCGGAATCCCGCTGCCAGAAGAGGGGATCCGTAAGTGATGACATTGAGGATATTATAACGTGCTTTGATCGAGGTATCGGCTGCGACCTGCTGAGCGATCATACCGCCCAGAGAATGACCGGCCAATACCAGATTCGCATTTCTCGGAACTGTGGCATTGATCGTATTCACCACATTGTAGTAATACGCGCTCTTGAGATTGAATCCGGAGAAGAGATCGGTCAGGGCCTCCGTAGACTGGTTGAATACCCATTCCGTACCGGAGAGGGTCACCAGGTAGACCTTTTTGGTCGTCCAGCCGCTTTTCAGTGTCCCCTCGGTGATCGTGATCGGACCTTTTTCACCGCCGTTGTAGCCGTCATAGACATACTTGCATAGCTCAGAAGCTTTCGTGTACGTGACCGTTTCGTCTTCTGCTCTCAGGCTGACACTGCCGAATACCGTCAAAGCTGCCAGCATGATCGTCAAAAAGAGCGTTAGGATCCTGGTTCCCTTTTTCATGATTATCCTTTCTTTCCGCCTGATATTTCAGGCTTTTTCCTAATTTCATTATAAGACATACACAGATATCGAACACAGGAAAAAGATGTATTTGATCATTGTTTTCTATTCAACAGAAACTATTTGAGCGGGATCAACGGATCTCTTTTCGTTTTCTTTTCACTTTCACTTCAGTTAGAGTTCACACAGCTCCCGTAGGATGAAGACATTCCAAAACAGATATGTTTGAGGAGGTGCGAAATGGAGACATTTGAAAGAGTGGAAAAGAAATATCTATTGAGCAGAGAACAGTATGAAAAGTTCATGGAGATGATCTCCTGCCGGCTCAAAGATGCGGAATATCCGGTCAGCGATATCTCTTCCATCTATTACGATACAGACAGCGACGAGCTGATACGGAGGTCCATCGAAAAGCCTCTGTATAAGGAAAAACTGAGAGTCCGCTCCTATCATGTGAAGGGAAGAGAAGATGAAGTCTTCGTCGAACTGAAGAAGAAATTCGAAGGGATCGTATATAAGAGACGCACTGATGTCTCACTTCAGGATCTTCTGAAGAACGGTCTGCAGCATTGTCATTATGCGAATGAACAGATCGGCAAAGAGATCCGCTGGTTCGATGCCTTCTATCCGGATCTGATGCCGAAGGTGATGATCTCGGTACACCGTCTCTCTTACGTAGACAAGGACAACGACGATCTGCGCATCACCTTCGATGAACACACGACTTACCGCTATGATGATCTGGATTTCCGCAAAGGGATCTATGGAAAAGAATTATTCCCGAATGGAGAAGTCATCATGGAGATCAAGATCCCGGGAGCTATGCCTCTCTATCTGGCAGAGGCCTTGAGCCTGCTTGAGATCTATCCGCATTCTATTTCCAAGTATGGAACTGTTTATACCGAAAATCTTAAAGGAGGACAATACAATGAACGTATTCGGAACGATATTCTCACAGAGCACGACAGTCAGCGAATTCCTGATCGCGATCGGCGTATCCCTGGTCTTGGGTTTGGCCGTTTCTCTGTATTACATGTATAAAAACACCCATTCTGATTCTTTTACCTTATCTCTCGTGATCTTTCCGGCTCTGGTCACTCTGGTGATCATGCTGGTGAACGGCAATATCGGAGCCGGACTCGGTGTAGCCGGGACCTTCTCCCTGATCCGTTTCCGCAGTGCTCAGGCCAGTGCCAAGGAGCTTACCTGCATCTTCCTCGATGTAGCAGCCGGGCTTGCCTGCGGTATGGGCTATGTTATGATCGCAGCGTTATTCACAGTGATCGTCCTGGCCGTTTCCTTCCTTCTGACGACGATGGGATTCGGCAGAGGCGACGAAAAGATCCGCAGTCTCAAAGTGACGATCCCGGAGAATCTGGATTATGACGGACTCTTCGAAGACATCTTCGAGAAATATACGAGACATCACGATCTGGAAAACGTCAAAACGGCGTCCCTGGGTTCTCTCTACAAACTGGAATACACGGTGGAAATGAAAGACAATGCGGCTCAGAAGCAGATGATCGATGAGATCCGGGTCCGCAACGGAAACCTGGAAGTATCTTTAGGGAAGGCGGTCCTCCGGAAAGGAGAACTCTGATGAAAAAGTTCATTCCGGCACTGCTGATTCTGATAATGCTGTGCGGCTGTTCGACGGCGATCGATGAGACTGCTTCTACAGAAGAAATTTCAATGATCGTCAATGAAGATGATGCTGTAACGATCGAAGCCGGAGAAGGGGATGTGACCATCAGTAAAGGCGGTACCTACATCCTCTCCGGTACCTTGAACGGTTCTTTGATCATCGAAGTATCCGAGAATGAAGAAGTCACGCTGATCCTCGATGATGCGAAGATCGACGGCGGAGACTTTGCGGCGATCTATATCAGAGAAGCCGGAGAGGTAACTGTCGTGACGAAGGAAGGAAGCGAAAATGTGCTGACCTCCTCTTCGTCCTATACCCCGATCGATGAGAACGATGTCGATGCGACGGTCTACTCCAAGGCAGATCTCGAATTTGCCGGAGAAGGATCACTGATCATTGAAGGGAATTATAAACACGCGGTCGTATCCAAGGATGACCTGAAGATCACTTCCGGGACCTATCAGATCTATGCGGTCTCAAGAGGTCTTTCGGGAAAGGATTCTCTGGAACTGGGCGGCGCTGAGATAACGATCAGCTGCGGTACGAAAGGAATTGTATCCGACAATGAAGAAGAGGGTAAAGGAAACATCACGATCTCCGATACTCTTCTTCAGATCGAATCGAAAGAAGACGGCATCTCTGCAACCGGCGATATCACGATAAACAGCGGTACGATCACTCTGGATGCCGCTTCAAAAGCGATCGACGCAGTTAAAAACATATATGTCTATGACGGAGAACTGACGATCGATTCCGGAGATGACGGACTCAATGCCGGGAACGGGATCTATCTGGAAAAGGGAAGCCTCAATCTCACTTCCGTCGATGATGCGATCCACGCAGATGTATGGATGATCGTCAAAGACGGAACATATGAGATCACGGCGCATGAAGGTCTGGAAGCCGAATACATCACCGTGCTCGGCGGAGAATTCCTGCTCGACTGCAGCGATGACGGGATCAACGCTTCCGGAGCCGATACTCTGACCGACGGCAGCTACACCTCTTTAGGCGGAAACAGTGAAGCGACCCTCGTCTTTGAAGGAGGAAACATCGATATCACGACTTCCGGAGACGGTATCGACACCAACGGTTCTCTGCTGGTAAAGGGAGGAGAATTCCTGGTGAACGGCAGCGAAGACAGCGCATCGGCAGCTCTCGATTTCGAGACGTCCGCTACGATCGAAAACGGTGAGATCCTGCTGCTGTCGGTGAACGGACTCGACGGCGAACTGAAGGATTCTCAGCCATTCGTCCGGGTATCCTTATCGCAGCTCTATCCCGCCGATACTTCCGTAGAGATCTATCGGGGAGAGGAGATGCTTGCTTCTGCAGTATCCGTGCAGTCTTTCTCGGATATCTGCTATACTTCCGCATCGCTGAATGCAGGCGATGAGATCACGCTGAAGATCGGAAACGATGTTTACAGCAGTACTGCTGAATAATAAAAAATCCTGAGATGATCTCAGGATTTTTTTGCGGATGGCAGGGGTGGAAAGAATTGAACTCTCGTCAGCGGTTTTGGAGACCGTTGTACTACCATTGTACTACACCCCTAGGTGCTTATTTATTCTATTATAATCCTCCGAAAAAGTAAATATAATTAATAGAGAAAGAGAGACTCTATGGAACAGGAATGGCGTTATGAAGAATTGAGGATACGCTATGCGCGGCCGGATGATGTGATGGATCTGAAACGCTGGTGGAATGACGGAAAAGTCATGGATCATGCGGGTTTTCCCGATGGTCTTGGCATCAGCGAAGAAAAGATCCTGTCTCTTCTGGCAAAAGATGATGAATACTGCCGGCATCTCATACTGGAATATCGGGAAGAGAAGATCGGCGAGATGAACTATACCCTCTTTGAGGACCATGCGGAGATCGGCATCAAGATCTGCGAAGCAGACAAACAGGAGAAGGGCCTCGGGAGATTATACCTGTCTCTTCTGATCGAGAAGCTCTTTGAGAAAACGGATACGATCACCCTGGATACCTGTGCCGAGAATAAACGGGCAAGACATGTCTATGAACTGCTGGGTTTTCGTATGAAGAAGATCCATGAGAAGGGCTATACGGATCCTGCAGGAAGAATTCATGATGTGGCGGATTATGAACTGAACAAAGAAGATTTCCATTCCTTCCTGGAAGACTATTATCTGGTCCGTCCGGAGGAAAGCGATGCGGATATGATCACGGATTACCGGAATCAGATGCTGGAGACGGGAAGCACCTTCGACGGCTGCAGTTCTTTGCAGGGGAAGGAAGATCCGCTGAAATGGATCGGCGAGAACCGGCTGATGGAGATGGGAGACATGCTGCCGCCGGGATATGTACCGAGTGTCCAGTATGCCCTCTATGACCGCAAGAAAGAAGAGATCGCCGGACTGGTGAATATCCGTCCGGATATGAACGGAAGTCCGTTTCTGGAAGAATACGGAGGCAATATCGGCTACAGTATCAAGCCTTCCCGAAGGGGAGAAGGACTGGCGGAACTGCAGCTGAAGAAGGCGCTGGATCTGTTTAAAAGGGACTATCATCTCGATCGGGTACTGGTCACATGTTTAGAGTCGAATGAGGCTTCACGCAGGACGATAAAGGCCTGCGGAGGAGTCTATGAACGTACGGCGCATTTAAGTTTTCTGGAAGAGGGCATCGAAAGATACATCATCTTTCTTTAATACCGAAAAGAATCTATAATAGAGGTATCTCATACAAGGGGGAAATATCATTATGATCGATTATACGGAAGGTTCAGGAAAACAGTACCATATCGGAGTAGGACCGGAAGATGTCGGTGAATATGTCATCATGCCGGGAGATCCGAAACGCTGTGCAAAGATCGCCCGTTACTTTGAAGATGCGAAACTCGTAGGAGACAGCCGCGAGTTCGTTACTTATACCGGATATCTCAACGGAACGAAAGTGTCTGTCACATCGACCGGCATCGGCGGACCGAGTGCTTCGATCGCTATGGAAGAACTGGTCGCCTGCGGTGCTCATACCTTCGTGCGTATCGGTACCTGCGGAGGCATGCAGCTGGATATCAAAGGGGGCGATGTCGTCGTTGCGACCGGTGCCATCCGTATGGAAGGAACTTCGAAAGAGTATGCGCCGATCGAATTCCCGGCTATCGCCAATCTGGATGTCGTCAATGCCCTGGTCAATGCCTGTCAGAAAGAGGGAGCGCACTATCACGTAGGTGTCGTTCAGTGCAAGGATTCCTTCTATGG
>JAZPYW010000150.1:0-16435 GCA_045544415.1 Erysipelotrichaceae bacterium
TACTGCTGTGCGGGGAATAATTGGGCCCGATTGGGGAATTTTGCCTTATAAAATGTACAAAATCCGTTACATAAACCCTACATAAGTCTACACAGAGTTCACGTATCTCTACTTTTGCAAGGATAATGTGCTGTTTTACTCGCCTCTCTGCTTCATTGTCGGGAACAGGATGACATCACGGATGCTTTCGCTTTCCGTAAAGAACATCACCATTCTGTCGATACCGTAACCGATACCGCCTGCCGGAGGCATACCGTACTCTAAGGCTTCTACGAAGTCCATGTCGATATCGTTGGCTTCATCGTTGCCGAGGTCTTTCTGACGGAGCTGTTCTTCAAATCTCGACAGCTGGTCATCCGGATCGTTGAGTTCAGTGTAGGCATTCGCAAATTCCTTGCCGGCGATGAAGAGTTCAAATCTGTCGACGAATCTCGGATCTTCCATATTAGCTCTGGTCAGAGGAGAGATCTCTACCGGATGACCGTATAAGAAAGTCGGATCAATCAGTGTCTCTTCAACATACTTCTCAAAGAAGGCGTTGATGATGTGTCCTACTGTGAAGTGATCTTCTACTTCGATCTGGTGTTCCTTCGCAATGGCTTTTGCTTCATCCAGAGTCATCTCTTTCTTGAAGTCGATACCGGTCTGTTCCTTGATGGCTTCGACCATGGAGACTCTCTTAAACGGCGCTTTGACCTTTACATCATGTCCTAAGAAATGGAAGGTATCTTTACCCATCTTATCCGCAACCGTCTGGAAGAGGCCTTCTGTGAGGTCCATCATGCCTTCGAGATTGGAATATGCCAGGTAAGCTTCCATCATCGTAAATTCCGGATTGTGCATCGGGTCCATACCTTCATTACGGAACGTACGTCCGATCTCATATACTGCTTCCATACCGCCTACCAGAAGTCTCTTTAAGGAGAGCTCCAGAGCGATACGCATATACATATCGATATCCTGAGCGTTGTGATGTGTCACGAACGGTCTGGCACTTGCACCGGTGAGGAGTGTCGTCAGTACCGGAGTCTCTACTTCCGTAAAGCCCTGAGAATCCATATAGTCTCTGACCGTCTTCAGGATCATCGGACGCTGGAACGCAACTCTCTTGGAGTCTTCGTTCATGATCAGGTCGACATATCTTCTTCTGTATCTCTCTTCTTTATCGGTAAGTCCATGGAACTTCTCCGGAAGAGGTGTCAGCGCTTTTACGAGGTGTGTATATTCCTGTGCCTTAACAGAGAGTTCGCCGCTGTCTGTCTTTACGACTGTACCTTTGACACCAATGATATCTCCGATGTCGCTGGCTTTGAAGATCTCATAGACGTCTTCTCCTACGACCTGTTTATTGACGACGATCTGGATGCTTCCGGCCTTATCCTGGATATGCATAAAGCCGATCTTGCCCATTCTTCTCTTGGACATGATACGTCCGGCGACCGATACTTCTACATCCTTTTCTGCCAGTTCT
The DNA here is from genome assembly GCA_045544415.1 of Erysipelotrichaceae bacterium. Taxonomy (GTDB): domain Bacteria; phylum Bacillota_I; class Bacilli_A; order Erysipelotrichales; family Erysipelotrichaceae; genus Colivicinus. Next base: position 1,472 of record JAZPYW010000150.1, read on the forward strand.
TCTTTGGTGCATTCACCATAGGCATCACGGATCTTACCGGAATCGGAAGTTCTCTTATAGGCATTCCCATAAGGATAGATCCCCTTCTCTGCCAGTTCTTTCGCTTTCTGTCTTCTGACTAACTGCTGATCGTTGAATTCTCTTTCCATAACTTACCTCCAGAAAAAATAAAACGTCCTGTCTAAGGACGTTGTTCACGCGGTACCACCTTAGTTCATGAAATACTTCATGCCCTCTTGTCCCTTAACGCGGGATACGTTCCGCTCCGAGTCTTTTTTCCTCTGTCCTCTCTCATTCCGCTTCCACCCTCCGGAACTCTCTGTAAAGTCTTGAACAGAATACTCTTCTCTTCCTCACGGATATACTTATTGTAGGGGAAGAATCATTATTTTTCAAATGGATCTTCCCCATTATTTCACGATTTATATAAGATCCAGCAGGTCTTCCGGTTTCTCGACCCTATAGTCCGGTCTTTCGTCCCTGACCTGATCATAGCTGCGGAATCCCCATGGCACCCATACAGACTTGATCCCGGCATTGCGGGCCGTCTTCATATCCGGTTCGCTGTCCCCGATATAGACAACTTCTTCCTTAGTCAGACCCATCTTTTCGATAAGCATATTTGCGGCATACGGATCCGGTTTCAAAGGATAGCCGTCGATATTTCCGATAATCCCCGTAAATTCAATTCCCGGGAAATTCTTATGGATCAGATTCTCGCAGTATTCATTGAGTTTGTTCGTATTGACGGCCAGTTTGATTCCCTTCTGATAGAGCTTCTCTACCGTCTCGTATACTCCCTCGTACGGCGCTGTCTTCTCCATGTAGCACTCGGCATAGTACTTCTTGAATTTAGCCAGAGCTTCATCCGTGAGTTCCTTCTTCCCTTCCGGAAGACATCTCATCATCAGGTTCCGGTTTCCGTTTCCTACTTTCAGCATGATCTCTGCTTCCGGAAAGACAGGAAAGCCGTACTCCTTCATTACGTTATTCGAAGCTGTGGTAAGATCTCCGATCGTATCCAGCAGTGTTCCATCCAGGTCAAATATCATTCCTCTGATCATATATGTACTCTCCTTTTTCTATTATACCGTGCCCTTCTCTTTCCTCAAAATTTCTGCCGATATATAATAATAATTGATGAAACGAAAACAAAAATTCCTATCATTTTTCCTGATACCGGTACTGCTGCTGTCGCTCATCGGCTGTACTGCACCGAAGCCGAACAGCACTTCCGTACTGTTTGACCTCATCATCGAGGAAACGATCGCCAAGCTCGATGAACTTGGTCTGCCTATCTCAACGCCTGCGCCGGAACCGGAGCCCGCAACTGCACCGGAACCCGAACCGGAACCTGCGCCAGTCGAGACGGTGATCGATGAAGACGGGTATTACACATCCAAAGAAGACGTCGCACTGTATATCCATACCTATGGCAAACTTCCTTCCAACTACATATCCAAATCCAAAGCAAGAAAGGCCGGCTGGGTAGCGGAAGAAGGAAACCTCTGGGAAGTGACCGATCATAAGAGTATCGGCGGAAGCGAATTCGGCAACCGGGAGGGAAAGCTTCCGGATAAGAAAGGCCGTACCTGGTATGAGTGCGATATCGATTATGAAGGCGGCACGAGGAACGCCAAGAGGATACTCTACTCCAACGACGGACTGATCTACTATACCGATGATCACTACAATACCTTTGAACTATTGTATGGAGGCAATGATGAATAAGATCGTACTGGATATCGACAGACTGGATCGGGAAGGCCACGACTATCTCAAAGAAGCCTTCGGATTCCCGGACTACTACGGAAAGAACCTGGATGCCTTATACGACTGCTTATCCGATCTTCGGAATACCGAGATCATCATATACAATATCGAGGATGTCGATGAATTCTCCCTCAAAGTACTGAGAGTCATCGATGATGTAGCAGAAGAGACCGATGAACTGACGATCACTTATGCCTACGATGGAGAACTGATCGACGACTGAGCCTGATAAGGGCTCTTTTCTTTTGTGTATAAAGAAAAGACGTTTTCACGCCTTCTCTGTATGATCATTTTTTTCATCTAAAGCCGTTTCGTAACCGATCTTCTGTTTCAGAAACCGAGGTTTGCGTGAAAAGCGTCCTTCTGTTTCTGCTGGTACTCTCCTTCATACTGACTGTTCAGGAACAGAGGGAGAGCTTCTTCCCGAAGCTTTTTCCAGCTTTCTACCTCATGCGAGACAAGGATCGGCCAGTAGAGCACATGATTGACTTCTGCCGCATCCTCATCCCCCGGAGCATCGCCGCACATCAGGATATGATCTTCCGCATAACCTTTCTTTTTCAGTTCGGAGAGGCAGTACGCCTTGCTGCCGGCATCCTGACAGAGGATCAGATCCACAAGGTCAAGCAGACCGAACCTCTTCCACTCTTCTTCGACCGCATCACGGTTGGCGCTGGATACGATGACGATATCCGCTGATCCTTTCGCTGCCTGGAAGGTTTCCCGTACACCGGAAAATGCCTTTTTTTCTTCCCAGGAAAGCGCATTGATCGCCTGATTGACATGTTCTGACCAGCGAAGCGCCTTTTTCAGTACGGCACTGCCCGTACGTTCCGCTTCTGCAGCCAGTGCAGCGTTTGAGAGCTCGGGCGCCTGTTTCGTCCAGTCCGTCAGTTCCGCGATCCCTTCGATCGGTTTATAGCGGTCATTGATTTCCGAAAGCGCCATTGCCAGTCCTTTGAAGCGGTTGATCCCCCTGGTTTTGGAATACAGATTGATTTCATTCCAGCGTTCCTGAATAGGCTCTTCCCATTGTTCAAGATCCCATTCACGAATCATACATGGGCCGAAACAGCGTTTGTGTTTGATATCCATTGTATCGACAGCACATCCGTCTGAATCAACACAGATCAGATATTCATGTGCCGGTTTGAATTCTTTTAAAGTCATGATCAAAGTTCCTTTACCGTTAATTATTTATATATCCGTATTTATGGCTCTGCCTGATCGTATTCGTTTACTCAGTACACTTTTTCAGCAGAGAGTCCATTTCCTCCGCACTGATATCTACCGGCATGCCCCATTGCCAAACCCTCTGTAAAGGCACACTGCGGATATGGGAGTCCGTTCTGGCCCTGAAGGCGATATCCGGCATCTTTTCCTCGATGATCTTCCAGGCCTTTTCGTGATACATCAGCGCTCCTATACGGGAGGAGATACTGATATCCCGGAGATCATCTTCAACATCTCCAAGGATCAGAGGCGTATCTCTCTGGATGTTTTTCAGAAAGGACAGAGAGTGATCAAACCAGGTCGCGTAATCCCGGTTGACGACACCGCTTTCTTTCGTACCCAGAGAAAGACCGTGATCACCTGTCACATAGCAGTGCAGCTCATACGGGAGTTTCTTTTCCGCATAGCGAAGGGCCAGTTTCAGCGATTCCGAAGAAGGCACTGTCAAATCGGCCTGACACAGGAACAAAAAGACCGGAGGAGCATCCTCATCGATCAGATCGAGAACATCGTGTCTTCCGATGTCCAGAGTAGAGAGACATTCTCCGCTGTAGACGCCATATCCCAGGATCAGGGACAGCGGTCTCAGCCGGTGGATCATCACTGTGGAAAACGCCAGATTTGCACCGGCACTGAAGCCGGCAATAGAGATCCTGTCTTTACGGATATTCAGTTCTTCACAATGTTCCTGAAGATAATGGAAGGCTTCTGCGGCATCTGCAACAGCACAGTCGAACACTTCTTCTTTATCTTTTTTCGGAGAACCGAACAGACCGTCAATCGTACTGTACTCAAGCACGAAGGCGTTATAGCCCGCTCGGTGATAGGCTTCTGCCACCGGTTTTCCTTCACCGGGTGCGCAATAGCGGTAGGCACCGCCCGGAAAGATCAGTACGGCTTCTCTGGCTTCTCTGTCTTCGTGAAGATAGGAAGTGAGCGTGGCTCCATTCTTCAGCAGCCGTAACGTTGAGACCTTCATATACTTCCTTATAATCTTGTTTCCCAGCGGCCGCACCAGACCAGCTCGTTCGCATGGCCTTTGAATTCCGATCTTCCGACGATCTTCTCTACACAGGCTCTGATGTATTCTCTCGTCGGAGCATAGGCGTTGATGAACGTCTTCAGCATCGGCAGATCAAAGAGATGATTCGTATAGTTCAGCGAGACACCTACCGTCGGAACTTCATGAACGAACCAAGGCAGTTCGCTGGAGTGTGCAGCAGACCATACCAGACGGACGTTGTTTTCCTTGGCATATCCCTGCATATGGACAAACATGAAGACGACATCGTACTTAGATTTGAATTCCTCTACCGGAGGCGTCTGCATGATCTTCTGAGCATTTTCCTTCGACATCTGCTTTGCTTCATAGTCGTAGTAGTTGAGATGGATATCGACATCGAAACCGACTCTTTCCAGCTCTTCCACAATGATGTCTCTGGTCTTGTCTGTTCCGTTGAGATAAGTTACCGGAGCAGTTTCCACAAAGTAGAGGATCGCTCTTTTCTTCTTAGCCGGATCGATCGGCAGCAGATGCTGGGTATCCTTGACCAGCGTGATGGATGCATCAGCCGCGACAGCTGCAGCATCATGGATCTTCTGGCTTCCGACAATAGACAGTCCTTCTTTTGCCGGGAAAGTCAAATGATGGAGATTGAGTTTGGCTTTTAAGCCCAGGATACGGTGGAGGGCATCATTCAGTCTTTCCTCCGTGATCACACCGTTCTTATAACCGTCCATCATATATCCGAAATCTTCTTCAGGATCATTGAAGAACAGGAACATATCACAGCCTGCAGCAATGGTATGCGGTACCTGATAGCTTCTCGGAGCAGAGGTCGAAAGACCTGCCATATGCGAAGCATCTGTCGTGATCAGGCCGTTGAATCCCAGTTCTCCCCTCAGGACGTCTGTCAGCAGAGTCTTGGACAGAGTAGCCGGGAGGATCTCTTCATCTTTGAGATCCGGGTTGTATTTTCTTTCCAGCGCCGGCTGGCAGATGTGACCGACCATGACTGCTTCGACACCGGCATCAAAGACTTCGCGGTAAACTTTTCCGTACGTCTTTTCCCAGTCTTCTACAGAGAGGTCGTTGCATCCCATGACCAGATGCTGGTCTCTTTCTTCAGAGCCGTCACCCGGGAAGTGCTTCGCACAGCAGGCGATCCCCTGTGAGTGACAGCCTTCCATATAAGCGATGGAATCGGCAATTACTTCATCCGGATCGTTGGTAAATGCTCTGTTGTTGACGATCGTATTTCTCCAGTTCAAAACGACATCGGTGATCGGTGCGAAAGTCCAGTTGACGCCGACAGCCTTCGCTTCTTCCGAAGCTCTTGCCCCCATCAGTCTGGCGATCTCAGGACCGCTGGCACCCATAGCCGGTCCCGGAGCGATCAGTGTTCCTCCGGCAAGCGACTTATTGCCGCCTGCTTCCAGATTGGCCGCAACCAGTACCGGGATCTTCGAATGTTCCTGGTAGTATTTATTCTGTTCATACTGCTGTTCCAGCGTACCGCCCTGCCAGCGGATACCGCCGATGTGATATCTCTCTATCATTCTCTGATAGAATTCTTCGTTGTGCTGATAGTTTATAGCGATGAACAGCTGCCCGATCTTTTCTTCGAGCGTCATGGAAGCGATCGTATCTTCGACCCACTTCAGCTGTTCTTCATTGAGATAGAAAGGTTTTTCCTGTAAGTTGACCATAGTTCTCCTTTTCTGAAAAAAGATTGCCGCAGGCAATCTTTTTATTATCCTAAGCAATACCTGCTTCTTTTTTATAATTCTGTGCTTCCTGGATCCTGGCTTTTTCCGCTTTTTTGTTGGAGAGCAGGTGTTCATTGGCCAGGAAGACGAGGAATCCGACAAATAACAGCATATTGAATACACTGGTATTTGCTTCGGATAATTCAAGCTGAGTCAGTCCGTATGAGAAGATCTTGATCGTCAGTGCAGCAACGATGATCCCTACGGAGTTGTTGCTTTTACGGCCGATGTAGTTGCCTAAGATCATCGAAAACATGTTGGCAGCTACGACACCGTTACTGGTCAGACCGAGAGATGCAGCCATCTGTGTCGTATAGGCGACATCGATGACACCGGCAATACATACGAGTGCTCCGGCAAATGTGTAGCATAATACAGTATTCCGGAAGATGTTGATGCCGCTGTTCTGGGCGATCAGCTGCGATCCCTGGATAGCTTTGAGTTCATAACCGAATTTTGTCTTATTGAGGACAAGCGTGACGATGAGTCCGACGACTACGACGACACCGATGATGAACGCCGTATCCGAGAGGATATCCATCCCGGCCTTACCGAAGAGGTTCAGGCCCTTGCCTTCTGATGCCAGATAAGGGAAGACTTCCCAGATCAGGCCCATACCAATACCCAGGACCATAGGCGGAACACGCAGCCAGATGAACATCATACCGGTCAGGAATCCGAACAGCAGACCGAAGACGACCGCAAAGATCAGCAGCCACAGACCGGAAAGATTCAGATTGATGGCGATGACACCGCCGATGATCGTACCAGCCAGTCTCTGTGCACCCAGCGACAGATCGAATCTTCCGCTGGTCAGGTTGAAGGACAGCGCAAAGGCGATCATAGCGGAAATACCGGCATTTCTGATCAGCGTCTTTACATCCAGCATGGAATTCAGGACATGTCTGTGGACCAGAGTCATCGTGATGATTTCCATGATGAGGTACATGACTACCGGAAATGCGACCGTAAACAAAATGTTTTTGATTTTTTCGTTTTTCATATTAATTACCTTCCGGGGAATTGGTTCAAAATCAGAAGAGGAGGGAACGGAAGCGTTCCCTCCGTGTTATTGCAGATTACTTGATCTTCTTGGAGATGATGCCGTTGACATCGGCGAGTTCAACTAATAAGTTCTTTAAATCGTTGACAGTTGTAGCAGAAGTGAGATACTTCTGGAGATCATCGGAGTTGACGACATAAGTATCATGTCCTCTGTCTAATAAACCGATGCCCTTGTATGTTTCAGCATCCATACAAGCCCATGGAGAGATGCCTAATAATACGGCTTTTCCATCTTCCTTCATGTTGGCGCCGTTACCTGCAAGACCCTGATAGATCTCAATGGCATTGACGACGTTGGCAACGTTCAGCGGGTTGATGATCGCGGCATTCAGGATGGAGTTGCCGAAGCTGTCTTTGCTGTTGAAGCCTGTTTCTGTCTGAGCTTCGATGCTGGCAGTACCGATGATGCGGATATCCTTGTTCAGAGATTTTTCAACTTCATCGATCGCCGTTGTGAAGGTAGCGTAGGAGAAGACGGCAGCGAATGTATCATAATCGCCTGTCTGTAACTGCGCCTGGATCGTCGGAAGAGCGTCTGTCGGAACTCTGCCCGGATAGATGTAGATCTTGACGTTCTCGTTTCCGGTAGCGACCGGACCCGGATTCTGGTTGTTGATGATTTCATCGAGAGACTGCTCGAAATGCAGGTCATACGTTTCCTGGAAGGCTTTCAGCATTCCTTCAACAGAATAGTAGTGAGAAGCAGCACCCTGACCGATAGCGCCTCCTACAGCAGCTCCGGAGAAGATGACTATAGAGTGCGGCTGACCGTCACCGATCAGTTCCTTCAGTGCAGTCTTGTAGGCTTCACCGAACTGGGCAGCACCTGCACCGCAGTGACCTAAGTTGTAATCAAGACCGGCGACATCGTTATTGAGCGAAGAGTTCTGAGTGACGAACCACATGCCCCAATCCTGTGCTTTTCTGGCGCCCTGGGCGACCGCATCGTTGGAAGTGACCAGATTGATCATACCGACACAGCCTGCAGCATAAGCCTGATCCATGAAGTCGACTAAACCGTTAGCGTCCGTTAAATGTTCGGAGAACATGAATTCCATGTTCAGAGCAGGTCCTAATTCTTCTTCATAGTACTTCTTCTGGATCTCCCACGTTTCACCTTCGTGGATAGTAGCGACACCGATCTTACGCGGAGCTTCTGTTCCGCCTTCGCTGCTGTCATTCTTGCCTCCGCAGGCAGCCAGACTGACCAGCAGGAGCAGAGATAATAAGACTGTTAATAGTTTTTTCATTGAATTTCCTCCTCGTTTCATAAAAACTATTTAGAGCGTATTCTAACGGTTTAACCTTCCGGTGCAGGTAAACCTTTAGGCCTTTGTTGAGCGGTAACGATCAGAGCCAGGAAGATGATGCCTCGTACTGCCTGAATGATCGTGGAATCAACACCGATCATCAGCAGCCCCTGATTCAGGACACAAACTGTCAGAGCTCCGACGACACCTGTATAAGCATAGGATTTTGAACCGCCGAAGATGGACATACCGCCCAGAACGATCGCCAGCATGACATCTGTGTTCAGAGACGGAAGCGTCTGCGTTCCGACAGAACCCGCACGGACGATGACCAGCAGGGCTCCGATACCGCTGCCGATGCCTGCAATGATGAAGGCGATCAGCAGGTACTTGCTTTTTTTGATACCAGTCTGGAAGGCGTTCTCGTTATTGGTGCCGATCATCTTTAATGATCTTCCGATTGCTGTAAAGTGGAACAGCACGATCGCGAAGATAAAGAACAATGCAAATGCAATGGTCGGGAAGTTGTTTTTCGTTAGCGTATCGATCAATTCGTACGGAAGAGAAACTGTGGATCCGCCGAGGATCGATTCCTGGATGGCCTTCAATAAGGTCATCATGACGATAGTCACATACATGACACGAACATTCAGTAATGTCGAGATCAGAGCGGATACCGCCATGATCGATGCACCGATGGCGATCGAGGCGACGACCATCAGGGCAAAGGATCCGGTTGCGTTGTAGATGATGCCTGCGAGCGTCGCTGTCAGGACTGTCGTAGCACCCATGGCCAGATTGACGTTTCCCGAAGCGAAGATAAAGCTGGCTCCGGTAGCCACCGTTGCGACGATAAGAGCCTGCTGGAAGATCATTCTCAGGAGGTTCGGTGTTACGAAACGTCCGCTGGTCTGTACCGCAAAGAAGACTACCAGAAGGACCAGGAAGATGATCGGAAGCGTATGAACGAACCATCTCTGTTCGCTGATTGCTTTCAGTTTTGTTAAGAAGGTGTTTTTCTTTTCTTTTGTGTTTTCCGACATAATGAACCTCCTTAAATCATGTAATTGATGAGGTCGCTTTCCGACAAACCATCAGCTCTCATTCTTTCGGCTGTGATCCTGCCGTCCTTCATCATCAGGACTCTATCGGACATGCCGATGAGCTCCGAGAGTTCTTCCGAGATCAGGATGATCGATTTTCCGGCTTTCTTCATGTCATACATCAGCTGATACATGGAAGCCTTTACACCGACATCGATACCTCTGGTAGGACAGTCAAGGATCAGGATCTGAGAATCGGATGCCAGCCACTTTCCAATGACGACCTTCTGCTTATTGCCGCCGGAGAGCGTATTGACTTTATAGTTCTTGCCGGCACATTTGATGGACAGATCTTCTATCTGCTTGTCGACATAGGCAGCCTCTTTTCTGAATGAGATCAGCCCTGTGAACAGTTCATTGATCTTATAGCCGGTACTGGCGATGTTTTCCGCGATCGTTGCACTGAGTCCCAGGGATTCCTGATCTCTGTTCTTCGATACGTAGCCGATGCGGTTTCTGATCGCAGCTTTTGGAGAAGTGATCTCCTTTCCATCGGCCGTGAGTACCTTCCCGTCGACAACTTTATCGACACCGAAGAGAGCTCTTCCTACCGTATGCATACCGCATTGCGATAAACCGCCGATGCCCAGGATCTCTCCTTTATGGAGTTCCAGCGAGAAGCACAGCAGATCGTTCATACAGGTGATACTATCGGCTTTTAAGACAACTTCATCCTCATACGGATCCGTATCATTACGGTAATAGTTCCCCTGCAGTTCTCTGCCGACCATCATCTGTCTGATCCTGCCCGGCTCATATTCCGACTTGTCGAGCGTGCCGATCAGATCGCCGTCACGCAGGACCGTAAGCTTGTCGCAGTGTTCCATCATTTCATCAAGGTCATGAGAGATAAACAGAACAGCTTTATTCTCTTCTCTCATCATCCTGAGCACTTTGTACAGGAATTCTCTTCCCTCAAAGGACAGTGCTGTCGAAGTCTCATCGACGATCAGCAGATCCGGTTTCCAGTACAGGCACTTCGCGATCTCTACGATCTTTCTGGCCTGCATATCCAGTGTTAACGCTCTCTGCCCCGCTGTGAACATCTTCAGTCCGAGTTCATCCAGCAGGTCCTGAGCAGCCTTTTCCATCGCTGCCTTATCTACGAACAGTCCTTTTGTGAACATCTTTTCATGACCTAAGAAGATATTTTCCGCAATGGTGATGTTCGGGATACAGCCGGCTTCCTGGACGATCATACCGATCTTGTTTTCCTGTGCCTCCAGCATCGATGAAGGCTTCCACAGCCGGCCCTTGTAGTACATCTCTCCGCTTGTCGCATGCTGCATGCCTGCGATGATGGAGGAGACAGTACTCTTACCGGAACCGTTCTCGCCGATCAGCCCATAGACATGTCCGCGATAGACATTGAAGGAGACGTCTTTCAAGGCGATCGTGATACCAAAGTTCTTATGGATGTGTTCAACCCTAAGCAGCTCTTCTTCCATAGACAAAACTCCTCATATTTCTTTAATCTCATAATAAAGAAAGCGTTTACACATGTATATTGTCGAAAATTCTTATTTATATTGCAATTCGTCCATGGATTATTTATTATATAACTATGCCTACTTATGATATCCGTTCCGGCTCCATCCTGTTCAAACATACGATCGATGAGATCCCGAATCAGTCTGATCAGCGTTTCCAGCCTCATGTCCATGAAGACGCTTATGAGCTTCTTTATTATCTCTCCGGAGATGCCAGTTTCAATCTCGGCGGCAGGATCTACGACGTCCGGGAAGGAACGATGCTGCTGATCAAACCGGGAATCGAACACAACATCATCTTCAAATCGCAGAAAAAATACGAAAGGATCACGATACGCTTCTGCGACATCGAGATCCCCGAAGAGATCCGCAACGGACTGCGGAAGACCGAAAACATCTACTTTGTGCGCAATACGCAGTTATCCAAGGAGATCCTGCATCTCGATGTCCATTATTCCAACGTCGACAAGAACCTCGTTCTCTACGCCTTCAAGAACTCCCTGAACGTCATCCTGTCCTATCTCGTCAACTACAAGACCGTTGAAAACCATCCCGGTATGCCGGAGGACATCAAGACGATCCTCGACTATATCGATGATCACCTGATCGAGATCGAAGATCTTGCCCAGCTGTGTGAAGAAATGCACATCTCCCGTTCCGCCTTGTGCCGCAGATTCACGGAAGGCTACGGCCTGCCAATCATGACCTATGTCCGGGCCAAGAAATGCCTTCTGGCGGACGATCTGATCAAAAAGGGAGAAAAACCCACAAAAGTTTATAAGGACTGCGGGTTCAACGACTATCCTTCTTTTTACAGAGCATACAAAAAGTATTTAGGACGTTCTCCTTCCAAAGCCGAAAATAAGACTTCTTTAGAAGAATACAGTTACTGAACACTTCCCGTTATCGGAAAGCCATAGAAAAAGACGTTTTCACGTCCTTCTCTGTATGATTAATGCTTTTCGTCTAAAGTCGTTTCGAACTTCGGAAGACCCTTGGCTTCCGGTGTCCATGCTTTACCGACGGATCCGTAGATCTCCATCATTTCTTTCAGTTTGGCTTTTGCAGCATTGGCACCTACAGTCCAAACTGTATAAGCTTTCGCACCTTCCAGATCGCTTTCCTTCAATGCCTTGACAGCTGCTTTACATAAGTCGTTGGCGATGTTGACTTTATTGATACCTAACCGGCAGACCTTTCTCAAATCTTCGTTTCTCGTACCGGAGGATCCGTGTAATACGAGCGGATGATTGTTAGTAGCTTTCTTGATTTCAACAAGTCTGTCGAAGTCAAGGTACGGTTCAAATCCCTTCGGATATGCGCCGTGTGCCGTACCGATGGCTACGGCTAATGCATCGACACCTGTTGCCTGGATATAAGCGAGGGCTTCATCCGGACTTGTTAAGGCAGCGTCTCTGTCGTGCGCGTAGTTGTCAGCGAAACCAACATGTCCGAGTTCTGCTTCTACAGAAACACCGACTGCGTGAGCATAATCGACGATCTCTTTGACGTCCGCAACATTCTTTTCGAACGGTTCAGCGGAACGGTCAATCATGACAGATGTGAATCCGGCTCTGATGGCAGCCAGGATGTGATCTTTCTCAAAACCGTGGTCGAGATTCAGAGCTACCGGTACACAGGACTGTTCAGCCAGTTCACGTAAGATCTTTCCGAAATAGTAGATATCCGGATGAGCAGGATATGCGACATCAAGGATCACCGGAGCATTCAGTTCTTCAGCAGCCTCTACATAAGCTCTGGCATCAAGTTCGCTGGATACGTTCGGAGCAGCTACCGCGTAGCCTTCTTTAGAAGCTCTCTCAACGATCTCTTTCAATGTTACTAACATAGTTATTTCCTCCTAATTACATATTTAGTCTAATGCATGGTCACAAGCACAATTGTGAAAACTTACTTCTTCTCATCACCCGGGTAGGTGTTATTATCATAACCTCTCTGTGCTTCGGTCCAGGAGATGTTTCTCCCGTGTTCCAGACCCCAGTATTTATACAGATTGTCGATGAATTCCGGTCTGGCGAAATATGGAACGAGACCTGTATGGATGCCCGGACGTTTCGCAAAGCGGGATTCCTTCATGACCATCGTATCGCATACTTCCACATAGCGCTCTGTAGGAACGCTGAGGATCATCTCATTGGCACCGATCTCAGCACGTTCATATTCACCCGGATCCGGTATCGTTACTCGGAACTTGCGGGTCTGATAAGTCGGGATCATCGACCAGCAGCAGGAATTCACATAATCCAGCTCTGTCGCCAGCATATCCCCATCGAGATACTTGATAGCTCCGATGAGTCTTCTGAGGATCTGGGCATTGTCGCAGTAAATCAGGATGAGATCCGGAATGTATTCTGCTACATTGATCGGGGCAATCAGTGTCGCATAATTCGCTTTATATTCTAGATGAGGGATCTTATCGACGAACTTGATCTCCCTCTCTACATCCGGAATACCGACATTGTTGAGAGTGACTTCATAGTCGTAGTTTCCCTTTTCCAGTTTGACGTGTCCGTAAGAGATCTGCGGATACCAGCACCAGTGATCTTCCTGAGTCATCGCATAGGTGACTCCTTCTCTTCTGGCTTTCTGTATCAGCTGACATACTGCCCATTTGTTTCCGGTATCACGGAACGGACGGATCGCTCCTTCCGGAACTTCTTCCTCCGACTTGGCGAACTTGATCGCGATCGGATAATAGGTCAGATCAGAACAGGACATCAGCCGTTCCGACGCTTCACGAAGTTCCTGTATATCCATTATTTCTCCCGGTCCTTCTCGCTCCAGGATACGACTCCATCCGAGCGTAATCCCCAGAGTTCATAGAGTTTGTTGTAAAAGCCAGGACGAGGGAAGTTCGGAACCATCTCTGCAGCCATCTTCACTGTTCCATCCGGATTATTGAGACGTCTGTTCTGGTCATCGATCTTCTTCTTCGTATCGACAGCCATCTGCTTGAACATCCATTCCGGTACCGTGAGGATCAGTTCATCTTCCGGACAGCCTCCGCGCTGTACTTCACCCGGATCCGGGATCGAGATCTTCGGTTCGCCGCTCAGCAGCGTCGGGATCGTAGACCAGATGCAGGAATCGATATAATCGAAATCAGAATGGACTTTAATGCCATGACGGTACTTCAGTCCGCCGATCATCCAGCGTACCTGCTGATTCGTGTTCGCATAGAGAAGAACGATATCCGGTGTGACATCCAGCTGATCCAGAGGTCCGACCAGAATGGCATTCATATCGTTTCTTTCCAGTTTCGGGAACTGATCGAAATCTTCAGCAGACTTCTCCAGATCCATACAGCCGTTATTTTTGAGGGCGATGCTGTAAGCATCCGATCCCTTTTCGATATCTACCAGACCGAAACCGATGAGCGGTTTCCAGCACCAGTGATCTTCCTTCGTCAGTGCGATGACTCTGCCCTGTGTCTTGACCAGTGTCATGATCTGGCACATCGCATAGTTCTCATTCGCATCACGGAACGGTCTCCAGTATTTATCCGGTACCTGTTCGCCATGACGGTATACCTTGAGGCCGATCGGACGGTTTCTCATTTTGAGACAGTCTGTCAGCATATCGCAGTATTCCTTATAGTCGTTATCTTTCGGTTCGTAGTTGCCTTTAGCTTCTTCCGGATAGAGGAGCTTGCGGAAATCTTCTTCTGTCTCGCAGGCCACCAATGCCTCGGTAAGGCCTTCCTGATCCAGGAGTTCCATCAGCTTCTGCATATTCTTCAGATGTGCATCGCCGCTGTCGGCACATAACGCAAAGAAGAGTCTCGACTGGTGATTCTCTTCATCATCGAATACGACCGGCTTATTGACTTTCATGAAGCAGATCTCTGTCTTATGAACGGATTCGAAGTCCATCGCATGAGGCATGCAGATCTCCGGAGCGATACAGATATAATATCCGTATTCATGGACCATATTGACGATCGAATCGCCGTACTTGGCATCGATAGATCCATCTTTTACCAATGGTTCGATAGACGCACGCAGTGCATCTTCCCAGTTATCAAATCCTTCATGGATCGAGAAGTATCCCTTCTCGTATAATTCTCTTAAATAATCCAGATTCATATCTGCACCTGTTTACTTCGGTAAATAGAAGCAGAATGTATTATTGGCGATCTCGCATACGGCAAACTTGAATTCTTTCCCGTTGAGATCTACTGTGCATACGTCGAACATCTTTCTGGCCGCATGAGCGACATCTTTCAGTTCGACCTGTTCACCGGTCTTTTTCCATTCAAGG
>JAZPYW010000151.1:0-6168 GCA_045544415.1 Erysipelotrichaceae bacterium
ATAATAGTCCATAGGTCCTCCTGATGATGTAAGTTTGGTCACTCACATTCTATCATTTGAACCTGTGGGCGTTTTTATGTGCCGGAGGTCATGTGTTGCGCTTAAAATAGTAATTCATCCTTGGAAAATACTTATATTTGAAATACCTTCTGCATATAAATATAATTCATTTATACAGGAGGTATTTTTATGGAATTCGATCTCTCCAAACCTCAGTGTTTCTATTTCAAGCAGATCGCGGATATTCCCCGCGGTTCCCGCAATGAGAAAGCAGTCAGTGATTATGTCGTTGAATTCGCAAAAGCTCATGGACTGGAATGGAAACAGGATGATGTTTTCAATGTAATGGTCTTTAAACCTGCTTCTCCGGGTTATGAAGATGCTCCGGCAGTCATGATGCAGGCGCATCTGGATGTAGTGTGTGAAAAGAATAAAGATGTCGTACATGATTTTACGAAAGATCCGGTCGATCTCTATGTCGATGATGAAGGCTTCCTCAGAGCCAGAGGAACGACTTTAGGCTGTGATGACGGCTATGGCTGTGCTTATATGCTGGCGATCCTGGCGGATGATACACTTCCTCATCCGACATTAGAATGCATCTTTACGACGATGGAGGAGATCGGACTTCTCGGTGCTTCCAATCTGAAGAAAGAAGATCTCATCGGCAAGAGACTGATCAACCTCGACGGAGGCGGCGAGACTTTGACTACGGTCTCTTCTTCCGGAGGTGCCCGTACCGTCATACGCCGTGCTGTTGAGTGGGAGAAGAACGATCTTCCGACTTATCAGCTTGAGGTAAGAGGTCTTTCAGGCGGACATTCCGGCGGCAGCATCCATTTAGAAAGAGGAAATGCAATCCTGCTGGCTGCCCGTATTCTGATGGAAGCAAAGATGGAAGGACTCGATATCTGCCTTTGCGATATCGAAGGCGGTATGAAATTCAATGCGATCCCGAGAGAAACGGATATAAGTTTCGTCTCTTCCTCGAACGATGAGGAACTCATGCGGGTAATTAATGAAAAAGTCCTGGCTATCGCCAAGGAACTGGAAGGAAGCGATGATGGTTTCTCTGCCGGATTCAGAGGGATCTCTAAAGCGGATAAGAAGATGACGCAGGAATGCAGTGATTCCATTCTTTCCTATCTCTTCCTGATGCCGAACGGCTTCCAGCACCGTTCGATGCAGATAGAGGGACTGACGGTCTCTTCGCTCAATGCCGGTACGGTCTCCATCAAAGACGGCGAATTCGTGATCGAAGACCTCCTGCGCAGCGCCATTCCTTCTCATACCGACGTTCTGATCGAACAGCTCAAGCTGCTGGCAGACTGCTACGGGATGGAAGTGGAAGTCCATGACCGCTATATGGGCTGGGCTTACAAAGCCGAATCCGAGATGAGGAAGATCCTGAAAGGAGTTCTCAAAGACAACGGTATGGAACTCAAAGAAGAGGCGACACACGGAGGACTGGAATGCGGTATCTTTGCGGGACTTGATCCGGATATCGATATCGTCACTTTCGGACCGGTATCTTCCGGTGCCCATACTCCGGAAGAGAAGATGGACCTCGCATCCTTCGACCGGGTATTTGCGATGCTGAAGGAATTACTGAAACGATGCAGATAAAAGAATACGCTGTGAATGATCACAGCGTATTTTCTTTATCTTCGTTCTGATATCTGCGGTAGGCTCTCAAAGAAGATGCGTAATAGTGTCTGATGTCCTCCTGAAGGCTCACAGGAGCCTCTACGAGCGCGTTTCTTCCGAAGCGGATGAAATACTGGTAGGCCTGGGTGATCGAACAGTCAAAGACGTATACGTCTCCCTCGATGCGTTTGATCACCGGCCGGTGTACGTACATCTTCTCATACATCTCTTTTCCCCGTTCGCTCATACGTACCCGTATCTCTTCATCGGGAATATTCCTGACATAGGAGAACTGCGGACCGTATTTCTCCATCTTCTGGAAGATCTTCTCGTTCTCTTCACTGATCGAAGAGGTCTCTGCCATCATGACGACCTTCTTCAGACGGGTGATGCGGAAAGAAAACGGTTTTTCATTGTATTCTGCCAGGAGATAATTGAAGAGTTCTTCCTTGGAGGAAGCCAGGGAATAAGGGGATACGATATGCGGTGTTTCATTTGCGGAGAGCGTAAAGTAGATCTTCCGGTCGTTTTCGATCGCTTCTTCGATGACTTCGAACTTTTCCCGGAAGATGATCCTTTCCCGTTTATCCTGAGGAAGAAGGACATAGGACGCAAAGAGATTGCGGAAATATGCGGAGAGGGTAGAATTGCGCAGCAGGCAGTCCTGTATATAGCTGATGGCCTTACGGGATGCCCTCGTCGGTTTGATCGACAGCGTCACTTCCGCTTTCGGACCTTCCAGACGGTTGGTCTTTGATTCGATATAGCGGAGTATCCGGTCGGCGATATCGGCATTTTCATAATCTTCGAGATCGCTGCTGTCTGTGAGGACGGCTTTGATATGTTCGTAGATATCGCTGATATCGGCCTGATAGGACTCATAGTAATTGACGATCAGGGTATTGTAGAAATCGTTCCGGTTCAGAGTACGGTCTTTTTTATAGAATTCGAACAGTTCCATATCCTTGAGCAGGATATTATTGATGGATTCCGGCACATAGACCTTGATTTTCTCTTCCATATTTATATCTCCTACATTCATAATATCCTTTTAGGGGTCACGAAATAAAGAGAATAATTGAAAAATATAGGTAAATATGTTAAAAATAGGGGTCATTCTGATCGGAATACTGAGAATTTTATTTACATTTCAAAGTCGGTAAGATAATAGTGTACCGAGGAAAAGGTATTGGGGCCGTTCCCTCTAAGGTACACCGTTCCTTGAAATCTCTATATATGTGCTATTGTGATTGAATACCCTCGCTATGGGGCAAGGTGCGTAGCCCCCGTTTCCAAAAGAAGCGGCTGACTGCAAATGCAGGAGAGGCTCCGGTACTTTCCGGCAGTTAATTCAGTGCAGCTGTCCGGTCAGTCTCCCGTCTGAAATATGGACCCCCGTCCATCATCAGATACCGGAGATCCGCGGTTGAAATAAATGACGTTGGACAGGTCCTTCCGCAAAAATCCGTGCAATAAGGATAATTCATTCAGTAGCATGTCTATCCTGCAGGTAACCAGTCCTGCCCGGTCCATAAAAGGAACGATCCGGCCAGGTCGTTCCGGACCGGTATTACTAACGCGCCTCTGTCTGCGTGCTGCAGTCCTGGACACTGACTGCCATCGTAGCCTAATGCCCTTGCTTGGGGTAAGGCTGTGACCTGCACGGGGTGAAATTCCCCGTCAGCAGTGCCGTTGAGCATCAAAGGGTTACCGCCACGCAGACATACAAAGCGTAAGTAGACCAGGCGAGTCGTCTCATGCAGTCGGACGGGAAAACCAGTGACCCGGAAGACATCGGGGGCTCTATGAGCCGCATGGGTACGGGGTTGACGCACGGTAATCGTGCTATAAGACTGAGGTTTGGGTGGAGGCATAAATCCCTTTAAGAAGGTCGATAGATCTTGTTAATCAAATTGTCCAAAGCTTGCGGAAGGTGGAGGCAGTCAATCCTCCCTTCATCATGAAGTATGCATAAATAACACTGTCTGCCGGGAAGCTGCAGGTATGCAAGAGTCCTGCCGATAGCACATATATAGAGACCTCAGGGAAAAGAAAGGAGACGTCATGATCAGCGTTAAAGGAAAATTCAATGAAGCGATCGTCTATACTTCAAATGTAGAAGAGAAAGCTCTGGAACAGATAAGAAACGTCTGCGATCTGGAGATCTTCCGTGATTCAAGGATACGGATCATGCCGGATGTCCATGCGGGCGCCGGATGTACGATCGGTACGACCATGACGCTTCATGGAGCTGCAGTACCGAACATGGTAGGTGTCGATATCGGCTGCGGTATGGAGACCTGCAGGATCAAAGAAAAGGAGATCGATTTCGCGAAACTCGATGCGCTCATACGCAGAGAGATCCCTTCCGGAAGGAATGTACGGAGCACTCTTCATCCGTTTGCGGGAGAACTGGATCTGAAGGAGCTGCGCATCATCAGTGATGAGAAACAGCTGAATAAGGAAAAGCTGGCGATCGGAACGCTCGGCGGAGGGAACCATTTCATTGAAGCGGATAGAGATGAGCAGGAAAACCTCTACATCGTGATCCATTCAGGTTCCCGTCATCTGGGAAAAACTGTTGCCGAGCTCTATCAGGAAAAAGCTTGCAGGCAGCTCTACGATACTTCGGAAGAAGAGATAAGCGCTCTGATCGAAAGATACAGAAGAGAAGGCAGAGAGAAGGAGATAGAATCTGCCCTCGTTCAGCTGAAGAAAGGGAAAAACACCGATATCCCGAGAGAACTGGCATATTGTCAGGGAAGCGTCTATGAAGATTACCTCCACGATATGAAGATCATGCAGGAATATGCGATGATCAACCGGAAAGCGATGATGCAGGTGATCCTGGAGGGAATGGGACTGCATGAGGAAGAAACGTTCACGACGATACACAACTATATCGATACGGAGAACGGGATCCTGCGGAAAGGATCGGTATCGGCTCAGAAAGGAGAAAAACTCCTCATCCCGATCAACATGCGAGATGGATCTCTGATCTGTATCGGGAAAGGAAATCCGGAATGGAACTATTCCGCACCGCACGGAGCCGGAAGGCTCTTCTCCAGAGGAGAAGCGAGAAGGAGATACAGCCTGGAAGAATTTGAAAAACAGATGGAAGGGATCTATACGACCAGTGTCCATTACCAGACTCTGGACGAGTGTCCGATGGCCTACAAAGGCATGGATGAGATCATGGAGAACATCACTCCGACCGCTGAGATCGTGGAGATCATCCGGCCGGTATACAATTTTAAGGCAGATAATTGATACCGGTGCGTTTTTTCTGCCTGATCGTCATGTTTCAATGGTATACGTAAGAGAAAAAGATATGTTATTCAAGTATAACTTGAAGAGATTCCGGTCCATTCAATTTCTGTTTGTTGGAATAGAAGAGGAAGAAACCGTATCATTATTACGGATACCGGAGTCCGGAAGCGGGAGGAAGACATGTACGACGAGAAGAAAAACGAATACATCCGCTATACTATCGGCAGCAACATACAGACAGAACGCAGAAAAAGAGGGCTTACGCAGGAAATGCTGGCAGAGAAAATGGGCGTTTCCTTTCAGGCCGTTTCTTCCTGGGAGAGAGGCGAATATCTTCCGGAGACCATCAAGTTCGTCGAGCTCTCGGAGAAACTTGAAGTGCCTGCCGGACGTCTCATCCGCGAGAGAACAGAGAACAGTCCGAGGGAAATGAGCTTTGACTGGCAAAATATGTATACCTTCCTCAAATCCCAGGCAAAGTCTTACGGACTGGAGAATGTCCTCAATGCGCTGCCTTTTGCGAGAAACGTCCATGAAAGACAGTTCCGCAAGGGAGAAAGAAGAGTCCCGTATATCATCCATCCGCTGACGATGGCCTGCCATGCGCTGGCTATGGGCATCAAAGATGACGTCATCCTCTCGGCCTGCATCCTTCACGACGTGCTGGAAGACGGCAGAAAGGAAAACGGAAGCCGCTACAGCGCGGAAGAGCTTCCGGTAAATGAAGAGACGAAAAGGATCGTCTCGCTGCTGAGCCACGAAGACACCGGCAGAGAGAACCGCGAGAGGGTCATGAAAGAGAACCTGCAGAGACTCTCGTCCGAACCGAAAGCGGTACTGGTCAAATGTCTGGACCGCTGCAATAATATCTCGGAAATGGCTATGGGAATGACTCCGGAAAAAGTTCTGGCTTATCTTGAAGAGACAGAGAAATATGTACTGCCTCTGCTGGACATCCTGAAAGAGACACCGGAGTACAATGACGCTGCCTGGCTGCTGAAGTACCACATGTATTCCGTACTCAATACAATAGCGGCTCTGTTATAAAAAGCTTGTTTTGTCTCAATTATCATACTTTCATCATTTGTAACCACTTTCATATAAAAATGAGGTGGTTTTTTTATATTTTCTATGGTAAAGTCTAAACGTAATCGATCGTATAATCTCTCAGATATGGTGAGAGAGTCTCTACCTTGACGCCGTAAAGGTCAAGACTATGATAGAATTTCCTTTCTTCGGACATTCTATCTG